>JAQBQH010000381.1 GCA_028287105.1 Myxococcales bacterium
ACAAGACGATCGAGGAGCGCGAGTGCGAGCAGCCCGTGCGCCAGGTCCCTCCCGACCTCGCCTGCGATCCGCTGCGCACCATCTACAAAGGCACCGAGCTGGTCGATCTCTATCGCGTCATCGCGGCGGGCATCGGCGGCTCCGGAATGCCGACGTGGAAAGGCGCGCTGCCCGAGGACGATCTGTGGTCGCTCGCCTATTACGTCGTCAAGCTGCGTCAGACCGGCTGCAAGGTGTCGCGCACCGGCCAGTAGCCTTCGGAGACGTAGGCGCCCGACTCTTCCATGAGCTGGCGAACGTCGTCCGCCGAGCCGATGACCTCGACGAGCAGGACCCCGCGGCCCGAGCGGACGAGGTCGAGGTACTTCTTGCGCATGTGCGGGCGCACGGAGCGCGGATAGCGCTGGCCGCCGAGCCAGCCGGCGAGCAGCAGGCCGAAGAGCGCCCCCGAGATCAACGCGACGATGGCGTAGATCCACGAGCGCGCCATCGACAGCGACACGTACATGAAGATGATGCCGACGGCGACGCCCCACGCGGTCACGCGTAGCCACGGCGAGCGCTCGCGCACCACCTGCAGCTCGACGGGCGCGCCGTTCTCGCCGGGGAGGAACAGTCGGATGCTGCCCGCCGCCTGGTTGAGCTCGCGCAGCTGCTCGGAGGCCAACAAGGCGGCTTCTGGATTGCGGAAAACGCCCGTCATCGTCGTACGCATCTGTCTAGGTCCTAAGCAAAGGGCGCGCCGTCGGGTTCCTGCGGGACGGGCGGCGGTACGCTCGGTGGGCGAGCAGGCGGCAGCGCGGCGGAACGCTGGGCATGAAGGATGGCGACGAGGACGGCAGCGACGATGAAGAACGGGGCCGCGACCAGCCCACCGACGAGCTTCCAGACAGCCGGCGGAACCACCGCGGCGCAGCTGGGACAAATCATGGGCGAATTCCGCGCGTCCAGACGTCCGCGACGAGGGTCACGGCGTACAGGATCGGCAGCCCCAGCGGCGAGGTGAAGAGGATGCGGACCCAGCGGCGCTCGGCGCGCAGCTTCATGTGGAAGACGACGACCCCGGCGAACCCGGCGACGGCGAGCAGGCCGAGCGCCACGCGCGTGGGAGCGCGCGCGACGTGGGCGGCGTGCAGCGCCAGCTCGCCGGCGACGAGCGCCGCGAGCGCCAGGGTGGCGACGAGATGGGCGCGCGCCGTCGACATCAGACGAGGTACAGCGCGGTGAAGATGAGGATCCAGACGGCGTCGAGGAACTGCCAGAACAGGGCGGCGCTGGGGACCGCGTCGAGGCGGCGGCGTGCGACCACGACGGTGAGATAGATGACCCCGGCGGCGACGTGGGCGCCGTGCCAGCCGGTGACTACGTAAAAAGTCGACGACGCGTGATCGGCGGCGAAGTCGTAGCCGTGGCGGGCGAGCGCAGTCCACTCCCACGCCTGGCCGCCGAGGAACGCCGCGCCGAGCGCCAGGGTCGCCGCCAGCCAGCCGGCGGTGCCGCGGGCCCGGCCGGCACGCGCCGCGTCGACGGCAAACGCCATCGTCAGCGACGAGGCGAGGAGGACGAAGGTCATGACCGCGGCGAGCCGCACGTCGAGCCGCGTGCCCGCCTCGGGCCACGTCTGCGCGCGGGTGCGCAGGTACGCATACGCGGCGAGCAGGCCGCCAAACGACATCACGTCGCTGGCGAGGAAGGTCCACATGCCGAGCCGCCCGGTCGTCGGCCCGATCGGCGAATCGACGGTGGCGCGCTCGAGGCTCATGGCACGACGACATTAGCATCGCGGAAGATGGGTAAGTCATGTAAAATCAAGGACGGAATCGACTGCGCGATGGGGGAACGCCAACCACCTCCGCCTGAGCTGCCGGTCTTCGACGGCGCTGAGGCGGATACCGTACGGCTCACGTCCGACGACCTGCGCGGCGCGTTGCCGCCACCGCCGGCGAAAGACATTGGCAAGATCGACACCGATCGCCAGCGGGTGCCGTCGGAGCTGATGCGCTCGCCGATGTTCGCGCCCGAGGAGCTCAGGCGCGAGCTCAGCGACGGTGGATTCGCGCGCATCGACACCCTGCCCGACGGCTTCGCGGAGATCCTGCAGCGCCGTTCGCTGCAGCCGGGCGACGTGGTCGGCGGGCGCTATAAGCTCCTCGAGGTGCTGGGCGGCGGCGCGATGGGCAACGTCTTCGTCGCCGAGAACAACGCCATCGGCGTGCGCGTGGCGATCAAGGTGCTCAAGCCGGACCTGCTCGCCAATCCCGAGTTCCGGCAGCGTTTTCAGCACGAGGCGCAGGCGGTGGCGTCGATCGAGCATCCCAACGTCGCGCGCTTCATCGACGTCGTCATCGGCGATCCGACGTTCCTCGTCATGGAGTACGTGCCCGGCGAGACGCTGGCGGTGGTGCTCGCGCGCGAAAAGGCGATGTCGATCCAGCGCGCGGTGCACATCGCGACGCGGCTGGCCTGGGGGCTCGACGGGGCGCACGCGGCCGGGATCATCCATCGCGATCTCAAGCCGGCCAACGTCATCTTGACGGCCGATCGCGAGGTCGGCGAGACGCCGAAGCTGGTCGACTTCGGATTGGCGAAGATCGCCGCGGTGGCCGGCACCGAGCAGCTCACGCGCACGGGGCAGATCATCGGCACGCCCACGTATATGTCGCCCGAGCAGATCTCGGGGCGCGAAATCGATCCGCGCAGCGACGTCTACGCGCTCGCCTGTTTGCTGTACGAGATGATCGCGGGGCGACCGCCGTTCAGCGGCAGCGACGACGTACAGACGCTGTATCGACAGCTGCACGAGCCGGCCGAGCCGCTGTCGATGAACGCCACCGACGTGCCGGCTCAGCTCGACCGGGTGATTCAGCGCGCGCTGTCGAAGAATCCGCACGATCGCTACGGCTCGATGCAGGAGCTGGCGCGGGCGCTCAACTCCGCCGTCGAGAAGCGGCGCGGGTCGGGCAAGAGCGACGGCCCTGGGATGACGCTGCCGCCGATGCGGCGCGCGACGGGGCTGGCGCTGGCGTTCGTCGCCGGGGTGGCGCTCGCCGCGGGCGCATGGGGCTGGCGCCTCGCACATCACCGTCCCGTCGACGCGGCCGCGGGCGCGACGCTGCTGGTGGCGAGCGAGCCTCCCGGCGCGCAGGTCACCGTCGACGGCAAGGCGCACGCGGAGGCGACGCCGACGTCGGTGTCGGGGCTGGCCGCCGGCGCGCACGTCGTGCGCGTGACGCTGCCGGGCCACGCTCCCGTCGAGCAGCACACGACGATCGAGGCCAACGGGCGCGCGCTCATGCAGGTCACGCTGCCGGCGCCGAACCACGTCGTCACCGTCGAGACGGTGCCGTCGGGCGCGCTGGTCTACCTCAACGGCGTGCTGCAGATCGGCCAGACCCCGCTCGAGCTGACGCTGGCGGACGACGAGTTCTATCGCGTGCAGCTGGAGAAGGACGGCTTCGAGCTGACCTCGCGCGCGCTCACGCCCGACGACAAGGCGGCGGTGATGACTGCGAACCTGACGCCGGAGAAGAGCGAGCGCGGGACCTTGATGCTCGACAGCGACGCGGTGGCCGACGTGTGGGTCGACGGCGAGAGCTCGGGATTCTTCAGCCCGACGGTGTTCCGCCTCGCGAAGGGCGAGCATACGGTGCAGCTGCGCGACGGTGAGGAGCTGCGGTCGCCCGCGGTCAAGGTGCGCATCAAGGCGGGGCAGGCGACGCATCTGACGCTGAAGACGACGCATGGCTAGGCGCGGCGCCGTGGCCGCGACGGCGAGCACGGCGGCGCTGCTGCTCCTCGTCGCCTGCGCAACGGCGCGCGCAGAGCCGGTGACGTTGCGCATCGGCACCGTCGCACCCGACGGGACCGGCTGGGCGCGCGAGTTCCGGGCGTTTGCCCGCTACGCCGAGGCCGAGGCCAAGGGCGCGCTCAAGATCAAGCTCTACATGTCGAGCGTCGCCGGCGACGAGCTGGAGATGGGCGAGCGCGTGCGGCGCGGGCAGCTCGACGGAGTCGCCTCGGGACAGTTCTTGTGCCAGGAGGTCGCGCCGTCGATGCGCCTGCTGCGCCTGCCCGGCGTGTTCGAGAGCCGCGACGAGGCGCGCGACGTGATGACACGGCTGCAGCCGACGCTCGAAGACGAAGCGGCGCAGCACGGCGTCATCATGCTGGGCTCGGCGGGCCTCGGGCCCGACGTGTTATTCACGCGCGAGCCGGTGCGCAGCATGGAGGACGTCAAGCGCCTCAAGCTGTGGCGCTGGGACATCGACGAGGTCGGCATCGAGACCTCGCGCGCGATGGGGATGCAGGTCGTCCCGACGCCGCTGTACGACGCGCGGCGCGCCTATGACGACAAGAAGCTCGACGGGTTCGTGGCGGCACCGACGGCGGCCTTGGCGTTTCAGTGGTCGTCGGCGGCGGGCTACGTGACCGACCTGCACACCGGCTATCTGTACGGCTGCCTCGTGTTCGGTGCCAAGCAGTTCCAGCGCCTGCCGGCCGAGTTGCAAGCGGCGTTGCGCGCGGGGGCGGCGCGCATGCTCATCGGCATCGAAGAGCTCGGACGGCGACAGGACGCGGAGCTGCTCGGCGGGCTGTTCGCCAAGCAGGGGCTGCGCAATGTTCCCGTGTCCGAGGGGTTCCGCGCGGAGTTCTTCACGGCCGCCAAGATGGCGCGCGACCGCATCGGCAACACGCTGGTGCCGCGCGCGCTGCTCGAGCGGGCGCTGCGCATGCTGGCCGATTATCGCATCGAGCATCCGCGCCGCTGAGCGGCCTTGCAGGACGTGCGTCGAGGGTGGCGGTGAGTGCGCCGCGGACGTGGTTGATGCGGCAGGTATTGTAGGGCTGGATTATGCGACGGAGACGGCGGAGTAGTCGGTGATCGAGATCGACCCGTAGGAGCGGGACATCGAGACCTGCGATTGGGATTGCATCGCATCGGTCGGGAGGCGGGCGAAACGGTTGGACCGTTTCGGGGCCGGGCCGGGGGGGCGCGGTGAGTGGAGCGGCTGGAGGCCGGTCTCCGACGCGGCTGGGCGCGCTTGGGGGACGGGTTGCCATCCATAGGTTCCGCCGCGCCAGGCCGATATGATGGCCCCATTCGAGCTCTGCACCGTGACTGCTGATTCGGCGCAGTACTCGTCGCCCGCGCGGCGCATCATCTGCGCCAGTACCAAAGCCGCGGACTGTGTCTCCGCGAGGCTCGTGTACTCGAACCCACCCCTCTTCCGCTGCGTCACCGTGAACGGCATGGTCGGTTCGACTATTAAGCCATGACCCCGGATGGACATCTGTCCGCGCGCTGACACTCGTTTCTTCCACTGCCCAACTCGTGCCCACGTCAGGCGAATTTGTCGTCGCTGCGCGAAAAATAAATTCGCGGCGCAGCGCGTCAGAATCGACTCTTCGAGATCGGGGGGGGGGGAGCGTGACAGCGTGCGCTGCCAGCCACGGCGAGATGGTGGCTACGGCGCCGTGTCGGAGCAGCAGCGGAAGCCGACGTTGGTATTGGAGAACGACGCCTTCTGGATGTCGAAGTCGAACTCGCAGCTGTCGCCGCCCGACGCGTTCGTCAGGTAATTGCCGCCGCGCAGCTTGTTGTAGACGAACTTCCACGTGATCGTCGCGCCCGCCTGCACCGAGCCATTCGGGTTCGAGATCACCACGCTCGTCGACGGCGTCACCGACACGATGTCGAACGTGCCGTTGTTCCCCGCCGACGTCGCGCCCGTCAGGATCAGCTGCGCGCCCGCGTCGGTGGAGAAGATGTTGGTCAGGCCGTTGACCTGCCACTGACCGGCGGTTCCCGTCGCTGCGATCGATGCCGTCGCGCCCTGCTTCAGCGTCACGGGCGTCGACGTCCACTCCTGCAAGTTGCCGCTGAAGTCGTGCGCCTCGTCGGTCCCGAAGAGCACGAAGCACTGATTGCCCGCGCCCACCGTCCCAACGGAGCCGGTCGGCCACGCGCCCGAGCCGCGGCAGATGCCGACGTTGCACGCGAACCCGGGGCTGCAGTCCGCGTCGCTCATGCAGGTGCACTGGCCCGAGCCGTTGCACGTCAGGAGGCACTGCGACGGCGTCGCGCCGGGCTTGCAGCGTTGATCGTCCTGCGCCGCGTCGTTGCACACCTGCGGCACGTACGTCGTCGACGACGAGGACATCGACCAGTGCGTGCCCGACGCCGCGTTGCCGTTACAGGTCTGCTGCCATTCCCACGCCGAGCAGAGTCGCCCGATGGCGGTGCCGGCCGCGTTCTTGATCGCCGCGCAGGCCGCCTGCGCCTGCGCCAGCGTCACGTTCGCCCACGGCAGCCGCCCTGCGACCGAGCAGGCGCGCTGCGACTGCGAGCCGGGCGTCGTGCCGGTCGCGTCGGGGCGCGTCGCCTCGTACTGGTACGCGTACACCGTGTGCGCCGCCTGCCCCGTGAACGGGTCGGCCGCGACGGCAACCTGCACCACCTTGTCGTGCCAGCCCTGATACGTCGTCGCGCCGATCACCGACGTCGACGCCTCGTCGATCGAGCCGTCGCAGTCGTCATCCTTGCCGTTGCACTCTTCGTCCTTCGCCGCCGCCGTATTGGCCGTCGCCGTGCACTGCTCGATGTCGTTGTACGGGCTGGTCACGACGCTCTTGCCGCACGCATACGGCTGCGTGACCTGGCAGACGCCCTGCCCTGCCGTGCAGGTCTTGACGGTGCGCGGCGCGTTGGTGCAGCCCGCCCCGCTGACGCCGACGTTGGGGAAGTTCTCGTCGCAGCGACCTTCGCAGTTGTTGTCGAGGTTATCGCACTGCAGCTCGGTCGCGGCGAGGTTGCCGGCCGGATCGAGGCTGACGTTGGGCACCATCGAGTAGTCGCACTTGTAGCCCTTGGCGCCCTGGCAGCGCGCGGTGACGCCCTGGCCCGCGCACACGCCGAGGTTCGAGCAGGCGATCGGCGGCGGCGTGATGCCGTCATCGCGGCAGCCGTTGCAGTCGTTGTCGAGGCCGTCGCAGCTCTCGCCGTTGATCGGGTTGACCGGGCACGGATAGAAGCAGCCGCGGCCGGTCGTGCCCTGCGTCGAGTCCTTGTTGCCGACGGTGGTGACGTCGCACATCGGGTTGTTCGGATCGCTGTCGGTCTTGGGCACGTAGTTCCAGCCGGCGTTGCAGCCAGCCGTGGCGCAGCTGCCCACCGTGTCGGCGCCGAAGCGACGGCAGATGTTCGGCGCGTTCGGCAGCGTGCACACCGTGGTGCAGGCGCCGCAGTTGTTCTTGTCGGAGTCGTAGCGCGGCATCTGATTGCCCGCGTCCTTCCACGTCGCCGTGTAGGGATCGTCGACCTTGCCGTTGCAGTCGTCGTCCTTGCCGTTGCAGCTCTCCGGCGACGGGCCGACCGAGAGATCGCAGGTCAAGCCGCCGCCGACGCACTTGTACGTGCCCGCGGCGCAGACGCCTTTGCCGCAGGTGGTCGCGTCCTGGCACAGCTTGCCGGGCGCCCCGTCGGGGCAGGGGCCGTTGAGGCCCGGGTCGGTCAGATTGTCGTCGGAGACGAAGTTGCAGTCGTCGTCGAGGCCGTTGCAGGTCTCGACGGGGAAGGTGCAGGCGCCGTTGGGATTGCAGTCGTTGCCGAGCGACGCGGCCGGCTTCGGGCAGTGGACCTCGCAGCCGGTGACGTCGATATTGCCGGCCAGCGGATTGTGGCGGTAGGTCTGGTGCACGTTCATCGAGTCGAGCGCATTGACGCAGGCGGTGACGACGCACTGACCGCGTCCGTTGGCGCCGGTGCCCTGACACGCCATCACGGTGCCGGCGCCGAGGCTGCACACGACGCCGCACTGACCGCAGTTGGCCAGCGCGCTGTCGTACTTCGGCATCTGCTTGTTCGCGTCGAACCAGGTCGTCGTGAAGCCTTCGTCGATCCTGCCGTCGCAGTTGTTGTCCTTGCCGTCGCACGCTTCGGTCGCCGGCGACGTCGGCGTGCAGACGTACTCGCAGCCGTTGGTCGGATCGCCGTCGAGATCGATATAGCCGGGCTGGCAGCCGTTGGCCTTGCAGGTCGGCATGCCGCCGTCGAATCCGCCGACGCACTGACCGAACGCATGCGGAAATTTACATTCCACGCCGCAGGCGCCGCAGTTGTTGGGATCGCCGACGAGGCGGTCCATCGACACGTCGTCGATCTTGCCGTTGCAGTCGTTGTCGAGCTTGTCGCAGATCTCGACGCCGCCGTTGGTCGGCACGCACGGTCCACCCTGCCCGAGCAGATCGGGCGGCGTGTCCATGTCGTCGGTGCCGGCGAGGTCGCCGACATCGGTCATGTCGTCGGGCGCGATGACGCCGTTGCCCGAGTCCTTGCAGTTGAGGCAGTACGGGTTCGACCTACAGCCCGAGGCGACGACGAGCAGAAGCGCGCCGAGGAACAGCCGCTTCATCGCCGCACCTCCGCCGCGCGACGCCGGCGCAAGAGCAGCGCCCCGGCCACCAGCATCAGCCACGCCAGCGACGGTGCGCTCTCATGCCCCCCGACCGCGCAGCCGAAGCCGCCGCCGCCCGCGCCCACGATCTGATCCTTGGGCGATTGCGGATTGGTCTCGCAGGTCGCGTTGCACGCCGAGGTGAGCGCGCAATGCGTGTCCTCCGGGCAATGCAGATGCTCGCACTGGTCGGCCACGCAGGCGCCGCCGCAGCACGCCTGACCGAAGCCGCAGCCGAACTGGCACTGGTTCTCGACGCAGACGCCGACGCCGCTCTGCACCGAGCAGACCTGGCCCGCGATGCACGGGACCTTGCCGCACGGGTCGGGCGAGCACTGGCCGCGATCGCAGAACTGACCGCTCGGGCAGGGGCCGATGCAAGCGCCCACACACGAGCCGGCCGAGCAGAACTGACCGGCGGGGCAGATGACGTCGGCGCACGGATCAGGCTGACAATCGAACACGTTGGTGCCGGTGGCGACGCAGACCTCGCCGCTCGGGCAGCCCTGGGTGCGGCACGACGAGTCGACGCACACGCCGAGCTGACAGATGTACGCCGGCGGGCAGGTGACGTTGTCGCAGGGATCCTTGCAGGTCGCGTTGCCGGCCGGATCGAGGGAGCAGTTGAAGCCCTTCGGGCACGTGATCTTCGCGCACTCGTCGGGGATGCAGAGCATCGTGTCCTTCTGGCACGCGTAGCCACCCGGGCAGGGGAATTCGCCCGGCTGGCAGGGCGCGACGCAGTTGCCCTGGTAGCACTGGAAGCCCGTCGGGCAGTTGCCGTTGGAGTTCGGCATGCCGGTGCAGTCGGTGGAGACCCCGTTGCACTGGTTCGGCATCGGGTGCACGCCGCCCTGGCAATCGATCATGCCGGCGACGCAGATGGTCGCGCCCGGCTTACAGGGCGGCTTGTCGGCAGGCGGCATCGGCAGATCGCAGGCGACGCCCGTGCCGGGGAGCATGCCGTTGGCAGGCGCCAGCGGCGGATCGGTGTCGTCGATCTTGCCGTTGCAGTTGTCGTCCTTGCCGTTGCAGGTCTCGGCGACGGGACCCTGCTTCTGCACGCACTGCGGGACCGGGTTGGGAAGAACGCACTCGAGGCGCGCCGTGCAGGCGCCGCGGGTCTCGACGCCGTTACCGGTACACGGCGTGTTGATACCCGGCACGTCGTCGACGGCGCCGTTGCAGTCGTTGTCGACGGTGTCGCAGACTTCCAGGCTCTTCGGGACCGAGCCCACGCAGACCTTCTGGCCGTTGACGCAAGCGTAGCCGCCGAGCTTGCAGCGGACGCCGGTGGCGCTGTTCATGCAGTCGGCCGGATTTCCCGTCGAGCAGCAGGGATGCGCGGTGCCGTAGTTCGGGTTGGTCGGGTCCGCCCAATCGTCGGTGGTCATACCGCCGTTGTCGATGCTGCCGTCGCAGTCGTCGTCGCGGCCGTTGCAGACCTCGGCGATCGGCTTCTGAAGACCGCTGCAGGTGCCGATGACCGGCGGCGTGCGCGGGCACACCTTGCCCGCGGGCCAGCCGGGCGGGCAACCGGGATTGCCGGCCGGCAGCGGCGTCGTGAGGCAGGCGGCGTCGCCGTGGTGGCAGATGCCGACGCCGTCTTTACCGGCCGGCAGCGGTCCACCCGGCGTGCCGTCGTCGAAGCAGGGCTGCGGCGGGCCGTCGTTGGCGACGCCGTTGCAGTTATCGTCGGTGCCGTCGCAGAGGTCGGCGATCTTGGGATAGCCGGGGTTGCCGCCGACGCAGTAGAGCGTGTCGCTCGAGCCGTTGACGGCGCCGCAGCTGCCGCTCGACGGGTTGGTCGAGCAGCACTTCCAGGTGCTGGGAGCGCAGTCACCGGTGTTGTTGGCGTCGCAGGTGGCGCCGGTGTCGGTGAGGTGGTTGTCGATGATGTTGTCGCAGTCGTCGTCGCAGTTGTTGCAGGTCTCGAGATAGGGCGGCTTGGCGCAGGCCGGGCACGCCGAGAGGCAGCAGCTGTTGGCACCACCGCCGCCGCAGTTGTCGACGATTCCGTCGCAGTCGTCGTCCTTGTTGTTGCAGGTCTCGACGCCTGGGCAGATGCGGAGGTCGGCCCACAGGCCGGGGGCGGTGCCGGCGACGGCGGCGCCGTTGGCCACTTCGATGTACGTGGCGGTCACGGCGGTGACGTTGAAGGTGCCGTTGTCGGCGATGGGGGCCGCGTTGAGGATCGTGATCTGATCGCCGACCAGCACGCCGCCGGTCGAGCCGATGGTGAGCGTGAGGCGCTCGGTACCGGCGACGGGCCGCGTGATGGTCGCGGCGCCCTGCATCGACGGATAGCCGTACACCACGGTCGCGGCGTCCGGCATGTTGACGGCGGCGTTGGTCACGTCGACGCTGTTGACGCCGAGGGCGCTGATGACGAAGAGGCCGTTGTTGGCCGCCTTGGCGGCGCCGGCGACGCGGAACAGCTTGCCCACCGCGCTCGACGGGATGTTGAGCGCGTTCGAGATGCGCATGGTGCCGCCGGCAGGCGACGTCAGCGTACCGCCGGCGGCGCCGACGCAGGTCTGCGCGCTGCAGACCTGCGAGAGCTGATCCGCCGAGCAGACGAACACGCCCGAGTCGAAGCAGACGGAGACGGCCGGATAGCCGTTGTTGCAGGTCGACGCCGAGTGGGCGTTGCTGCACGCCTTGCCGTCGGAGCCGGGGCTCGAGACCTGCACGCCGGGATAGTCCTCGTCGCACAGACCGTCGCAGTCGTCGTCCTTGCCGTTGCACTTCTCGACGAGCACCGAGCTGGCGACGATGTCGGCGAGCGCGGCCTCGATGTCCTGCTGCGACGTGGCGAGGCGCGCGGCGCCGGTGCCGCCGACCTTGGCGACGTTGTTCATGACCGCGTTGTTGATGTTGAGGCCGATCAAATAGACCTTGTTCGGGTTGACGGCGCCAGGAACGGTGGCATCGACGAAGGCGGAGGCGGCGGCGACGGGACCGTCGGTGCCGTTGGGGTCGCACGTATCGTCGCCGTCGGTGATCTGGACCAGCACGTAGGGGCGGCACGCCTTCTGCGCATCGACCACATTCTTGTACCAGGTCGTGGCTGCGCGGGCGGTGCCGGCGAGCGGCGTCGAGCCGACCGCGCGCAGCTCGGGATCGGTGGCCGTGTTGGTGCCGCTGCCGTCGTCGGTAAAGACCTCGACGCCGTTGACCCACTTGAGCAGCGCGGCCGACTGCGCCGCCACGGGGTCGACGAGGATGACGCCGCCGTTGGTGCCGACGCAGTTCTGATTGTAGACGCAACGAGCGCCGGTGCAGGTGTAGTTGCCGTTCGGGCAGACGTTGGCACCGCCGCAGGCGCACTCGCCCCATTTGCCGCTCGCGTCGAGGACGCACTGACCCACGTTGCCGGGCGAGCAGTCGGAATCGCGATAGCAGACGAGCTTGGTGCCGCAGGTCGCGGAGTTCGCGCCGGCGTTGGTGCCGCAGCCGCCCGCGTACGTCGTCGGCACCGTGTACTGGCTGCGGCAGGTCCCGCCTTCGCGCGTCGCCGTCTCGCCGTACTGGGAGGCATTGCACAGGTTGCGGTCACGCTGGC
>JAQBQH010000378.1 GCA_028287105.1 Myxococcales bacterium
AGTTCCAGAAGCAGAACCAGGAATTCAACGAGGCCTTCAAGAAGGCGCTCGACGAGTCTCATAAGCAGCCGCAGCCGGCCGAGCCGCAGGCAGCCCCCACGCCGGAGCCGGCCAAGAAGTAGCAGCGTGCATCCCACGCTCGTCCGCGTTTCCTTCCTCGGAGTCGAACACACCATCTACGCCTACGGCGCGCTCGTCGTCGCCGGCATGGCCATCGGCATCCTCGTCGGCGTCGCGCGCGCGGGGCGCTTCGGCATCGCGCGCTTCGACGAGCTGGCCGTGGGCCTGCTCGGCGTCGCCGGCGGCCTCGTCGGTGGCGTGGTCAGCTACTGGATCGTCCACGCGCGCGACCTGTTCCGCGATCCGTCGCTCTTGAAGACACCGGGCCTCGTGTTCTACGGCGGGCTCATCGGTGGCGCCGTCGCAGCCTGGAGCTACTGTCGCGCCTGGAAGATCCCCATCGCCCGCGCCGCCGACGCTGGCGCACCAGGGCTGGCGCTCGGTCACGCCGTCGGGCGCATCGGCTGCTTGATGGCCGGCTGCTGTTACGGAAGACCGGTCGTGGCGTCGTTCCCGCTGGCGGTCACGCTCGCCGGCGCGCCGCGCCACCCGACGCAGCTCTACGAAGCGGCCGGCCTGTGTGTCCTCGCCGCTACCACCGCGCTCCTCCCCGCGCGGGTCACGCGCCGAGCGGGCGCCGCCTTCCTCGTCTACCTCGGCGGCTACGCGATCTTGCGTCTGGTCGTCGAGCACTGGCGGGGCGACGATGTCGAGCGCGGCGTCGTGGCGAGCCTACTGTCGACGTCACAGCTGATCGCGCTGGCCATGCTCCTTTTGACGGCGGCGCTCTGGTACCGAACGACGCGAAAAGGAGCGACCTGATGGGCGACGACGAAACGCCGGCCAGCTTCGGCAAGAGCCTGTTCTTCGGCCACATCCCCGAGTCGCTCGTCGTGCCCTATCCGACGATGCGGAAGGAAGATCAAGATGCGCTGAAGCTGATCCTCGATCAGTTCAAGAAGTTCGCCGCGAACGAGATCGACTCGCGCAAGATCGACGAGGAAGCCCGGCTGCCGCCGTCGGTGATCGAGGGCATGCGCGCGCTCGGGCTCTTCGGGCTCGCCATCCCCGAGGCGCACGGCGGCCTCGGCCTGTCGGTCACCGGCTATGCGCGCGCCTTTCAGGAGATCGCCGGAGTCGACGGATCGATCGCCGTGACGCTGGGCGGCCATCAGTCGATCGGCTGTAAGGGGCTCGTGCTCTACGGCTCCGACGAGCAGCAGGCGCGCTATCTGCCGCGGCTGGCGACCGGCGAGCTCATCGCCGCCTTCGCGCTCACCGAGCCCGGCTCCGGCTCCGACGCCGCGTCGATCAAGACCCGCGCGACCGTAGAGCCCGACGGCAGCTTCGTCTTGAACGGCTCGAAGATCTGGATCACAAACGGCGGCATCGCCGACTTCTTCACCGTGTTCGCGCAGACCGAGGTCACGCGCGACGGCGCCCAGAAGGATCGCATCAGCGCCTTCCTCGTCGAGCGCAAGATGGGCGTCACCTCGGGCGCCGAGGAGCACAAGCTCGGCATCAAGGGCTCGTCGACGACCGCGCTCTACTTCGACAACGTCAAGGTGCCGAAGGAGAACCTGCTCGGGCAGCTCGGCGGCGGCTTCAAGGTGGCGATGGGCGTCCTCAACAACGGCCGCCTCGGTCTCGCGGCGGGCGCGGTCGGCGCGGCCGAGCAGGTCATGAAGCTGGCGCTGGCGCACGCCACCTCGCGACGGCAGTTCGGGCGCGCCATCGCCGACTTCGGGCTCATCAAGGACAAGATCGCGCGCATGATGATGGAGATCTACGCGGCCGAGTCGATGGTCTATCTGACCACCGGGCTCATCGATCGCGGCATCGAGGACTACAGCGTCGAGAGCGCCTGCTGCAAGGTCTACGGCTCGGAGATGCTGTGGCGCGTGGTCAACGAGTCGCTGCAGATCGCGGCCGGCGTCGGCTACATGAAGGAGTTCCCCTACGAGCGGCTGCTGCGCGACGCCCGCATCAACCTCATCTTCGAAGGCACCAACGAGATCCTGCGCTGCTTCATCGCGCTGTCGGGCATGCAGGGGCCGGGCGATCGACTGGCGCAGCTGTCCGACGCCATCAAGTGGCCGCTCAAGGGCTACGGGCTCGTCGCCGACTTCGTCATGGACAAGATCAAGACGCAGTACTACGGCGGCGAACGGCTCGACCACATCCATCCCGCGTTCAAGAAGGAGGCGGTGCTGTTCGAGGATTGGGTGCCGGAGCTGGCCAAGAACGTCGAGAAGGTCCTGCGCAAGCACGGCAAGGTCATCTCCGAGATGCAGTACGTGCAGCGGCGCGTCGCCGACATTGTCATCGACCTGTTCATGATGGTGGCGTGCATGTCGCGCGCGACGCTGGCGCTCAACGCGCGCGGGCCCGAAGCGGAGCGCGAGGCCAAGCTATGCCGCGCGGTGTGCGGGCGCGCCTCGCAGCGCATCAAGCGCAACATCCGCAGGTTCGACGACAACGACGACGAGCTCCTCAAGTCGATCGCCAAGGACGCCTACGACTCGATGGAGTACGACCACGACATCGTCCTCGGGCGCTGACCCCGTCGCCCGGTCCGACCAATTTGCCGTCACTGACGCCCTTGCGCTCGACGCACTGCGCAGTTACAAACGGCGGTCATGGCTGCGAAGTTCCAGCGCGCGTTTTTCTTCCTTCTCGACGGCGCGCGTACCGACATCTTCGAGGAGCTCCTCGCCCGCGGCGAGCTGCCGAACATCGCGCGCTACCTGGTCGAGCCGGGCGGCTATCGCGCCGCGACCACCGTCTTCCCGTCGGTGACCGGCGTGGCCTACATCCCGTATCTCACCGGCATGTTCCCCGGACGCGCCAACATCCCCGGCTATCGCTGGTTCGATCGCGAGCGCTATCAGCGCCGCCCGCTCTCGTTCATGCGCTTCCGCAACTATCACGGTCTCGGCAGCTACCTCATGGACCGCGACCTGGCCAAGACCTCGCGGACGCTGTTCGAGCTCATCAAGCCGTCGTCGAACATCTTCAGCGGCATCTCGCGCGGCACCGGCATTCGCCGCAACGCCGCCTATTTCCGTCGCGTGCCGGCGGCGCTCAAGTTCTTCCGCACCGGCAGCTGGGACCACGTCGACGAGGCGGGCGAGCGCTTCCTGCTGCGCGCGGCCTCGCGCCGCCGCGAGAAGTTCACCTTCCACACCACCTACTCCATCGACGAGTACTCGCACCATCACGGCCCCTTCTCCGCGCGCGTGCGCGCCCGCTACGGCGAGTTCGACGGCGTGTTGGGCCGCCTCGTCGGCAGCTTGCGCAAGAGCGGTCAGCTCGAGTCGTCGCTGCTCATGCTCGGCGCCGACCACGGCCACACCGAGGTCAAGGCGCACTTCGATCTCGAATCGTTCATCGAGCGCCTCGGCTATAAGACGCTCTACTTCCCGAAGCAGATGCAGCGCTGGCTCGGCGCCACCGCCGCCGTCATGGTCGCCGGCAACGGCGTCGGGCACATCTACTTGAAGGGCCCGGCCGAGTGGTCGCCGCGCCATGGCGCCGAGGTGCACCTCGAGAAGCACCCGACGCTCGTCGAGGATCTGCTCGCCAACGACGGCGTCGACCATGTGATCTATCGTGCCGCCGGCGGTGAGGTGCACGTGCGCTCGCGCCGCGGGGCCGCCGCCATCACGCTGCACGACGACGACGTGACCTACAAGGTCAGCGGCGGCGATCCGTTCGGCTACGGACCGATGCCCGAGCGCATGTCGCGCCTGGACATCCTCGAGCGCACCGCCGACAGCGACTACCCCGATGCCCCGCTGCAGGTGGCGCAGCTGTTCGATTCGCCGCGGGCGGGCGACTTCGTGGTCTCGGCGGCGCACGGCTACGATCTGCGCGCCGCCGCCAAGGAGCGCGTCGAGTACCTCTCGTGCCACGGCTCCTTGCACCGCGATCACATGCGCGTGCCGTTCGCAGTCAACGTGCCGACGGTGTCGCGGCCGGCGCGCTCGGTCGACGCGTTTCCGACGATTCTCGATTCGTTGGGGATGCAGACGCCCGCCGGGATCGACGGGCGGACTTTGCTGGGCTAGCTACTTCTTCGCGGGGGCGGAGCTCTTGTCGGTCTTGGCAGGCGCGGCCTTGTCGCCGGCGATCGCCTTGTCGCCCGCCGCGGCCTTGTCGCCAGCGGCCGGCGCCGTCGCACCCATCGGGCGCGCCTTGGCATCGGAACCCGTCGCGCTCAGCACCATCTCGACGCCGCGCGCATCGGTCATCTTGACCAGGCCCGTCGGGATCGCCTTGTCGCTCATCCAGACGTCGATCGTCGAGCCACCCGCCTCTTTGGGCATCGTGCGCGTGTAGCGCTTGGTCTCGAACGTCCCGGCCGGCACGGTCACCTTCTCGGCGCCCACCAGCTTGCCCGGCATGTCGCTCTTCTTGATTCCGTTCGACGCCATCACCGCGGCCGGCATGTCCTGCGGCGGATTGTTGCCCATCTGCATCTTGCCCTTGACCAGCTTGAAGCCCTCGGGCGGCGCCGGCTCGAACGTCATGTTCATGTGCATCTCGCCCATGGGCGTATTCGAGTCGATCTGAAGCCCCATCTGCTTATCGGTCTTCTCGACGACGGAGTAGCGCATCTTGATCTGCTGCGCCTGCCCCTTCATCGTCATCGTGTACTCGGCCCACGAGCCCTGCTTGGCCTTGGCAACGGCCTCGTAGGACATCGGGTTCTGGCTCTGCTGCGCGAAGGCGAGGCCGCTCGTACAGACGACGGCGCAAATGGCGAGGAAGTTCCGCATGTCGGCTCCTGATAGTAGGAGCCGCTTATAACACGATCATTCTCGGTGGTCGCTACCTCGACCGCTACTTCAGGGATTCTTCTTTGCGCGCTTTGGCGGCCTTGAGCTCGTCGGCGAGCGGGCTCACGCCGGCGGCGGCGATCGCCTTGTCGAGCAGCTCGATATCGTCCTGCGTCGAGCGTCGCAGCGCATCGTGCGCGCCCTTGAAGTGATCGAAGAAGTCGACGAGCTGATCGCCTTTGCGCAGGTTGTAGACGACGCCGAGCTTGCCGTCGCGAATCTTGTCCAGGTGGTTGGTGATCTTGAAAAGCGGGCCTGCCACCTTGTGCGTCAGAACGATGCCGAATGCCGCCAGCACCACCGACAAGATGAAGCCGAAAGCGATGAGGATGGCCAAAAGGATGCGGTCGTTGTGCTGGAACTGCGTCACCAGCTGCTGCGCCAGCTCGTCGGTGGGATCCATGGCCCGCACCGACACCAGCCGCGATGCCTCCCGCGCCTTCGACATCACGAAGTAGCCGAGCCCGCCCGTCAGGATGGCCGCGATCACCACGATGACGCCGGTGAAGCGCAACTGGTATCCCGAGTTGAGCAGATAGTTTCGAAGACTTCGTTTATAGCCCTGCTGCGCCATGGTGGTCCTCTGTCCTTTCCTATTCCTGAGTCCGCAAGAACTTGCCCACGTCGTCGCGCACCGCTTCGATCGCCGCGACGAGGCAGTCGCGCTTGCCGCTCATCTCTTCGGACGCTCCGGAGCCCGTCTGCAGAGAGGCGCCCTCTTGCGTCATCATCTTGATCGAGTTCTCGGGGAAGGTCGCCACGAACGCCTTCAAGTCGCAGTCGATCTGCTGCTGGCCGCCGGCGGGGCTCGCCGAGAGGCGCTGGATGGTCCCGTCGACGATGTAGCCCTGCAGGTGGTGCGACGACAGGATCGCCTTGGACGGCGCGCCGCTCGCGCCCGCCACCGACAGCGTCACCGCCGGCAGCTTCTGCAGCTCCTTGAACAGCGCCTCGCGCACGAGCCGCGAATACTCCGCGCCGCCCTTGCCGCCCGCCGAGTTGAACCCGATGTGCACGTAGAACTTGGCGCCCGCTTTCGGCGCCGCCGCCAGCACGCCGCCGCCGCCGCCCGCGATCACCTCGAGCGCCTTCTTGGCCTGGCTGCGCACGAACTCCGAGGAGTCGCTGGTCGATGCCACCATGAGCGCGTTGGCCGCCGACTTGTCGCCGATGCGTCCGAGCGAGGTCGCCGCCACGCCGCGCACCGTCTCGTTCTCATCGTGCAGCGCCTGCATGAGCGCCGGCACCGCGCGGCGATCGCCGAGCTTGCCTAGAACGAGCGCGGCCTGAACGCGGACCTTGTACGACGCGTCCTGCATGAGCGCGCGCGTGAGATCGTCGATTTTGTCGGCGGAAGCGTTGACCGCGACGAAAAGGAGAAGCGCCACGAAGAGGGCGCGCAACGGGCGGGTCGGCATGACTCCGCTTTAGATTTTACCAGAAAGCGAGGTGCTATTGCCAGTCCGGGTCTTCAGCGTACTTATTTATGAGCTCGACATAGTGGATGGCCGAGGCCTCGAGCCACATCAATTCCTCGTCGGTGAGCGGCCGTTTGGGGCGGGCCGGAGAGCCCACCGCCAGGTAGCCGGCCGGGATCTTGGTTCCGGGGGTGACCAGGGCGTTGGCGCCCACGATACAGCGGTCGCCGATGACCGCCTGGTCGAGCACCGTGGCGCCCATTCCGACGATGCACAGATCGCCCACGGTACAGCCGTGCAGCGTCACGGTGTGGCCGACGGTGACCTTGCTGCCGATCTGGGTGCCGTGCAGCCCGTGCGTGACGTGGATGACGCTGTTGTCCTGGATCGAGGTGTCCTCGCCGATGCGGATGTGGAACACGTCGCCGCGCAGGACCGCCCCGAACCAGATGCTCGAGCGCGCACCGACGGTGACGTCGCCGATGATGGTGGCGTTGTCGGCGACGAAGGCGGCGGGATCGACCACGGGGCGCTTGCCGTCGAAGCCGCGGATGATGCCGCGATGCAGCTTGCTCATGGGCCCTTCGTACCGTCGGCGGCGCGGCTTCGCAAGAGGCGTGTGAGCACAAATCGCCACACCAGCGCCCCCAGCGTCACGCCGAGGGCGTCGGCGGTCATGTCACCGAGGTCGTTGCCGTAGCGGTTTGGAACGAAGGTCTGGTGGAATTCGTCGGTCACGCCGTAGAGCGCGCCGGCCACGATGGCGAGCCACCAGCGACGGGCACCGAACGCGCGCGCCAAAAGGAAGCCGAGCACGCCATACTCGGCGGCGTGCGCGAGCTTGTCGTGGTCCGCGCCCCACTGGGGCACCGCATCACCGGGGGTCGACGAGAGATAGAAGATGAGCGCGGCGTACAGGACGACGGGAAGCCAGCGCTTCACATCTTCCACTTTCCGAAGTCTTCGTCATCGAGCGCTTCGAGGATGCCGGGCTCTTCCCCGTCGGCCATGGCGACGTCGGGGCGCTTGTCCATGCGGTTGGCCTGATCGATGACCTTGCGCGCGACGCAGATGCGCGCGCCGCAGCGCAGCGCCAGCGCCAGCGCGTCCGACGGCCGCGAGTCGACCTTGATCTCCTTGCCGTCGATGCCGAGGAGATAGATGGTCGCGTAGAAGATGTCGTCCTTGAAGTCGTGCACCTCGACGCGATCGACGTGCACGCCGACCTCGCCGATGATGTTCTTGAGGAGATCGTGGGTCATCGGCCGCTCGAGCGAGATCTTCTCGAGCTCCGTGGCGATGGCGCTGGCTTCGGAGATCCCGATCCAGATCGGCACCGCCTCCTTCTCGCTGGCGCAGTCCTTCAAGATGACGATGGGGATGTTGGTCAGGGGATCGATGGTGAGCTGCGTGACCTTCATGTCGAGCATGGGACGGCGGCGGCCACTGCCATTGGCGTTGGTCATGCCAACACCGGCAGGCGATGGTTCGCCTGCGCCGATTCACCGACGAGCGTGTGCGACCGCATCGAGGTGATCCGCACCGGCACGAGCTGCCCGACGAGCGACGGCGGCCCCGCGAAGTTGACCATCTCGTTGCCGGTCGTGCGCCCGCACAGCTGACCGGGGTACCGCGCTGAATCGCCCTCCACCAGAACCTCCACTTCACGTCCCACCCAGCGCGACAGCCGCTCGGTCGAGACCCCCTTTTGCAGCGTCTGCACCTGTTGCAGTCGCTGCGCCTTGACCTCGGACGGGACGTTGTCGCGCAGAGCCAGCTTGAGCGCGGGCGTGTCCGGCCGTTCCGAATATTCGAACGAGTAGATGCTGTCGTATTGGACAGCTTCTAATAACGAGAGGGTTTCGCCGAAATCAGAATCGGTTTCTCCGGGATATCCGACGATGATGTCCGTCGAGAGCGAGATATCGGGGCATACCGATCGCACATAGTCGATCTGGCGGAGATATTGCTCGCGCGTATAGTCGCGCACCATCCGCTTGAGCGTGCGCGAGCTACCGGACTGTACCGGCAGGTGGAGCCAGGCGCACAGCGTCTTCAGATCGCGGAAGGCGTCGGCGACCTTTTCGGTGAAGTCGTGCGGATGCGAGGTCGTGTAGCGCAGGCGGCGGAGACCCGGCACCTCGTCGACGCGCGCCAGGAGCTCGGCGAAGTCGTCGCCGCCCCCCTCGCCGACCCCGTGGTAGGAGTTGACGTTCTGGCCGATGAGCGTGATCTCGCGCGCGCCGGCGGCGACGAAGCGCGCCACCTCGTCGACCACTTCGCGCCAGGGACGCGACACCTCGCGCCCGCGCGTCGCCGGCACCACGCAGAAGGCGCAGTGGTTGTCGCAGCCCTTCTGGATGGTCACCAGCGCGGTGACCGGCACCTGTCCCAGCCGCGGCTCGGCGGTGAGGAAGCGATAGTCCTCGACGTCGATGACCTCGGTGGCGGCGAAGCGACGGCGGTCGCGCGCCCGCTTGCCGAGGAGCTCGGGCAACGACGGGATCTGGTCGGGCCCGAACGTGAAGTCGGCCACCGGGATGCGCTTGAGGAGCCGCTCGCCCTCCTGCTGGGCGACGCAGCCGCCGATGGCCACCACGACCCCGGGCCGCTTCAGCTTGAGCTCGCGGTAGCGCCCCGCCGACGAAGCCACCTTGGACTCCGCCTTCTCGCGCACGCTGCAGGTGTTGATGACGATGAGGTCCGCTTCGTCCGCGGTCGCCGCTTCGTCGAAGCCGTCGCGCGCCAGGACCTCACGCATGCGCTCGACGTCGTAATCGTTCATCTGGCAGCCAAAATTCTGGACGAACAGACGACGGCGAGGCTGTGGAGGCTCGGGATCCATGCGCAGTTACGAATTGAGGGTAACCGGCGTTTCTCCGACGGTCAAGCTGACCTGGCCTGCCTTCGACAGCAAGTTGTCGTCGGTGACGTTGGCACTGCCGATGCTTCGTAGACCCCTGCAACCACGGAGGTCTCTTCATGCAGTCGACGAGAGTCGGAGGCGCGCCCGTCACCACCACCGACTATGCGCGCATCTCCGCGACGCTGTTGTCGAGCTTCCTCGCGGCGATGGTCGGCGGCGCCGTCATGGCGGTCGTGATGATCGTCGCCTTCACCGTCTTTCAGCGAACCGACCTCTTGTTCGCCCTGCGACCGATCGGCGCCTACCTCTTCGGCGACGCCATCCTCCTCGGCCCAACGCCGATGATGTACGTCGGCGCCGTCGCCTTCCACTTCGGGATCTGCGCGTTGTGGGGATTCCTCTTCGCCATCGCCGCCTCGGTCCTGCGCGTCGAGCGATCGACGGGCGGCGCGGTGTTGCTCGGCGTCATCATCGGCCTCGCCAGTCAGATCATCGATATCAACCTGGTGACGCCGCCGCTCCTCTTTGGGCTCTGGGGCCACGACATCTGGACCGAAATGGTACCGCCGCTCTACAGCTGGCTCGCCCACGTCGCCTTCGGTCTCAGCTTCGCGGTTGCGCCCGCCCTCTTCCGCCCGCTATGGCGGCGCTTCGGCGGCCGCGACGAGGAGCTCCCCGAGTCCGTGCCCGAGGAGAACGCGTTCGACGATCCGCGCATCCGCTGACCACATCCGCTAAGATTGCCGCGTGACCCGCCTCGGCAGCCGTCGCCTCATTGGTCCGGCGCTGCTGGTCGCGGTCATCGTCCTCCTCTTCTTTCCGCTCCTCCTCGGCCGATCGTTCTGGCTGCGCGACATCCTCCTCTATACGTATCCGCTCAAGGCGTATCTGCGCGAGCGACTCGCCGCCGGCGAGCTGGCGCTGTGGAATCCGCGGCTCGGCCTCGGCCGCCCATTCGCCGGCATGGTGCAGCCCGGCGTCTTCTACCCGCTCGACGTGGTCATGCTGTTGCCCTTCCCGCGCGGCCTCGACGCCTTCTTCGCGCTGCACGCGTTCATCGCTGCGTTCGGCATGCGTGCCTGGCTGCGCGCGCGGACCAACCACGAGCTGGCGGCGACGTTCGGCGGGGCGCTGTTCGCGCTGTCGGGCTACTTCGTCTCGATGCTCATCGGCAACGGCAGCTATGCCGTCGGTGCCGCCTGGATCCCCTGGGCGCTCGCCGCGGTCGCGCGCACCGACGCGGCGCCGCGACCCGAAGTCGCGCGCCTCGGGGTGGCGGTCGCGCTCATGATCCTCGGCGGCGACCCGCAGGCCGCCTGGCTCGCCGGTGGTCTCGTCCTCGTCGAAGCCGCGACCTCGCCCGCGCGTCGGCGCGCGCTCGGCGTCGCCGCCGGCGGCTTGGCGCTCGCGGTCGCGCTCGCCGCCGTGCAGATCGGTCCCGCGCTCGAGGTCGCCGCCATCGGGCGCGCCGGCGGCGTCGCGCTCACCGACGCGCTGCACTTCTCGTTTCCACCGGTGCGCCTGCTCGAATTCATCCAGCCGGGCGGCTTCGGCGCCGATCGCATCCACCGGCTCTACGACGAAGGCACGGGCCTCGACTACGAGGCGTGGTCGGCCGGAATCTACCTCGGCCTGGCGACACCGTTCCTGGCGCTGGCGGCGGTGCGGCGGAACCGCGCGCTCGCCGTCGTCGCCGTCGTGGCGCTCCTGATCGCGTTCGGCCGCCACGCCCCCTTCTTCGTCCCCTTCTTCCGCTTCGTCCCGGGCGCCAGGCTCTTCCGCTATCCCGAAAAATACCTACTCGTGACGACGCTCGCCCTGTGCGCCCTGGCC
>JAQBQH010000399.1 GCA_028287105.1 Myxococcales bacterium
CCGAGCGCCCAATACGCCGCCGCCGCGACCGCGCCGACGCCGGCACCGACGAGCGGGAACCAGGCCGCCGCGCGCGCCAGCTCGCGGTCGGACGGCGCCGCCGCCAGCCGCACCGGCACGCGTGTCATCAGCTGCACGGCGACGAGGAAGGTGCGCATCGCGCGTGATATGTACCATGGGCATGCGAGTGTGTATCCGATGACGCATCCGGCGCGCGCCACCCCGGCGCGCGTGGCGACGGTGACGCTGGCCAGCCTGGTCGTGGCGCTGGCCGCGATCGCGGCCTCGCTCGCCGTCGGTGTCGAGCGCGCGTCGCTCGGCCGCGCGCTCGCCGATCGCGGCTCGCTCGACGCCGCCATCTTGTTCGGCGCGCGCGGACCGCGCGTGCTGCTCGGCGCGCTCGTCGGTGGCGCGCTCGCGGTCGCCGGCGTGGCCTTTCAGGCGCTCCTCCGCAATCCGCTCGCCGATCCGTTCGTCCTCGGCGTCTCCGGTGGCGCCGCGGTCGCAGGCACGGCCGCCGCGTTCGTCGGCGGCGCCGGCGCGCTCGGTATCTGGATGCGCCCGTTGTGGGCGTTCGGCGGCGCGCTCGTCGCCGTCGCCGCGGTGTTCGTGTTCGGCCGCGTGCGCGGGCAGCTCGTTCCGCACGTGGCGCTGCTCGCCGGCGTGGTCATCAACGCGCTCGCCGCCGCCCTCATCCTCGCGCTGCGCACCCTGCTCTCGCCGAATGCGTTCTCCGAAGCGATCGGCTGGCTGGCCGGCTCGCTCGCCACCGTCGACGCCACCCGTGTCCTGACGCTGGCGGTCTATTCCGCCGTCGCGCTCGTGGTGCTGGCGCGCAGCGCCGTCGACCTCAACGCCCTGGCGCTCGGCGAGGACGCCGCCCGCACCGTCGGCGTCGACGTCGAACGCGCGCGCCGCGTCATCTTCTTCGCCGCGTCGCTGCTCACCGCCGCCGCCGTCGCCTTCGCCGGGCCCATCGGCTTCGTCGGCATCGTCGTGCCGCACGCGCTCCGTCGCCTCGTCGGCGCCGATCACCGGGTGCTCCTGCCGGCCGCGCTCTTCGGCGGCGCCGCCTTCCTCGTCGCTGCCGACAGCGCCGCGCGCCTCGCCTTTCTCGCCGTCGGCAGCGAGCCGGCCGTCGGCGTCCTGACCGCGCTCATCGGCGCGCCGCTCTTCCTCGTCATCCTGCGCCGTCGCGGCGGAGAGCGGGCGCTGTGAACCCGACCCGCGCGACCGTCGTCGTAACGCTCTTCCTCGCCGCCCTGTCCGGCTGCCACAAGCCCGCGCCGCCGGCCGCGCACGTCCGCCGCGTCGTCTCGCTCGCCCCTTCATCGACGGAGATCCTGTTCGCCCTCGACGCCGGCCCCCTCGTCGTCGGCGCCGACCAGTACAGCGACTACCCCCCCGCGGCCCGCGGCGTCCCGCGCGTCGGCAACGATCTCGCCCCCTCGGTCGAGCGCATCCTCGGCCTCAAGCCCGACGTCGTCTTCATCGCCACCACCGCCAACTCGCGCGATCTCGCCGGCGAGCTCTCCCGCCTCGGCATCCGCGTCGTCGTCTCGAGCGCCGCCAGCCTCGACGACGTCTTCGCCGACATCGAGAAGATCGGCGCCGCCGTCGAGCGCCCGGCGGCCGCCACGACGCTCGTCGCCACCTTGCGCGCACGCATCGCCGCCGTCACGCAGGGCGTCGCCGGCAAGCCGCGCCCGCGCACCGCCGTCGTCGTCTGGCCCGATCCGCTCACCGTCGCGGGCGGCAAGAGCTTCGTCGACGAAGCGATCCGCGCCGCGGGCGGCGACAACATCGCCGCCGATTCGCCGCAGCCCTATCCGCAGTACTCCGTCGAGCGGCTGCTCGCGCGCGCACCGGAGGTCGTCGTCGTCGGCACGCACGCGACCGAGCCGTCGCTGGCCGCCTTCGAAGCGTACTCATCCCTGCCCGCCGTCAAGGCGCACCGCGTCCACCGCGTCGACGGCGATCTGCTCTTCCGCCCCGGTCCCCGCCTCGTCGACGGCATCGAGGCGCTCGCCAGGCTCCTCCACCCATGATCAGCGCCCGCGCCGTCCGCTTCAGCTACGGAAAGCCGCTCCTCGTCGACGTCGACCTCGAGGTCGCGAGCGGCGAGCTCCTCGGCATCATCGGCCCCAACGGCGCCGGCAAGTCGACGCTCGCCCGCCTGCTGCTCGGTCTCGTCGCCCCGCAGTCGGGCCGCGTCACCGTCGACGATCGCGATCTCCACACGCTCCCCGCGCGCGCCCGCGCCCGCCTCGTCGCCGCCGTCCTCCAGGACGAGCCGCTCGAGTTCCCCTTCACGGCGCTCGAGGTCGTGCTCATGGGGCGCCGCGCCCGCCTGGGCGCCTTCGGCTTCGAGCGCCCCGACGACCTCGCCGCCGCCGAGCGCGCCATGCGCGACACCGGCGTCTTCGATCTCGCCGACCGCCCACTCTCCGAGCTCTCCGGCGGCGAGCGCAAGCGCGTCCTGTTGGCCCGCGCGCTCGCGCAGGACACGCCGGTCCTCATCCTCGACGAGCCGGCCGCGGCGCTCGACATCCGCCATCAGCTCGATCTCTTCGCCCTGCTCGACGCCCGCCGCAAGGGCGGCGCCGCCGTCGCCGTCGTGGTCCACGATCTCAACCTGGCCGCCACCTTCTGCACCCGCCTCGCGCTGCTCTCGGCGGGCGCCCCCGCCGTCGTCGGCAGCGTCGCCGAGGTGCTCACCGAAGCGCGCCTGCGCTCCGTCTTCGGCGTCGAGGTGGCGGTGGGATCCCATCCCGTCACCGGCGCGCGCGTGTTATTCCCGTTGCGAGGAGTGGAATGAACGACACCCCGGTTCGACGCGTCGCGCTCTTGCTCTTCGGCTCCGGCATGTGCGCGCTCATCTATCAAGTGGCGTGGCTGCGCGAGCTGCGCCTCGTCTTTGGCGCGAGCACCGCCGCCTCCGCCGCCGTCCTCGCGGTCTTCATGGGCGGCCTCGGTGCCGGCGGTCTCGTCTTCGGCCGCCGCGCCGCCGCCGCCGTCCGCCCCTTACGCCTCTACGCCACGCTCGAGATGCTCATCGCCGGCGCCGCCGCGCTCACGCCGATGTTCGTCTTCATCGCCCGCTGGGTCTACGCCGCCGTCGGTGGCACCCCCACCCTCGGCCTCGGCGCCGGCACCGTCGTGCGCCTCATCCTCGCCGCCCTCGTCCTCGCCGCGCCGACGGTGCTCATGGGCGGCACGCTCCCCGCCGCCGCGCAGGCGGTCGCGCGTCCCGGTGACGTCGGCCGTCGCGACCTCGCCATCCTCTACGGCGCCAACACGCTCGGCGCCGTCGCCGGAGCCTCGCTCTCCACCTTCGTCCTCCTCGAAGCGCTCGGCACGCGCTACATGCTGCTGAGCGCCTGCGCGGTCAACATCGGCGTGGCGGTCCTGGCACGCTGGCTCTCCTCGCGCATGCCCGATCGCAGCGCCGAGACCGACGCCGCGGCCGCCGCCGTCGCCACCGTCGCCTCGACGCCCGCCGCCGGCGACGACTCGCCCGCCGCCGCCTCGCCGCCCGCCTTCACGCTCGCCGCCGCCGCCATCGTCGGCTTCGCGTTCCTGCTCATGGAGCTGGTCTGGTACCGCATGCTGGCGCCGATCCTCGGCGGCTCGTCGTTCACCTTCGGCCTCATCCTCGCCGTCGCGCTCCTCGGCATCGGCATGGGCGGCGTCGCCTACGCCCTCGGCATCGTCGGCCTCGGCGGCCGCCGCGCCGCCACGCTGCCCGCCTTCGCGCTCACCTGCGCGCTCGAAGCCGTCGCCATGGCCATTCCGTGGGCGCTCGGCGATCGCATCGCCATCTGGGCGGCGACGCTGCGGCCGCTCGGCTCGGTCGGCTTCTCCGGCTACGTGGTCGGCTGGCTCGCCATCACCGCGCTCGTCATCCTTCCCGCCGCCTTCATCTCGGGCGTGCAGTTTCCGCTGCTCATCGCGCTCTACGGCCGCGGCCGCACCGACGTCGGCCGCCAGGTCGGCCACGCCTACGCCTGGAACACCGCCGGCGCCATCGCCGGGTCGCTCGCCGGCGGCTTCGGGCTCATGCCGCTCCTCAGCGCGCCCGGCTGCTGGCGGCTGGTCGCCGCGCTCCTGGCGGTGCTCGGCCTCGTCGCCGTCGCGCTCGCCGAAAAGCCGCGCGTCGAATCGATGATCGCGCCCATCCTCGCCGCCGGCCTCGCGCTCGGTCTCCTCATCCGACCGGGCCCCACCGCCGCCTGGCGCCACGGCTCGGTCGGCGTCGGCCGCGCGCCCTCGACGGGAACGCCCAACTCGCTCGAAGAGTGGGCGCGCACGCAGCGCCGCTACATGCGCTGGGAGGTCGACGGTGTCGAATCGTCGGTCGCCCTCAACGACCTCAACGGCTACGCCTTCGTCGTCAACGGCAAGGTCGACGGCAGCTTCCGCTCCGACGCCTCGACGCAGGTGATGGCCGGCCTCATGGGCGCGCTGGTTCACCCCGCCGTCCATCGCGCGCTCGTCGTCGGCCTCGGCACCGGCTCCACCGCCGGCTGGCTCGGCCAGGTCCCGACCATGGAGCGCGTCGACGTCGTCGAGCTGGAGCCGGCCATCCTCGAGATCGCCCGCCGCGGCGCGCCGGTCAACCGCGACGTCCTGGCCAACCCGCGCGTGCACGTCACCATCGGCGACGCGCGCGAGGTCGTCGGCACGACGCGCCAGCGCTACGACCTCATCTTCTCCGAGCCGTCGAACCCCTATCGCGCCGGCATCGCCAGCCTCTTCACGCAGGAGTTCTACCGCGCCGCCTCCGACCGCCTCGGCGAAGACGGCCTCTTCGTCCAGTGGCTGCAGGCCTACAACGTCGACGCCCAGACCATCCGCACCATCTACGCCACCATCGAGTCGGTGTTCCCCGAGGTGGAGACCTGGATCACCGAGGAATCGGATCTCCTGCTCATCGCCGGCAAGCACACGATGGCCTACGACGTCACCAAGCTGCGCAAGCGCATCGCCGAGGAGCCCTGGCGCACCGCCTTGTCGCGGGTCTGGCGCGCCGACGATCTCGAGGCGGTGTTCGCCCGCTACGTCGCCAACGCGGAGCTGGCGCGCGTCATCGGCCGTCTCGAGCGCGGCAAGCTCAACACCGACGATCTGACGCTGGTGGAGTTCGGCTTCGCCCGCGGGCTCGGCTTCCGCTCGCGGCAGTTCGACGTCTCCGAGCTGCGCACGACCGCCTACAACAAGCGGTGGACCCAGCCGCTTCTGGAGCACGGCGCGCTCGACTGGAAGAAGGTCGGCGACCGCATGGGCTCGATGCTGGTGGCCGACTGGCGCGCGCCCTTGACGCTGGCCGAGGCCTCGCCCGAGCAGCGCCATCGCGCCGCCGCCCTCGACAAATGGGAGGACGGCTCCTTTACCGAGGCGCTCGCCGAATGGCGCGCGCAGCCCGACGACCCCTCCGATTCGCTCACGATGGCGGCCTTCGCCGAGTCTCTCGCCGAGGCGGGCGACGCGGCGGCGGAGCCCTGGATCGCCAAGCTGCGGCCGATGCACGACACCGAAGCCGACGTCTACCTCGCGCGACTGCGGCTGCGTCAGGGACGGGTGGCCGACGCCACCAACGCGCTCGACTCGGCGTTCGTGCGCGCCGGCAAGGACCCCTGGTTCCTGCCGGTGGTCCTCGAGCGCGGCGTCGACCTCGCCGTCGAGATCGCCAAGCGCGACAAGCCCGCCGGCGAGCGGCTCTATCAGCGGCTGCGCCAGCCGTTCGCCGTCGCCATCAAGAACGACGCGCGCTTGAAGGGCGTGGTCGCCATCGCCTACGCGCTCGACTGGCCGCGGCTGTGCCAGGAGGCGCTGACGCCGCTCGAGCCGCACTTCCCGTTCTCGGCGGACCTCTTGCTCCGTCGCATGCGCTGCTACGAGACCAACAAAGATCCGCGACTGGCCGTCGCGCGCCACGATCTCGCGCGCTACGTCAACAGCGAGCCGCTGCCCTTCTCCGCCGGAATGTAGAGGATCAGCGGCCGAGGATCAGCCGCCGCAAGTTAGCCGCCGCGGGTCGCGCGCACAATCGGCATCCGTGCCGCGCGCATCGCCGGCAGAAGCCCGCCCGCGAAGCCCATGACGATGGCGAACCCGAGCGCCGCCGCGACGACGCCGCCCGACATGTGAAAGCGGAACGACATCTCGCTGAAGGTTTGGAAGTTCATCGTCGTGAACGACGCCAGCTGCATCGCCGACGCCGCCGCCGTGCCCACGCCACCGGCCAGCGCCGCCAGGATCACCGACTCGGCCACGAACGACACCAGCACCGCGCGCCGCCGGAAGCCGAGCGCCCGCAGCGTCCCGATCTCGCGCGTTCGCGCCGCCACCTGGGCGTACATCGTGATCATCGCGCCCAGCACCGCGCCGAAGCTGAAGATCACCGCCACGAAGATGCCGAGGAACTGGACGAACATCGAGAACTGCTCCGACTGCGACGCCCAGTAGTCGACCTCGCTCTTGGCCTCGAGCTGCGACAACATCGGATCGCCCTCG
Organism: Myxococcales bacterium; assembly: GCA_028287105.1. GTDB lineage: Bacteria > Myxococcota_A > Polyangia > Palsa-1104 > Palsa-1104 > JAQBQH01. The sequence continues at coordinate 6,517 of JAQBQH010000399.1, forward strand.
ATGCGGGTCTGCAGCGCCGTGATCGCGCTCTTGTCCTTGAGCCGCATCGTGATCGACGAGAACGCCGGCCGCCGCGCGAACGCATCCATGAACTGATCGACGTCGCCCCAGACCTCGGAGTCGTACGCCGAGCCGCCCTGATCGGCGATGCCGACGACGGTCCACTCGCGGCGCGCGAACTTGACCTGCCCACCCATGCGCATGCCCTTGAACCTTCCGGCGAGCGCCTTTCCGATCACGATCTCCGACGTGCCGGCCCTGAACATGCGCCCTTCGAGTTGCTTGGGCGAATGGAGCTCGAGCGCCTTTGGTCCGACGCCGCGCACGTTCAAGTTGGTGCCGATCTCGTCCGACTCGGCCCCTTCGCGCGTCGCGAAGATGATGACCACCAGCTCCGCCGACGTGAGCGGCTTGCCGTCCTGTCCGCTCGCCACCTCCGCGGCCGACGACAAGAGGCGCAGATGCTCGGGCAACAGGCCCGACTGCACCTCGGTCTGCGAGCCTTTGCGGATGATCTTGGCGTTCTGGGCCGACCCGGTCGCCTTGAGCGTCTCGCGCACGCCCGACGCCAGCATCAGCACCGTCGTGAACACGAACACCACGAGCGCGAGGCCGAGCGCCGTCACCGCCGTGGTCCAGCGACGCACGCCCAGCGAGCGGACGTTGTAGACCACCGGCACCCAATCGCGCCGCCCGAGCATCGTCAGCCCGAGCACCGCCACGAAGATCATCGAGCCGATGAGCCCGACGACGACACCGAGCAGCGCGCCGCCGATGGCGATGCCGACGAGCAGCGTGAGAATCTTTGCGACGGCCATTATTCGACCCTCCGCAGCGCGTCGACGATCTTGAGTTTTCCTGCGCGCCGGGCCGGCAGCGCCGCCGCCGCCATGCCGAGCGCCAGCGCCACCACCACCGCCAGCACCACCGCGCGCAGCTCGAGATCGAAGTTACCGAGGAAGCCGCCCATCTGCTTCTCGAACAGCTGCGCGAAGAACTTCAATATTGGTGTCGCCAGCGCCACCCCGAGCACCGCCCCGGTGAGCGCGATGACGAACCCTTCGCCGACGACCATGCCGACGATGTGCCGCTGCTGAAAGCCGATGGCGCGCATGACCGCGTACTCGGTGGTCCGCTCGCGCGTCGCCATGGCCAGCGTGTTGGCCAGGATGAGCATGAGGATGACGAGCACCACGCCCGAGATGACCTGGATGGCGCTGATGAGCGCCGACGCCATCGACAAGAACTCGAGCTGAAACTGCTTCTCGCTCTCGGTGCGCGTCTCCGCCGCCGAGCTGGCAAACGTCTTGTCGATCGCCTGGCCGACCGCCGTCGATTGCGAGGCGTCGTTGACCTTGATGATGATGAGCCCGACGTGATCCTTGCGCGTCTCCGACTGCCGCTCGTTGAAATATTTCCAGTGGAACCACATCGTCGCCTCGTCGACCGCCCGCGACGTCGAGGTGTAGATGGCGCGCACGTTCATGTCGTAGTCGCCGGGGTAGATGGTGCCGCGCAGCGTGATCTTGTCCCCGACCTTCCAGCCATACTTCTCGGCCAGGTGCGAGCCGATGATCGCGCCCATGCGGTCCTCGGCGTAGGCCTTCCACTGATCGGGTGGAATCACGATCTCGGGATACATCTTGAAGACCTCGGGATCGGCCGCCATGTTCGCGAAGAAGCCGCGCTCGTCCTTCGGATTGACCGCGCCGAACCAGTTCTCGTACGAGACCTGCCCCTTGTCCCCGACGATCTGCCGCACCTTGTCGACGTAGTTGAGCGGCAGCTCGAAGGTGATCGAGATCTTGTTGCGCACGATGATGCGGTCCGACGCCGAGTTCTCGACGCCGCCATACCAGGCGCCGATGAACGTGCGCAGGAACAAAAAGGCCACGATGGCGATGGCGACGCCGACCGAGGTCAACAATGTGCGTAACCGATTTCGAAACGCACTTTTGAATATCAATAAAAAGAAGCTCATCTTGGCCTACCGGAACGGTCCGGCCGCGCCGTCGGCCAGGAGCTGCCCCTTGTCGAGCCGCCGGATGATCTCGGCGGACTGCGCAGCTGCGGGGTCGTGCGTGACCATGACGATGGTCTTGTTGAACTTCCGATGCAGGAGATCGAGCAGCTTCAAGATCTCCTCGGCGCTCTTGCGGTCGAGGTCGCCCGTCGGCTCGTCGGCGACGAGGATGGTCGGGTCGGTGACGATGGCGCGTGCGATCGCCACGCGCTGCTCCTGCCCGCCCGAGAGCTGGCGCGGATAGTGGTCCATGCGATCCTCGAGCCCGACCACGCGCAGCGCCGTCTCGACGCGCTTCTTGCGCTCCGCCTTCGACAGGTTGGTCAAGAGCAGCGGCAGCTCCACGTTCTGGAACGCCGTGAATACCGGTAACAGATTATAGAACTGAAAAATGAAACCGATATTCCGCGAGCGCCAGGTCGCCAGCTCACCCTCGGACAGGCGCGTCAAGTCGGTGCCGGCCACCTCCACCGTCCCCGCCGACACGTTGTCGATGCCGGCGATCAGGTTGAGCAGCGTCGTCTTGCCCGATCCGGACGGGCCCATCAGCGCCTCGAAGCTCCCCTCGGGGATGTCGAGGTCGATGCCTTCCAGCACCGGGATCTCCTGCTGGTCGCGCTTGTAGACCTTGCGCACGCCGCGCAGCTTGATGATCGCCTTCTTGGCGGCGCCGGCGGCGACGCCGCCGTTCTTGCCCGCCTCGAGATTGTCGTCGCTCACAGGATCACCCTCATTTCTTCTTCTCTTTGATCGAGACGCCGTCGCGAATCTTGTCGCTGGGACGGCGAATCACCTTGGTGCCGGTCATGGGACCGTCGGCCAGCTCGACCGTGCTGTCGGAGAACGAACCCCTGACCTTGACCGTCAGCGCCTTGGCGTGGCCGTCGTCGATGGTGAACACGACCTTCTTGCCGTCGCGATCGACGACCGCGTCGGCCGGCGCGATCAGCTTCGGCGCCGCCTTGAGCGATTCGTCATCGAGCGCCTTCGACAGGAAGCTGACCTTGGCCGCCATGTCCGGCAGTACGCCCTTGGAATCATCGCTGAAGCGCACCTTGACGGTGACCGCCGCCTTCGAGCGATCGACCTGCTGCCTGACCTCGGAGACCGCGCCGCGAAAGCGCTTGTCGGGGAACGCGTCGAGGATGATCTCGGCCGGCGTCCCCACCTTCACCTTGTGGAACTGCGCCTCGGCGACGTCGGCCTGCACCTCGAGGTCGTCGAGCGAGGCCAGCGTGACGATGCCGGTCAGCGTCATCGGCGGAATGACCTCGCCGATCTCGGCCAGCTTGCGCAGCACGGTGCCGTCGAACGGCGCCCGCACCTTGATGTTCTCGAGCTGCACGTTGACCGCGGACTGTCGCGCCTCGACCGCGCGCACGTCGGCGTCGGCGGAGCTCAGCATCGACTGCACCATCGACAGGCGCGCCTTGGCGTCGTCGTATGCCGCCTGCGTGCCGGCGCCCTTCTCCAAAAGATCGGCCTCGCGCTTGAATCGCGTCTGCGCGTCGCCGATGTCGGCCCGCGCGCGCTCGACCTTGGCCTTGGCCGCGGCGATGTCGGCCCGCACCTGCGCCACCTGCGCGTGCACGTCGGCGGATTCCAGATCGGCGATGACCTGCCCCTCCTTCACGACGCTGCCTTCGTCGACGTAGAGCTTGGCCAACCGGCCCGTCACCTTCGGCGCCACCGTCGCCTTGCGCCGCGCGTACACGTATCCGGTCGACACCAGCGTCACGTCCGACTGCGCCGGCGACATCAGCGTGATCGCGCCGACCTCGACGTCCTCCGAGAAGAGGCGGCCCGAGCCTTCGCGAAACACGAAGAACCCGCCGACTCCGAGACCGGCCACCACCAGCGCCCCCACGATCCAGCCCGGCACGCCGCCACGCCGGCCGTCCGACGAGCCTCCACGCGCGCGTGCGGGCGGATTTCGTTCCAGCCGCAGCGACGCCAATTCGTCGGCGAGACGATCTTCCTCGGTTGCCACGCGCGGAATGTAACACTCCGCCGAGCGGCGTCCATGCCCGAATACGCCAAGGTTTTTTGCCGATTGCGACGCCGCTGCGCGCGCGTCAGCCGGACTGATTCATCCACCACTCGAGGCGGCGGACATATTCGCGGAAATCCTTGCGCTTGCGGAGGTCGGGATCGACGTTTTCAGGCAGGAACACGTCGGTAATGCGGGTGATTACGAAGCGTGCCGCGCCCAGCCGCGCCTCGTCGACCAGCCGGGCGCGCTCGCTCAGATCGAGCGGCCGCAGCGCCTCGTAGGCGGCCAGCACCGCGTCGGCGGCCGGCTTGTGGATGCGCGACCCGGTCCAGCACCAGGCGTTGATGGCGACCGCGACGTCATAGATGAGCGAGCCGTGCGTGGCCTGCTCGAAGTCGAGCACCGCTACCAGCCCGCCCTCGGCGTCGACCAGCACGTTGTCGGGAAACAGGTCCTGGTGGATGAGCCCGCACAGCGCCGGCCGCCGCCGCCGCGCGCGATCGAGCTCACGGCGCAGCGACGGAACGATGTCGGCGACGCGCATGTCGTCGGCGAACGACTCGAGCCGCTCCTCGAGCGCGTCGAGCGAATAGTGGTTGCGCGGCAGGGACGCCGCGTCGAGCCCCCAGCCGGCGCGATGCAGCCGCGCCAGCGCCGTGCCCACGAGCGCGCAGGTCGCCGGCTCCTTGGCGTTCGGCTGCGCCTCCTTGCCGGGGAGCCAGGGAAAGAGCGTCGCCGGGCGCCCCGCCGCCGGCACCACCGCGCGCCCGTCGGTGGCGCGCATGATCTCGGGCGTCTGCAGTCCGTGGTCGCGCAGCCGGTCGACCAGCTTGACCTCGGCCTCGACGTCGCTGTCCGACTTGCCCTCGTTGAGCCTGAGGAACCACGGGCTCCCCGACGCGCGCACCCGAAAGTTGGAGTTGACGGTGCCGAGCGCCGGCAAGGGCTCGATCGACTCGAGCGTCAGACCGTAACTGTGGAGGACCGCGCGAGCCTCGGGCTCGTCGAGCGGCGTGCGCAGGGCCATCGCTACTTGCGAGGCTTGAGGAGGCCGCCGAACGCGCCGACGAGCGACCAGCCGATGACGGTGCGCCCGACCTCACCGACGCGGCTGTTGCAGTTCGCGCACAGCGGTTTGCCGAGCTTGTTCTCGGTCGCGCGCGCCAGTCCGTTGCAGTAGCCGCCCGCCAGCCAGTTGAGGCATTTGACGCCGATGCGCTCGCAGCGGCCGCACTTGAACTTGTCGCGCTGAAAGCGTCCTTCGCCCTTCTCCGCCAGGAGGTAGGTGGTGATGTCGAAGCAGTGCGAGCAGAAGGCCAGGTCGGCGCGGCAGACCGGATTACTGCAGACCGTCGCGGCGCGATCGACGTTGTTCTGACACGCCGGACATTTGTAATCTTTGCTCATCGCCTTTTACCCATTTGCTAAAGCCTAGCACGGCTTGTTAGCCTCGGCAGGGGATGCGCCTGTCGGACAAGGATCGGCAGAAGCTCGTGGACGCCAACGTCCCGTTCGTCCGATCCATTGCCGGAAAAATTCGCGAGCAGCTGCCGCGCGAGATCGAGTTCGACGACCTCTACAACTACGGCATGCAGGGCCTCCTCGAAGCGGCCGAGCGCTACGACCGCCGTCACGGGGTGACCTTCCAGACGTTCGCCTACTATCGCGTGCGCGGCGCCATGTTCGACGGCCTGCGCAACATGGGCTGGCTGCCGCGGCACGAGTATCAGCGCATGCGCTTCGAGGAGCGCGCGGTCGCCTACCTGTCGAACCTGGCCGAGCGGGAAGCGGGCGCCGAGACGCCGGCGGTGGTCAACATCGAGGACGAGATGCGCCACCTCGCCGAGGCGCTCGGTGGTGTGGCGGCGATCTTCGTGACGTCGCTCGAAGGCAAGATGGAGTCGGGCGACACCGCGGTGGGGACGACGCCCGCGCCGCAGATGCGCATGGAGTCGACCGAGCGCGACGTCGCCGTCGAGGAGGCGCTCAAGACGCTGCCCGAGAAGGAGCGGCGCCTCCTGCAGCTCTACTACTTCGAAGATCGCCCGCTCGAGGAGGTGGGGAAGATCATGGGGCTGTCGAAGTCGTGGTCGTCGCGGCTGCACGCGCGCGCCATCGATCTTCTGAAGGAGAGCTTATCGAGTCGGGTGGCGCCCGACGGGGCGCCCAAGGTGCACAAGCCGCGCGCGCGGCGCTGACTATTTCTTTTCCGGCGTCGTGGTCTGCGGCTTGTCGCTGCCGGTCTGCACGGTGAACTTGGGCGGCTCTTCGTGGCCCTGGTGGCAGGTGCCGCAGCTGACCTTGGCCTTGTCGGCGCCCTTCCAGCCCTTGATCCACTTCTCGTTGATCTCGTTTTGCATCTGCATCATCTTGCGCGCGATCAGCTTCTTCTCGTTCTTGTCCGAGGCCATGTCGGGCACGTCGTGGCAATAATCGCATTCGACCCCGAGCGCTTTGGACTGGGCCTTCATGAGCGCCTTGAGCTCGTCCTTGGACATCGTCTTCGGCAGGACCTGCACATTCTTCCACTCCGCCGCCGCCACGCCGCCCATTGCACTCACGAGAATCGGGACCATCAGCCAACGCATTGCCCGCATATCGAACTCCTTATGTAAGAAACGAAAACCGGCGCATCACATTCAAACCGATCCTAAAATAGACAGCAATGATGGCCTGGCGGGTTTTGGTCGTTTTATCGCTCGCCGGCTGCGGCGTGGAGCTGGAGCACAACCTCGACGAGCGTCAAGCCAACGAGGTCGCCTCGGTATTGGAGAACGCCGGCATCGGCGCCGACAAGGCGGTCGAGGACGGCAACGCCAACGCCTACAAGATCGTGGTCGCGCGCGGCGAGGCCGGCCGCGCCTTCTCGCTCTTGGAGGCGCGCGATCTGCCGAAGCGCTCCTTGCGCGGTCTCTCGGATACGTTCGCCGGCGGGTCGCTGTTGCCGTCGCCCGTCGAGGATCGCGCGCGCTATGGCGCGGCGCTGGCGGTGGAGCTGGAGCGGTCGCTCGAAGAGATCCCCGGCGTCGTGTCGGCGCGCGTCCACCTGGCGCTGCCGCCGGAGGAGCCGCTCGTCGGTGACGCCGCCCACGCGCGCCCGACCGCCTCCGTGCTCTTGAAGACGACGCAGAAGCTGGCGCTGGCGGACGCCGACATCAAGCGGCTCGTGGCCGGCGCCGTCACGGGGCTGCAGTCGAGTGACGTCGGCGTCGTCGCCGCCGCCGGGGTCGTCGAGTCGGGCGCGCCGCCGCTCGAGCGCGTCGGGCCGCTCCGGGTCGCGCACGAGTCGCGCATGCTCACGGCCACGCTGGCGACCTCGGGGCTGGTGGTCATCCTGCTCTTGTCGCTGGCGCTGGTGTTCGCGGCGCTGCGGCTCGGTCAGCTGCGCCGCCGGCTGCGCGATCTCGAGCGCTCGCGCCCGTAGTCGCGCGCGCGACCTGGCTACTTCTCGGAGAACCAGAACGGGTAGCTCCACTCGATCTGCGGCACCCAGGTCCCGCGAAACTTCGGGAATGAAAGCCCGCGAAGCGCGTGGCGCACGCACTCGGCGGTGCGCGTCTTGTCGACAGGCGGGAGCACCGAGGCCGACTTCAAGCTGCCCGACTTCTCGATCACCAGGCGCACCGTCAGAAAGCCGGTGAACTGCTCGACGTCGCGGCAGCCCATCACCTTGGGCTTGACCTTGTCGATCGCGGTCTCGAGATCGTGGCGATTGAGCTGTTCGGGCGGGCCGGCGTGCACCGGCGCCGCCGCCGGCTCCTCGGCCGCGGGCTCGTCCTCGGGTGCCGCCACCGACGAGCGATGCGGATCGACGCGCGTTTTGCGCGCTGCCCGCGTCACCGGCGCCGGCAGCGTTCCGTCGTGCATCGGACGGAGCCACACCCAGGCGACGAGGCCCGCGCAGATGATCCACAGCGCCGCGATGGCGCGCCCGTTCATGCCCCTACACTAGCAGAGCGAGGGCACGCCCGCCCGTCTGACGAGCAGGCCGCGGCCTCCTCGTCTGGTAGGCGTGCCAGCCTCGTGCCACGTGCTAAAGTTACCGCGTGTCTGCGCGACTCCCGGTGCTGCCGGTGCCCGCTGTCCTCGACGACGCCCACGCGCCATCGCTGCCGCTGACCGCGCTCGACACGGTCTGGTTCCAGCTCACGGGCACTCTGTGCAACATCGCCTGCCGCCACTGCTTCATCACCTGCGGCCCGCTCGAGACACGCGTCCCCATGATGGACGCCGCCGACGTGACCCGCTTTCTCGACGAGGCGGTGGCGCTCGGCGTGCGCGACTACTACTTCACCGGCGGCGAGCCGATGCTGCATCCCGAGTTCTGGTCGCTCGTCGGCGCTACCTTGGCGCGCGGGCCGCTGACGGTGCTCACCAACGGCATCCTCATCGACGGCGACGCCGCCGGCCGGGCGCGACGCGCGTTCGACGACGCGCGCTACTCGTTCGATCTGCGCGTCTCGCTCGACGGCATGAGCGCGGCCGAGAACGACCCGGTGCGCGGCAAGGGCACCTTTGTGACCATCACCGCCGGCATCGCCGAGCTGGCGCGCGTCGGGCTGTCGCCGGCGGTCACCGTCGTCGAGCATCGCCAGGGGCTGGCCGCCGAAGCGGCGCGCTCGGAGTTCCTCGGGTTTGCGCGCTCGCTCGGGCTGACCCATCCGCGCGTCAAGTTCCTGCCGCTCCTCCGCATCGGGCGCGAGGAGCGGCGCACGCACGGCTACGACGGCGAGGACCTGGCGGCGCTCAGCGGACTGACGCTCTCGCCCGAGGTGGTCGAGGCGCTGGTCTGCTCGTCGTCGCGCCTGGTGACCGCGCACGGGGTCATGACCTGCCCCATCCTCCTCGACGCGCCGTCGGCGATGATGGGGCGGACGCTCGCCGAGACGCTGCGACCGATCAAGCTGCAGTGGGCGGCGTGCAAGACCTGCGTCGTCGAGGGGCTCTCGTGTCGGACGTGAGCGCGCCGGCGCGCTGGGCCGTCTTCGGCGGCGTCTACAACAACTGGCTGGCGCTCGAGGCCACGCTCGACGACGCCCGGCGGCGCGGCTGCGGCGCGTTCTACTGCCTCGGCGACCTCGGCGGCTTCGGCCCGCACCCCGATCGCGTCTTCCCGATCCTGCAGTCGCGCGGCGTGGTCGTCATGCAGGGCAACTACGACCACTCGATCGGCCACGACCTCGGCGACTGCGGCTGCGGCTACACCGACCCGCGCGACAACCACTACGCGCGCCTCTCGTACGACTACACGCGCGCCCGCACCGCCGCCGACTGGCGACCCTATCTGCGCGCGCTGCCGCCGTCGCTGCGCGCGACCTGGGGCAATCGGCGCGTGCTCATGGCGCACGGCTCGCCCCGCAAGGTGAACGAGTTTCTGTGGGAGTCGACGACGCCCGACGCGTTCGTGGCGCGCATGATGACGCAGCACGAATGCGACGTCCTTCTGGTGACGCACTCGGGCATTCCGTGGCAGCGGCGTCTCGACGACGGGCGGCTGATCGTCAACGTCGGCGCCATCGGCAGGCCCGCCAACGACGGGCGCCACGAGGTCTGGTACGCCGTCATGAGCGAGCGCGCGGACGGCGCCGGCGTCGACGCGGAGCTGGTGCCGGTGCCCTACGACTGGCGGCGGCTGGCGACCGAGATGCGCGAGGAGCGCATTGCGGAGGAGTTCATCGAGACCATCGAGACCGGCTGGTGGACCACCTGCCTCGAGATCCTGCCGCCCAAGGAGCGCGCCCGCGGCAAGTACTGAGCGCGCGCGCCGTGCCCCGAGCTAGGGGCAATGCCGGTCAAGACGGCTGGGGGCGCGGAGGTAGCAAGGCGCGCTGCCGGCGTCGGAAGCCGTCGCAGTCGCCGCTGCGCGGCGTGCTCCTCCAGCGGACCCGCTGATGTCACGCTGCGCGCGACGCGGGTCCTTTACGCCGCCGGCAGCCCGCCTTACTACCTCCGCTCTGCGCG
>JAQBQH010000405.1 GCA_028287105.1 Myxococcales bacterium
CAAGAGCGAGCGCCGCTCGAGCGACATCGACTCGGGCATCGTCAGCACCAGCCGATAACCCTTGACCGCGCACACCAGCGCCAGCCCGATGCCGGTGTTGCCCGACGTCGGCTCGACGATGACGCTCTGCCCGGGCTTGATGCGCCCCTTTTGCTCGGCGTCTTCGATCATCGCCAGAGCGATGCGATCCTTGACCGAGCCGCCCGGGTTGAACTGCTCGCACTTGACCCACACCTCGGCGGCCGCTTCACCGACGAGCTGCTGCGGCAAGCGGCGAAGGCGCACCAGCGGCGTGCCGCCGATGAGCTCGAGGATGTTGTCGACCTGTGGAGACGTCTGGGCCACGCCCGCTCCTATCGTTCAGCCGTCATATGAAGTACATGTGCGACGTACCATCGCCGCGGTTGATGCCGAGCGCCTCGCCGCGCGAGCAGAGATCGCGAATCGTCACCGAATCGAAGACGCCGGCGACCTTCTGCGCCAGCTCGCGCCAGATGTCGGCCGGCACCTGCTTGGACGTGCGCGGCCCCGCCGGCGTTTCGTCGTCGGTGGAGAGGAGCTCGATGGGCCCCTGCACCGCGCGAATGACGTCGCCGAGCGTGATCGACTCGGGCGTGCGCGACAGAAAATAGCCGCCTTTGGGCCCACGCTTGGCGTCGACGAGGTTGGCGCGGCGCAGCTCCTGGAAGATCTGCTCCAGATAGCGCAGCGGCACTTCCTGGCGCCGCGCGATGTCGCGCGCCTGCGTCGGGCGCCCCGCGTTGTGATAGGCGATGTCGAAAACCGCCCGCACTCCGTATCGCGTTTTGGTCGAGAGCTTCATTCCTGACTCAATTGGTCAAGAATTGGTATCCGATACTTGACCTAAGTTGTCAAGAAGCGGCTGAGCGGCCGCACTCTTTACACTTTCCGTCGCTGCCGATGACACCGGTGCAGGCGCCGTCGTCACACAAGGCGCGGTCGGGATCGAAGGTCTCGCCGTCGGCGGAAGCCATCCTGGCGCCGCCGGCATCGGTGGCGTGGCCGGTGCCGGGATCGCGCGGCGGCCCGCTGCGCGCGGCGGCGCTTCCGCCGGCGCCGACGCTCGAACCCGAGCTGGGATCGCGTGGCGCCCCGGCGTCGCTGCTGCTGCCCGATCCAGGATCGCGCGGCGACCCGAGGACCGTGGCCACGCCGCAGACGTTGCACTTGCCACCGACGAGAACGCCGAGACAGGCGCCGTCGTCACAGAGCTGACGCGCGTCGAGATCGAGATCGTCGCCGCCGGCGCCGCTCATTTCAGGTTCTTGAACAGGTCGGCGAGCTTGGCCTTGGCGCTCGCGACCGAGCTGTCGGTCGCCGCCGCTTCGGTGTCCTTCATGTCGAAGTGCGCGCAGAAGTTCGACTCCTGGCGGTCGCGAATGAAGGCCGCCTCGGGCTCGCGGCACTGGTTGTGGATGGCCGGATCCCACAGCCGGCAGTTCTTGCAGACGTGCAGATCGGCGGCGCAATGGGGGCAAGAATCGCGACGCCCAACCTTGACGCCGACCTTGACGTCGAAGATTTGCTCGTTGCCGCAGCTCCAACAAAAGTACGCCATCGTCGCCTCCGCTCTCTCCACGACGGTGCGGCTGCCGCACCGTTCCGTTCACTCAGGGCGCGCACCTTAGCATGATTGACACCGTCGGCAAGCCGCGCTATTTCCTCCGAACCATGCCAAGCAGCGTAGAAGCGACCGAACTCCGTCCAGGCCTCAAGTTGCTCATCGACGGGCAGCCCTACACCGTCATCGAGCGCCAGTTCGTCAAACCTGGCAAGGGCGCGGCCTTCACGCGAACCAAGATGAAGAACCTGCTCACCGGCCGCAACATCGAGAGCAACATCCGGTCGGGCGAAAAAATCGAGCTGGCCGACATCGAAGAGAACCCGATGTCGTACCTCTACAAAGAGGGCTCCGACTTCGTGTTCATGGATCAGAAGTCCTACGAGCAGATCACCATCCTCGCCGATCTCATCGGCGACGACTGGAAGTGGCTCAAGGACAACATGATCGTGCACGTCATGTTCTGGAACGCGCGCGCCATCGGCGTCGCGCTGCCGAACTTCGTCGAGCTTCGCGTGGTCTCGTCGGAGCCGGGCGTCAAGGGCGATACGTCGGGTGGCGCGCAGAAGCCGGCGACGTTGGAGACGGGCGCGACCATCAACGTGCCGCTCTTCATCAACGAAGGCGAGCTCCTGCGCATCGACACGCGCTCGGGCGAGTACTGCGAGCGCGTCAAGGGCTGAGCGGAAGCGGGAGCCGCCCCTCCTCGTGTCCGAGCGGGCGCGCATCGCCGGCAAGAAGCTCCGCGAGCGCGCCCGGGTGAATCGCACCATCCGCGCATTTTTCGATGCGCGCGACTTCCTCGAGATCGAAGCGCCGATCGTGGTCCCCTCGCCGGGGCTGGAGCTCCACCTCGACGCGTTTGCCGTCGAGGATCGCTATCTCATCACGTCGCCCGAGTATCAGATGAAGCGGCTTCTGGCCGGCGGCCTCGACAAGATCTATTCGCTCGGCAAGGTGTTCCGCAGAAAAGAGGCGGGCGCGCATCACAACCCCGAGTTCACGATGCTCGAGTGGTATCGCGCGGGCGCCGACTGGACCGTCGTCGCCGACGACACCGAAGCGCTGGTCTGGCAGTGCGCGCGCGATCTCGACGTCGCGCACATCGGGCGCTGTCGGCTCGAGCCGCCGTGGCCGCGCGTCTCGGTCGCCGAGGCGTGCCAGCGCTGGGGGCGCGTGCGCGTCGACGGCGACGAGGACGTGGCGACGTTGCGCAGCCGAATCGCCGCCGCCGGCTGGCGCGTCGCTGCCGACGGCGACTGGAGCGACGTCTTCTTCGGATTCTTCCTCGACGCCGTGGAGCCGCAGCTCGGGCAGCAGCAGCCGACGCTGGTCTACGACTGGCCGAAGCCGCTGGCGGCGCTGGCGCGAGCGAAGCCGGGCGATGCGCGCGTGGTCGAGCGCTTCGAGGTCTATGCCGCGGGGCTGGAGCTGTGCAACGCGTTTGGCGAGCTCATCGACGCCGCCGAGCAGCGCCGCCGGCTCGAGAGCGATCTCGCCGAACGGCGCCGCCGCGGCCTGCCCGCATATCCCATCGACGAGAAGTTCCTGGCGGCGCTCGCGGAGATGCGACCGTCGGCGGGCATCGCGCTCGGGGTCGATCGGTTGGCGATGCTGCTCGTCGGCGCCAGTCGGATCAGCGAAGTGCTCGCCTTCGCCGACGACGAGCTCTGACGAGAACGAGCTCTGACTAGAAGTAGTGGGGGCGCCCGTAGCTGTCGTAGGCGAAGTGGCGCCCGTAGGCGTCGCGCGACTGCCCCGCGACCCAGCGGCCCGGCATGCGCACGTAGGTGCCGCGCCCATCGGCCTGCCATGACGGCGGCATGTAGACCACGCCCGCGCGCGGCGGCGTCGCCCAGTGGCCCGCGACCCAGACGTGACGGCCCGCATCGGGACGCCAATCCCAGTAGCCCGCCATCCAGACCGAGCCGGCGTACGGCTCCGCCGGCGGCTGCTCATCGATCGGCGCCGGTGGCGCGACCGCCACAGCGACGGGGCGCGCCCGTGCGTAGCTCGGCCCATACGCGTCGTCGTGGTAGCAGCCGGCACTCAACATCACGACTCCGACGAGAACTCCACCTATTGTTCGCATAGGACAGAGTGTTGCAAGAATAGTGCGCTTGCAGTACGAGGGAGGCATGCGTCACCGTCGCTGGTCAGGCTGCCGACGGCTCTGCCGTCGAGTGAGCAGGCGTGACCTCGCCAGACGCGATCCACCCAACCGGAGGCTATCGATGAGACTCGCACGACTCGTTCTGCTCGCCGTACTGACCGTGCTCTACGCTCCTGCCGCGTTCGCGCAGGCCAAGAAGGCGGACGCGCCCGCCACGACGAAGACCACGACGACCACCACCACCAAGACCGATCCGGGCGACGCCAAGGCGAAGGCCGATGCCAAGGGGGGCGCTGCCGCCGACGCGCTGGTCGATCTCAACAGCGCCACCGAAGAGCAGCTCAAGGCGCTCCCCGGCGTCGGCGATGCGTACTCGAAGAAGATCGTCGCTGGCCGCCCGTACGCCAACAAGATGCAGCTGGTGTCGAAGAAGATCGTGCCGCAGTCGACCTACGATAAGTTCAAGGAGAAGGTGATCGCCAAGCAGGCGAAGTAACTTCTCCGAGGTCGCGCTGTCGTCGAGACATCGCCGACGCTGCCGACGGCGTGCTCGTCGTCAGCGTAGTGCAGCTCCGCCTCCACGCGCGCAGTAAACCCTTGTGCACGCCACGCCGGGACCCACCTTCGCTAGAGGAGGTGACCATTGCACGTCTATCTGGTTGCGCGGCACATGGACCTGACTGACGCAATCCGCTCCTATGTCGAACAGCACCTCATCGATCCGATCCGCAATCACACCGGCCTCAACATCACCCGACTCGAGACGCAGCTGTTCCCCGAAGGCGACAAGGCCAACCAATTCGGCTGCCACGTCCTCGTCGAGATCAAGGGACACGCGCCCATCAACGTGCGCGAGCTGCAGGACACGGAGTATGCGGCGATCGATGTGGCCAAGGATCGGGTGATCCGATCGCTGGTCGACACGCGCGACAAGATGCTGACCGAGCGGCGCCATCCCAAAAAATACAGCTTCGCGCGCCTGGGAAGGGCGCTCGGTTGGGTACGGCGTAATCGGGTGCGCGAGGCCTGAGGTTCGTCGCGATCAGCAGCTGGCGACGACGGTGAGCGGCGGCTCGCTGGCCTCGCCGGCGTCGGCGGCGCGGCCGATCACCTTGGCCGGGTTGCCGGCGACGATGGCGCCCGCGGGGACATCCTTGGTGACCACCGCGTGCGCACCGACGACGGCGCCGCGACCGATCTTGACTCCCTTCAATAGGATCGAGCCCTGGCAGATCCAGGCGTCGTCTTCGATGACGATGCGGCTGGCGCCCGTGTAGTCGACCGGGCCGGGCTGCGAGCGGCGCGCTTCAGCGTCCATCGGGTGCGCGTCGTAGCCGCAGATGTAGACGTCGTCGGCGACGTGAACGTGCGAGCCGATGGCCACTTCGTCGTCGGCGCTGATGATCAGACGATGGCCGAGATAGGTCTCGTCACCGACGACGAGTCGCGGCCGGCGGCCGTCGTTGCGCAGCGCACCGGCGAACGTCGAGCGACCCGAGAGGTGCACGCCGTCGCCGAGGATCATGTCGATGCCGTAGATGACCGGAACCCCGGTGCCGGGGTCGAGCATCAAGCGCTCGCCGGCCTGAGCACACATCGTTCGCAAGATCGGCTGATGGTACGCGGCGCGCATCACATGACGCACGAGGGTCCGGCGGAAGAAGCGCTCGGTCGCGAGCGCGCGATAGATCGGCCACGCGGGCAGCTCGGCGCGGAACAGCGCCTGCACGGCCGCCTTGGCACGCCGCGAGACCGGGTTGGGGCTGCGCAGAAACGCGATGGCGCGATCGGCGAGCTGCACCTTGTTCGTCTTCTTCTCGTCGCGGAACAGGTGCGCCGGCGCGTCGAGGATGGAAGAGCTGTCGCCCCGCTCGGGAGCGGCGCTTCCATTTTGCGGAACCTTGGATAGGAATTGGGCGAGCAACTTGCGCATGCGGGCCTTTTGTTCACCCGCCGTGCCACCGCTGTGTGCGCGTGTAAGCGCTCGGTCCTGTAGCGACCAAGCCACAAGGTGTACGGTGAAAGCCTCAGCATAAACAACCTAAGTTGCCGTAATAGAATAAAATTTAGACTGGTCCGGCCATTGCTCTAGGGCCGCGCCAATGAAAAGCTTTTCTCTCGCCATCGTGTTTCTTGCTGCCTGCAGCCAACAACGTTCCCCTTCGCCGGCATCACCCGAATTCCACAATGACGTCATTGTTCCGCAGGACGTGACTTGGACGCAGCTCGTCAACGCGACCGCTAGTGGCAACAGCATCGTCAAGAGCGGCGGCCAGCCGCAGGTCGACGACGCGGGCGGCGTGAGCATCCAGTCGATCGCGTCCGGAGATGGTTGGCTCGAGGTTACGGTCAGTGATGCCGCGGCTTTTCGCTTCGTCGGACTCTCGCGCGCGCACACCGGAACGAGCGGCAACGCGATCGATTTCGCGTTCCGTTTGCAGTCCGGCCGCGCCGATGTCTACGAGCTGGGTGTGTGGCGCGCAGACAACAGCGTCGCCGCGGGCGACGCGCTACGTATTGCGGTGTCGTCCGGTGTAGTCACCTTCTCCAAGAACGGCGTCGCCGTGTTCACGAGCCCGACGCTGCCGCGCTATCCGCTGCTGGCGGCCGCGGCGCTCATCGACGGCGGCGCGCGCATCTCGGGCGCGCGGCTCGGGGCCGATGGGCCGCTCTCGACGAGCACCTTCGTCTCGGGGCTGACGGCGACGCCGTCGGCCGATGGCACCGGCGCGACCGTGACCTGGACGACGAACGTCGCCACCGACGCGCAGGTGCAATACGGCGCGACCGCGAGCTACGGTCTGTGGAGCGGCTACATCGCCGCCACCGCGACGTCGCACTCGGTCACGCTCGCCGATCTGACGCCCGGGTCGACGATTCACTATCGCGTGCGCTCGCAGGACAGCGCCGGCAGCGGCGTGGTCTCCGCCGACGCGGCCTTCACGACACCGTCGGTGGGAGGCGGTGGTGGTGGGGGCACGCCGCCACCGTCGACGACCAATCGCCACCGCTTCTGCGGCTGGCTCCAGGCGACGGGCTACGTGCCGCTCGAGCAGGATCCCGGCTATCTGACTTTCGTGGCGCACGCGAGCGAGTTCGATGCCGTGCACCCCATGTGGTATCACCTCTCGTCGCCGACGACGTTTGCCGCATCGTACGGCGAGGGCTCGGCGCTGGTGCGCTCCAACACGACGCCGGGCGGCAAGCGCACGCTGCTCATCCCCACCATCGCCGCGGCCGACGGCTCGGAGCCGAGCTGGGCCTCGACCATGGTGCACGACGCGTCGCTGCGCGCGACGCACGAGGCGGCCATCGTCAGCCTGGTGCTGGCCAAGGGCTACGACGGCATCGATCTCGACTACGAGCACCTGCCCGACGCCGACAGGGACGCGTTCGCGACGTTCGCGACGGAGCTCGGCGCCAAGCTGCACGCGCAGGGCAAGACGCTCTCGTTTGCCGTCGGTGGGTTGATCACGCCGAAGTACGGACACTGGGACTACGAGAAGCTGTCGGCGGTGGCCGATCAGCTGCACGTCATGGGCTACGACTTCCACTATCTCGGATCGCATCCGGGGCCGGTGGCGCCGCTCGGCTGGATTCAGCAGGTGCTGGCGTACATCCACACCATCGGCGGCGGCACGCGCTCGGGCAAGTTCATCCTCGGGCTGCCCAACTACGGGCTCGCCGGCAGCGACTCGGGGACCACGGGCTGGTTCGGCAGCTCGATGGACTCCATCAACCTCGTCGGTGGCAGCTACAGCACCACCACGACGCACATGGACGTCTGCCCGCTGACCAACGGCGACTCGATGCCTTCGGGGCGCGCGCCCAATGCGACGTCTTCCCAGGGGCACCTCTTCTTCGACGACATCGCGTCGCACGAGGAGAAGGTCAAGGCGGCGCAGGTCGCCGGCCTCGGCGGCATCACGTACTGGACCATTGGAGGCGAGCCGGATCGGCCGGGCCCGAAGACGTTCTTCCAGATGGTTCGCGGGTACTTTCCCCAGTAGCGCCTATAATCGGGGCATGCGGCCTCTGTTCGCGCTGATGCTCGCGCTGGCATTCGCTGCCTGCTTTCCGCCCGATCTCGGCGACGGCATGGTCGGGTGCGGCGCGGCGGGGGAGTGTCCGCCGAGCTATTCGTGCCACGCCGATCGCAGGTGCTGGAAGGCGAGCGAAGGGGCGACGGCCGATCTGGCGACGAGCGGGTCTTCGGATCTGGCGGGGCTCGATCTGGCGGGCGCCGATCTCGGGTCGAGCGACATGGCGCGCTGCGCGTCGGCGCTGGTCTGCGGCAACAAGAACTGCGGTACCACGCCGGACGGCTGCGGCGGCATCATGAGCTGCGGCAACGCCTGCACGACCGGGCAGCAGTGCGGCGGGGGCGGCAACGCCAACGTCTGCGGCTTCGGCGTCTGCATGCCCAAGACCTGCAGGGCCGACAAGGACTGCGGCATCATCTCCGACGGCTGCGCAGCGACGCTCGATTGCGGTGGCTGTAAGCCGGGCAAGAGCTGCGGCGGCGGCGGCCCGAGCCTGTGCGGCTGACCGCGCCGCGCGCGTCTACTTCGCGGCTTTGACGATGTTGGCGATGACGGCGCCGGCGACCATCGCGCCGGTGGCGACGAGCGCGATGTTGGTGGCGCGCTCGTTGAGCTCGAAGGCGGGGTCCGGCTTGCGATGGCGCTCGCGCGGGCCGGCGAGCTTCGTGCCCGCGGCTTCGCGATAGGGATCAGGCGTGGACGGCACCAGCGACAGGCTCGGCTGGCGCGGTCGCGTGGTGGTGCCGGGATCGTCGTCGCCGGCGGGGAGCTCGACGTGCCGCTTCTGCAGCTCGCCGGCGACGGTCGACGCGGCACCGGCGACGAGGATGGGCGCGGCGATGGCGGCGAGGATCGCGGCGGGCGTACCGCCGACGCTGCAGCTCTGCGTGCTGGTGGGGCCCAGATAGCAGCCCGACCAATCGGCGTGGGCAGCGGCCGGCGCGGCTAGGAGCGCGAACGAAACGGCGAGAGCTGTCGAGCGCGACATGGGTCCATCATCGCGCCGCGTGGTCCGGCCGTCCAGTGGCCTCGGTCACGACGGCGGCCCGAGCCTCGGCGACCGCGGCCCGAAAGGCCATGAGGGCGCCCTGGTCGAAGGCGCCGCCGCGGTAGAGCACGCGCCCGTCGCGGCCGAGCACCAGGGTCGCCGGCACGCGCGTCTGACCGATGGCGTCGGCCAGCTGGAAGTGCTCGTCGACGAGCTGCGGATACGGTAAGGCGCGCCGCTGAACGAAGCTGGCGACCGTCGAGAGCGGCTCGCCGACGGCGATGGCGATCACCGCCGCGCCTTCGCCGCGCACGGCCTCGTCGAGCCGTGCCAACGCATCGAACTCGCGCGCGCAGGCGTCGCACCAGGTCGCCCACAAGCTGACCAGGACGGGACGGCCGCGCGCCAGCTCGTCGAGGCGAGCCGGCTTTCCGTCGAGCGTTTGCAGGTCGACGGCGGGGAGCGTCGTGCGTGTCATCGAGGCGGGGGTCGCAGCGACGGGACGTTGAGCGGCGCATGCAGACACGAGCAGCAACATCGGCAGCAGGCGCACCGAAAGATTATACCACGCCGGCGCCTCCGTCGTAGCGTCAGAACCGTACGCCGAGCGCGGCGGAGTACACGTCGATTTGCAGATCGTTGGTGCGCACGTACCGTTCGTAGCTGAAGTCGGCGTAGAGCTGGCGCAGCCGCGGGATCATGCGCAGGTCGACACCGACTGCGCCGCCGAAGGTCTGGGCGATGAAGGGCGCGAGATCCGAATCGGCGGTGCGGCGGGTGGCCGTCGGAGAGGCGGCGGTGGTGAAGAACGAGACGCCATTCTGCTGGTGGACGCGGTAGGTCAGGCGCAACCAGAGCCAGGCGGAGAGCCGCTGGTAGAGCTGCACCTCGGCGCTGTGCGCGCGCAGGCCCCAGTCGTCGACGTAGAAGCGATAGTAGGCGTGCAGCGCGCCTTTCCACGGCAGCCACTGCGCCAGCCGACCGACGAAGGCGTGGCGTTGTCGGAACGCCGGCAGGAGCTCGCCGCCGAGGGTGCCGCTGGCCAGCGGCACGGCGTTCCAGGTGTTGCCGAGCGTTCCATTCTGCAGCGTCACGCCGTAGTCGAGGTGGCCGACGGTCGTGGGCGACAGGAGCTGGGTGAGGCCGAGGTTGACGTTGGTGGCGCTGCGGCCGACGCGGTCGAGGCGGTTGCCGCGGATGTCGTAGCCATCGAACCAGTCCATGACCTGGTTGAGGCTGACCGCGATGGTCGCGTTGTCGTCGGCGAAGCTATGCGTGACGGCGCCGCCGACGTCGTAGGAGCGATAGTTTTCCTCCAGGTGGAAGCCGCCGTGGACGGTCGCCGCGGTGGCGCGCGTGGCCTGCCAGGTCGAGGCGATCTCGATCGATCCGGCTTCGGTCGTGCGCGAGGCGCTGGAGATGGCGTCGAGGGCGTCGGGCGAGGCGCCGGTGACCACGTCGAGCGGCACCCACAGCCGATGGACGATGTGCTCGCCCTGGCGCGCGATCACTTCCAGCTGCGGCTGCTCGACGGTGAGCGCCTCGTCGCCGGGTGGTCCGCCGGCTTGCGATTGGTAGCCGTGACCGCGCTGATCGAGGTGGGTGTAGCGCGTCTTGATCGATTCGATGGCGTAGGGCTGCGGTGGACCGAAGATCGCGGCGCTGTCGAGCGCGTCGCCGCTGGCGGTGCGCGTCGGGGTGGCGAGGATCGCCAAGAGGGCGGCGGCGACGAGGGGGCGGCGCGTCACTGACAGCCGCACCCTCCGCCGGCGGAGGCTCCATCGCCGCCGGCGGCCCCTTCGCGAACCCCGTAGAGCTTCTGCTTACGATAGGCCTCGAGCGACTCGTCTTGCAGCGACATCATCGGATCGGCGAGGTGAGCACGCCGATTTTGCGGGACGATGGCGCAGCCGCCGACGGCGGCCGCGAGCGCCAGGAGCACCGCGATTCGCCGCATCTAGAAACGTCCTCCGAGGACGAGGCCGCCCCCCGCGCTGACAACGGTGGGGGCGACGACGACCGGGTGGCGTGCGCGCCAGCGATCACTGGCGCCCATCACGTCGATGAGCCCGACGGTGGCGCCGACGATGCCGGCGCACATGGCGATGCCGAACGAGGTGCGGGTCTCGGCGCTGCCGAGGCGCGTGACCGACGGATCGACTTGCAGAACGATCGCGCTCGTGATGAAGCCGGCCAGCGGCAGCGCGGCGAAGATGGCGGCGCGCTTGTACTCGCGCGCGGTCAGGTGCGCGACCGCGGGCGCAATCGTCAGTCCCGCCAGCGCGACGTAGATCGCGGCTTTGCGGAGGGCGTCGTCGTCGCTGGAGGCGAACAGGACGCCGCCGGCCAGGAGCGACGCCGCGCCGAGGGCGACGCCGGTTCCGAGCGCAGCGCCGCTGGGCGGCTCGCCCGCGGCGGCGGAATCGGCGGCAGCCGCCGGTCGCGCCAGCGCCAGAACGAGGAGGATCGCGAGCGGCCGCACGTGCTCATGTTCGGGTGCGTTCGCCGTAGTCGCAATAAATCCACCGAGAGCGATCACGCCCGCGCTAGCGCGGTGACTCGATGGCGGCGACGGCGTCGTTTGGTTACGGTGCTGGCCGATGGCGGCGGGAGGGGATCGCGAGGGGGACGAGGACTACACGCCACTGGTGCCGCAGGTGCGGGTGCGGGTGCTCGTGGAGTGCAACAGCGTCGAGCAGTTCGTCGGCGAGTACCACCGCTTCGTCGACGGCGATCGCATCTTCATCGCCACCGACGTGACCGAGGCGATCGGCAACCTGGTCCAGTTTCGCGTCGATCTCGGCGATGGGCGCGCGGTGCTGCTGGGCACCGGCACCGTCTTGCAGCTGCGGCCGCCGCACGATGGGATGCCGCGCGGGATGGTGCTGCAGTTCATCGCGCTCGACGACGAGTCGGCGCGCATCGTCGAGGCGATGTCGCGGCGGCGCGCGCGCATGACGCCGGCCGATGGGGTGCTGTCGATGGAGGCGCCGCCGGCCGGCTCGGATGAAGCGGACCCGCGCGTGGCGACGCCGGTGCCGCCGGCGCCGGAGGGGCTCGACTCGCAGTCGGAGACGCGCAGCTTCTCGCGCAGCTCCTCGCTCAGAGCCTCGCGCAGCTCCGCGCGCGTCGACTCGACGGCTCCGTTTCGGCTGGTGGGGGGCGCGCCCGACGCGCGGCGCACCTGGCGCACGCGATCGGTGGAGCGGCAGCGTGTGCTGCCGGCCAATCCGTTCTGCGACGTGCCCGACGTCGCGCTGGCCTACTTCGTCGACTGGGCGCTCGAGCGCAACGGCAGGTCGTCGCCGGCGGGGGCGAGGTCGGTCGCGTTTCACGACGTGCGCATGGAGGCGCCGCGACGGCGACGGCGGCGGCCCCCGACGTGGGTGGCGTTCGTGCTGGGCCTCGCCCTCGGCGGTGCCGGCATCGTGTCGGCGTACGACGCGTGGCACGGATCGGCGACGCCGGGACGAGCGCAGCTGCCGACTGCGACGCGCGAGGTGCCGACGTTTCCGAAGCCGGCGTCCGAGGTGCGCACGTTTCCACCCGTCGTCGCGCACGACTCGTCGCCGCCGGGGCAGGCGATGCCACCGTCGGCACCGTCACCGGTCGCACGTGCGCGGGAACCCGCCGGCAAGACCGTCGCGCCGGCGCTCGGGAACGGCAGGTTGGTGCCGCTGAGCATCGCCGCCGATCCGGGCGCACAGGTCATCCTCGACGGGCAGCGCGTCGGTCGCACGCCGCTCGTGCTCAAGGTGCCGCGCGGCGCGCACGCCGTCGAGCTGCAGCGGCCGCGCTATCAGACCGCGCACCTCGAGGTCGAGGCGCCCGGGCGGGCGGTGGCGCACCTCGACCGGCCGCGCGCGACGCTGCACGTCACCAGCAACGTCGCCGACGCCGAGGTCTTCATCGACGGCGACTCGGTCGGGCGCGCGCCGCTGACCGTCGCGGTCGCCGGCTACGAGCGCTGCGGCATCGAGGTGCGTGCGGGCGCGCGGACGTGGAAGAAGAAGCTCTACGTCAAGCCGCCGCGGAGCGACGTGACGGCCGATTTTCCGACGGAGTAGGGCGCCGCGGCGAAGATCTAGTGGCGCATCCGCGCCGCGAGGAGGAGCGCCGCGAGGCAGAGGCAGATGAGGCCGCCGTCGTCGCGCGTGGTGCCGCCGGGGATGAGCGCGCAGCCGCTCGACATCCCGCCGGCGCCGCCGGGGTTGTTCGCGCCGCCGCCGCCCGTGCCGCTGCCGCCGCCCGAGCCACC
>JAQBQH010000033.1 GCA_028287105.1 Myxococcales bacterium
CGATCGACGCGTCTGACGCGCGCCGCACCAGCGCCACGACCCGCATCACGCCCGGCCCCGGCGCACCCGGGCGCGCCTTCTTTGCCGGTGCCTTGCGCGCACTACTTCTTTTCCTCGGTGACGGCACTCGTCAACGCCTCGGCAAGGGTCGCGGGATCGCCGGCGACCTGGTAATCCACGTCGCCGCCCGCGCCCAACCGCACCCGTCGTTCGGCGGCGGGGCAGGGCGGTCCCAATGTCACCGCCAGCCGCGCCGCGACACCATTGCCGTCGGCGACGACGCCACCGAGCGCCTTGGCCAGGGCGCTCGCGATCGCATGCGGAACCTCGCCGGCGACGACGACCGCTCTCGGTCGCGCATCGGGCTCGCACGCGAGCTCCTCGAAATCGGCGCTGCGCCCCGACGTCGCCACGACCTCGACTTCGGCTTCGTCGTCGCCTTCGGCGGTGCGATAGCGCCCCGCTGGTACCGTCGCCACCACCGCGAACTCGAGCTCTCCATCGAGGCCGACCGCGTCGCTGCCGGTGCCCTCGAACAGCGACAGCTCGCCGTTCTCCGCCTCGAAGAATGCCTCGTGCAAAAATGCCGCGCCGATCCGCGCCGCCGCGCGCGCCGCCACCTCGCGCGCCGTCGGCGTGCCGCCGAACAGGAGCAGCGACGGCGACAAGAGGTCGCATACGGCCGCCAGCGCGGCCCCGTGCGTCCCCCAGCGCAGCTCCTCGCCGCCGTCGATGGTCTCGTCGGTCGCGATGACCACCTTGTCGGCGCCATGCGCGGCCAGCGTCGCCACCAGATCGTCGTCGCTGTAGCTCGGTGCCCGCGGCAGCGCCACCACCGCGTACAGCGTCGCGCCGAGCTCCGTCGACACGCGCCGCGCCTGCCCCAGCACCTCGAGCGAGACCGGCAACGCCTGTCCCGCCAACAGCTCGATCACGCACAAGACGTTGGCCACCGGCTAGCGCGCGAGCTGTCCGCCGTCGAGAACCACCACCGTGCCGGTCATGTAGGCGGCGGCGTCCGAGGCCAGGTAGACGATGAGCGGCCCCAGCTCCTCCGGCTGGCCCACGCGGCGCAGCGGGATGTGGCCGACGATCTTGGGCCCGATCTTGACGTCATCGAGCGCGTGCTTGTTGAGGTCGGTGCGAAAATATCCAGGTGCGATTGCGTTGACGGTGACGTTGTGCCGCGCCCACTCGAGGGCGAGCGCTTTGGTCAGCCCGACGACCGCGTGCTTCGACGCGCAATAGGCGGTCAGCTCCGCCTCGCCGCCGAGACCCGCCACCGACGCCATGTTGATGACGGTGCCTTTGCGCTGCGCGACCATGTGCGCGCCGAACGCCCGCGCGCACAGGAAGCTCCCGACGACGTTGACGTCGAGGACGCGACGCAGCTCGAGCAGCTCCAGATCGAGCAGCGGCGCCACCGGCGCGATGCCGGCGTTGTTGACGAGGACGTCGATGCGGCCGTAGGTCGCGATCACGAGCGAGGCCGCCTCTTCGACGGAGTTCTCGTCGGTGACGTCGCAGGCGCACGAGAGGATCTTGCGGCCCGTCGCATCTTCGATCTCGCGCGCGGTCGCAATGATTTGATCTTCGGAACGCGCGAGCAGCGCCACATCGGCGCCGGCTTCCGCGAGCGCCCACGCCGCAGCGGCTCCCAGGCCGCGACCACCACCGGTCACGACCGCCACTTTTCCGTCGAGCTGAAGGGCAACCACGCGGTAGCAATCGTATCGCGTGCTTAGCGAGGAGGGCAAAAAAAACCCGCCATTAGCCGTTAGCCCAGGTTGGCTAACGGCTAACGGCGAACAGCGGGTTCTTTAGACCATTCGTCGCGATCCACCGACGCCGCGCACGAAGTGCAGCACGATGGCAACCAGAGCCAGAACCAGCAAAATGTGGATGGCAGCCGAAGCGACGTGATAGACGCCGAAGCCCAAAATCCACGCCACTCCCAGGATCACCGCAAGCAACAGCAGCATGGCACTCCTCCTTGTTTGATTTAGGGGAGTGCACGTCTTCGGCCAAGAAGCTCGCTTGGTGGGCAGGCAGGCGTTGCGCGATCGCGCGAGGCGGGGTGCTACTCGAGGCCGTGCTTGCGCTTGATCTGCTCCATGGCGCGCTTGTATTCGAGCTCCCACGCCTGGGTGCCTTCCTCGAGGTTCTTGATGCGATTGCGCACTTCTTGATCGAGCTCCTCGTCGACCTGCATGTGCTTGCGCAGGACCTCGCGGACCTTCTTGCGCAGCACCACGTCGTCGGCGAAGACCTCTTCGATGTGAGCGGAGGCCATGAAGCTCTCGAGGATTTGATTGGCGATCCACGCCGTCGCCTCTTCACCGAGGGCGAACTGCTTCTCCTCGGCCAGGGCGCGCTTGAGCTTGCCAAACTGCCCGTAAGGCAGGTTGCGTTGCTCCATCGTATCCTTTGCTTTATCGGTAAGCTCGCGATCGAGCCTCACGTATTCCTTGAGGATCGCCTCGATGTCGAGCTGAGCTTCGTGAGCGTCGCCAACCTCGATGTCTTCGTCGGCGGTGAGCGAGCGGATCGTCTCTTCCGCGATGGTGGGGATCTTGCCGGTATACAGCTTCACAATTGTCTCCTTCGGCGCGGAACAGTAGGCGCCGGGACCAGTCGCGTCAAGGTAAGATGAGGCGCTCATGACGCAAAAAAACAGGCCGTGACCGGCGCGACGCGGACGCGAAAATTGGTGGTCGCTGCGCTCTGCACCGACGAGCAGGGCCGCATCCTCCTCACCCAACGACGAGCCGACCAGCCGATGCCGCTCTTGTGGGAATTCCCCGGCGGCAAGGTCGAACCGGGCGAGGCGCCGGTGTCGGCACTGGCGCGAGAGATCCAGGAGGAGCTCGGCTGCGTCTGCCGGGTCGGCCGGATCGAGGAAGTCGTGTTCCACCCCTATCCCGATTTCGACCTCTACATGCTCGTCTACGCGTGCGTTCTCGACGGCGAGCCGCGCCCCGTCGAGGTCGCGCAGCTCGAGTGGGTCCCCCCCGCCGAGCTGACGCGATATCCGGTGTTGCCCGCCGACGTGGCGCTGGTCGAGCGGCTCGCCCGCGAAGGCATTTAAGCGAAACCGTAGCGTTTGTCGTAAAATACGCGACGTGCAGTCCCTGGCGGCACAGGTCACGCTCGGGCCCCAATCGCTGCCGCCCTTCGTCGGCGGCGTGATCAGCCTCGCGATGGCGCTCTTCCTGGTGCTCAAGCCGGGCGAGCCACCCGTGCGCCTGTGGTTCGCCGTCATCGCCTTCTGCGCGTCGGTGTGGGCCTGGTCGGTCGCGGTCGCGCTCGGCGCCGAGACCGCCACCGCCGGTCAGTGGGCCGCGCGCGTCTCGTACGCGTCGATCGCGCTGGTCGGCCCGTGCGCGCTCGGCTTCGGCGCCGCGCTCATCAACCTGCGCTCGCGCTGGCGGCTGCCGTCGGCGATCTTCTCGATCCTCGTCGCCAGCTTGTGCCTCGCATTTCCGTCGCTGACGCCGGTCGCGCCGCGCCCCGGCGGCGGCTATTGGCCGACTCCATCGGGTTCGGTGTTGCTCGCCGGCGTCGCCTCGGCGCTGCCGCTGTTTTACGGCATGTACCTCGTTCGTCGCGCGGGGCGTGCGCTGCCGCCATGCCGTCGCCGCCGCCAGCTCTCCTGGGCGTTCGCCGCGCTCGTCCTCGGCACCTTTGGTGGCCTCGACGTGATGACCATCTACACCCGCAACTATCCGACCGGCTGGGCCTGGAGCGCGCTCTCGTCGGTGACGCTGTTCTACGCCATCGCGCAGCATCGCCTGATGGCGACGCGCACCTTCATCCGCCAGGCGCTGCTCGGGCTGGTCGGGCTGGCCGCCGGCGCCGTCCTGGTCGCGTTCGTCGTCGTGGTGACGCCGCGCTCGCTCACCGGCGGCGGCTGGCCGCTCGTCGGTCTGGTGCTCGTCATGCTCGTCGTGGCGCGCATCTGGACCAGCGTCGTCGAGCCGGCGCTCTCCTATCTGTTCGGCTGGCGCCGCCGCCGCATCGAGCGCGCCTTCGCCGAGTTCGAGCGCCGCTCGCTCGACGCCCGCGCCACCGACGACGTCGGGCTGTGCCTCGCCGAAGCGCTCAAGGACGCCTTCGACGCGCGGCTGGTGCGCCTCCTCCCGGCCGACCGCGACCGCCGCAACGAGCACCCGTCCATCGCCGTCGCCGAGCAGGCGCTGGTCGAGTTCGGCGCCCCCATCTTGCGCGACCTCGTCGATCTCGATGACGCGCGCGCCGCCCGCATGCTCGACGCGCTCGATCGCCTCGGCGCGGACGCGCTGGTGCCGCTGTCGCGCGACAAGCAGCTGCAGGCGATCGCCGCCATCTCCGGCGACGCGCTCTCGCCCGCCGACGACGTCCTCGCCGACGAGCTGCGCCGCATCGGTCAGCGCGCGGCGCTCGCCTGGGTCAACGCGCGCCTCTATCACGAAGTCGCGCGCCGCTCGGCCGGCCTCGAGGCGCAGGTCCGCCTGCGCACGGCCGAGCTGGAAGAGGCGCTCACCGAGCTCAGGAGCGCCCAGGCGCGCCTCGTCGAAGCGGAGCGCAGCTCCTCGCTCGGCCTCCTCGTCGCGGGCGTCTCGCACGAGATCAACAACGCGCTCAACATCATCCACGCCAACCTGCCGACGCTGACGCGCTACGGCCAGCGCTACGACGCGCTCGTCGACGACGCCGTCGCGGGTGTCGAGGTCGCGGCCGCGCGCGCGCACCTCCCCGACTCGATCCGCGCGCTGGGCGACGCGACGCGCCGCACCCGCGCCATCGTCGAGGATCTGCGCAAGTTCGCGCGACCGGACACCGAGCGCCGCCTCGTCCGCGTGCAAGAGGGCCTCGACGCCGCGCTCAACCTCCTACGCCGCCGCACCGACGGGCGTCTCGACGTCGCACGGGTCTACGCCGGCGCACCGAGCGTCGACGGCTACCCCGGCCAGCTCAACCAGTGCTTCTTCAACCTGCTCCTCAACGCCGTCGAGGCGGCGCGCTCGGAGATCTGGGTCGTGTTGCGCCAGGGCGGGGAAGCGGGCGGCATGGAGCTCCTCATCAGCGACGACGGCGACGGCATCACGCCCGAAGATCAGGAGCGCGTGTTCCAGCCCTTCTACACCACCAAGCCGAAGGCGGCGGGTCTCGGGCTCACCGTCTCCCGCGCCATCGTCAAGCGCCACGGCGGCACGCTCGACATCGTCAGCGATCCCGGCGGCGGCGCGACCGTCCGCCTCTCCTTGCCGCCGACGGCGCCCGACCCCGACGTCGCCGTCACCGAGAAGGTCTCGTCATGAGCCGCGTCCTCATCTTCGACGGCGACACCGCGCGCATCGGCCGCCTGGCCAACGCCGTCGCCAAGGCCGGCGCCGATCCGGTCGAGGTGGGCAGCCTCGCCTCGGCCGTGCGCGCGGCGTCGACCGCCGACCTCGCGCTCCTCGCCGGCGACGAGGGGCTGGGCGCCATCGGCGCGCTCGCCGCCGCCCATCCGACGCTGCCGCGCATCACCGTCGTCGGCATCATCACGGCCGGGGAGTCGGAGCGTCTGGTCGCCGCCATCCGTGCCGCGCTCGCCGCCCCGCGCGCCGCCGCAACGACCACCGTCCCCGGCGCCGGCGCCGCGCACCACGACGACGCCCCACGCACCGACTTCGAGACGCTGACACGCGATCGGCTCACCGGCACCTTCAGCTGGCACTATTTCCGCGTCCGGCTCGGCGAAGAGCTCGATCGCGCCGGCCGCTACACGCGCGCGCTCTCGCTCCTCCTCGTCGACGTCGACGACCTGCGCGGCGTCAACGATCGCCTGGGCCGGTCGGCCGGCGATTTCGCGCTCTCGCAGGTCGCCTTTTCGCTCATCACCGGCGCGCGCTCGGTCGATTGCGTCGGCCGCTGGTCGGGTGGCGGCTTCGCGCTGCTCCTGCCTGAAACCGCCGTGGGTGCCGCCTACGGCCTCGCCGAGCGGCTGCGCGCCGATCTGGCCGCGCGCCGCCTGCCCGCGCCGCCGCAGCTCATCCATCCCACGCGCCAGCTGCGCGTGACGATCAGCTGCGGGGTGGCCTCTCTATATAAGGAAGGCACGCCGCATCCGGACTCGCTGGTGGCGCGCGCCGATGTCGCGCTGTGGCGCGCCAAGCTCGGCGGTCGCAACCGATCGATCGTGGACTAGCGCGAGATGTTTTCGCTTCACGTCACGCCATGGATGGCCGGCTACTTCGTATCGGGCCTGCTCGGCGCGCTTTTGACGACGCTGGTCAACGCACGTGGACGCGGCCCCTTGCGCACGCAGCTGGCGCTCCTGCTCGGCGGCGTGACGGCGATCCTCTTCACCACCGGCTCGGTCTTCGCCGCCGCCGACGAGCCGACCGCGACGCTGGCCGTGCGCTTCTCGCAGGCGGCCGCCGTGTGGCTGCCGTTTTTCGGAGTGCGCTTCGCCGGGGCGCTCGCTCGCCGTCCGCTCGCCGTCCTGTCGCGCTTCACGCTGGTCACCGCGCCCATCGCCAGCGCGCTGGCGCTCGGCACGCCCTTCGTCATCGCCGGCGCGCGCCACTATCGATACGGCTACGCCGGCGTGCCGGGCCCGCTCTACCCGATCGTGCTGGTAGAGATGCTCACCCTCAACGCGCTCCCGGTCGTCCTGTTCGAGGCGCTCCGCCACGAGGAGCGGCCGCTCGAGCGGCGTCAGTTGGCGAACGTCCTCGCCGCCTCGGGCATCGGCATGTTCGCGTTCGTCGACGTCCTGCCGATCCTCGGCTTCGACGCTGCGCCGGTCGGCTGGATTCCGCTGGTCGGGGCGGCCGGCGGGCTGCTCTTCGCGATCGTGCGGCACCGGTTCCTCGACATCCGCATGGCGCTGCGCCGCGCCCTGTGGTGGCTGTTCTCGACGGCGCTGGCCGCCGTCGGCTTGTCGCTGATCGTCTGGCCGCTGGCCACGCTCTCCGGCGGCCGGCGTGTGCCGCTCGCGCTCGTCGTCGCGGCGACGCTGCTGCTCATGCGGCTGTGGCTCGGCCTCGGTCAGGCACGCCTCGACCGCCTCGTCGGCCGCCGTAAGCGCGATCTCGACGCCGAGATGGCGCACCTCACCGACTCTGCCGCGACGCTGCAGACGACGGAAGAGCTGGGCCGCGCCGTCGACCGCTTTCTCGTTGGCATCGACCGCCGGCTGGCCGCGCTCGTGGTCATCGATCCCTCCGGGCGGCCGCGCGTGACCGCCTCGGCGTGGGGCTCGGTGCCAGCGCCGGCGCGCGCCTCGCCGCTCCTCGGCGAGCTGTTCGAAGCGCGCACGCTGGTCTGGCGCGACCAGGTGCGCGCCACCTCGCGCGTCGAGATCGAGCGCGCCTGTGTTCGCTGGGGTGCCGAGTATCTCGGTCCGCTCATCGACGGTGAAGAGCTCCTCGGCATCGTCGCCATCGCGCCCAAGGTCGGCGGCGGGCTCGCCGACGCCCTGGAGCTCGAAGCGCTCGACCGCATGTGCATCACCGTCACCGCGGCGCTCGCGTCGGCGCGGCTCTACGAACGATTGCGCACGCTGCACGACGAGCTCGAGATGAAGGCGCAGGCGCGCCAGGTCAGCCTCGGCAAGGCGCTGCGCGATCTGCGCGGCGCCGAGCAGCGCCTCGTCCAGTCGGAGAAGATGGCCGCCCTCGGTCAGATCGTCGGTGGCGTCGCCGCGGATCTGGCCGATCAAGTCCGCGGCGTGCACTCGAGCGTCGCCGAGGTTCGCGCGCACACCGAGACGGTCGCGCGCGCCGTCAACGATCGGCTCGACCGCGAGCCGGCGCTCGCCGACGACGAGCTGCGCGACATGACGCGCGATCTCAGGCCGCTGCTCGACGCGGTCGGCGAAGGCGGCCGCCGCGCGCTCGCCATCGCGTCGGACCTCTCGCGCTTCGCGCCCACCGACGACGGCGACGGCGTCACGCGCGAGCGCGCTCCGGCCCGCCTCGAGGAGCTGGTCGACGCCACCCTCAAGCTCTGCGCCGGCCATTTGCGGCAAATCGAGGTCATCCGCAAGTACGATTCCGGGCTGCCGGCCGTCGCGGTCGAAACGGGCCCGCTCGGCCAGGTCGTGCTCAACCTGGTGCTCAACGCCGTCCAAGCGATGTTCGGCAAGGGGACGCTGACGCTCTCGACGCGACATTGCGGCGGCGATGGCGGCGCTCCGTGTGCGGAGCTGGCCGTGAGCGACACGGGGCCCGGCATCGAGCCCGAAGTTCTGCCGCGCATCTTCGAGCCGTTCTTCTCCACCAAGGGCCATACCCTCGGCACCGGTCTCGGGCTGAGCGTCAGCTACGGCATCGTCGAGCGCCACGGCGGCCGCATCCACGTCGAATCCACGCTTGGCGTCGGCACCACCTTCCGCGTTCAGCTCCCGCTCGTCTGACGCGTCGCGCGACGGTTTCTCGCGCCGGTGGGGCAGTGCAACCCCGGTCCGCCGGTGGGGTGGGGAGTCTCCCCCTCAATTGGTGGGTTTCGGTAGCCCTACTGAGGTCGGCTGACCCCGGCGAATCGCGCACTTCCACTGCATTTTGCGCTGGCCTGCAACTTGAACTGTGGCCGGCTGTCACCCACAAGGAGCCCCCGATGCGCCGTCGACATAACATCCTCCCGCTCGCGTTCGCCGCCAGCCTGCTCAGCGGCTGCCTTGGATCGTTCGGTACGCCGGGGGGCGGCACCGATACAACGTCGCAGAACCCAGCTCCGACCGATACGACGGGCGGCAACGGCGCCCAGTCGGGCGGCGGCGACGGCACCGGAACCGGTACGGGGACCGGCACCGGAACCGGTACCGGCGGTGGTGGCGGCAGCGGAACGCCGACCATGCCTCCGGCCGCGCAAGGCACGCTCACGGCCGCCTTCGCCAAGGCGAGCGACACCATCCGCCTCAACGAGACCAAGGGCTACGTCGTGACGCTCACGCCCGCGGGCGGCCTCACCGGCGGCGTCACGCTCGCGCTCGACAATCCTCCGGCCGGCGTCACCGCGAAGTTCACGCCCGCCACGGTCAACGTCACCGACGCGGCGCCCGTGACCTTCCAGGTCGACGTCACCGTCGCGGCCACCTCGGCCACCTCGGCGTCGGTTCCCGTCACGGTCAAAGCGACCTCGGGTAGCATCAGCACCACAGCCCAGCTCGGCGTGACCATTGCCAACGAGCTCCTGGTGACCATCGCCAAGGGCGTCGACATCGGCAGCGCCGCCGCCAAGAACCTGACCGCCTTCAGCGGCGTCTCGACGCTCGACGTCAAGTATTCGCCCGGTATGAAGATCACCTTCGTCAACAACGACTCCATCAACCACGAGATTCATGCGCAGGGCACCGCGAACGCCGTGGGTATCGCTCACCAGGGCGGTCAGCTCCTGGCGAACGCCGGCAACGTCTACACCCAGACCATCACGTCGATGGCAGACATCAACGCCAACGACTTCCACTGCCACCTGCACACGAACATGATCGGCTTCAAGATCCACTTCATCCCGTAAGCAGCTTCCTCCGCTCCGCGCACGGGCTCGCGAGTCACCACGATCGCGGGCCCGTTTTTTTTGTCCCGACCGCGGCGAGGGTATCGCTCCCGCCTGGGTCGCCGTCGCCGGTCGGCTTTACAACCCTCGCTGGCGCGCGTAGCCTTCAGGGGTGCAAACCAAGTTGGCAGCCGACGCGATACTCGGCGGCCGCTGGCGGCTCGAGCGCCGCCTCGGCGAAGGTGCCGACGCGACGCTGTTCGCCGCCACCGATCTGCGCGACGGCCGCCTGGTCGCGCTCAAGGCCTTGCACGCCGTTCTCGACGACGCCGCGCGCCAGCGACTGCGCTGGGAGTTCATGGTGCTGGCGGCCATCGACCATCCGCACCTGGTGCGCGTCTTCGATCTCGACACCGTCGAGGGTCACCCGTTCTTCACCTCCGAGCTGCTCGACGGCGCCGCGCCAACGCGGTTGGCAGCGCTGCCGCCCGACGAGCGCGCGCGGGCGCTCTGCCAGCTGCTCGCCGAGGTGGCCAGCGCGCTGGAGGCGCTGCACCGTCGCGGTCTCGTCCACCACGACGTCAAGCCATCCAACTTGCTCGTCGACGGGGCCGGCAGGACGCGGCTCGGCGACCTCGGCCTCTCGTCGCTGCGCGGCGCCGCCGGCGGGGCGCGCGGCACGCCGGCCTATCTCGCGCCCGAGGCGTTCTTCGGTCCCGGCGACGCGCGCGCCGACCTCTGGGCGCTCGGCGCGACCGCCTGGGCGTTGTGGAGCGGGGCGCCGCCCTTTGCCGCCGCGTCGCTCGGCGAGCTGGCGCGCGCGATTCGCAGCGCCCGACCGGCGCCGCTCCACGGCGCCCCGGCAGGCCTGCAGCAGCTCGTCGACCGGCTGCTCAGCGTCGACCCGGGGGCGCGCCCGCCACTGTCCAGGTC
>JAQBQH010000062.1 GCA_028287105.1 Myxococcales bacterium
GCAGCGCGACGTAAGGCCGAACGATGGAGGAGCACGCCGCGAAGCGGCGACTGCGACGGATTCCGACGGCGGGAGCGGCCCCACTGCGTGCCGCCGACGGTGGCACAACCACATACCGCCGGCAGACTGCGAACAGATTAGGGACGGCCGCTAGTCGCGCGTCAGTTCGGCTTGTTGGTCGGCGGCGTCGGGACCATGATCTCGAGCGTCGGGCGGCGCCGCGTCGGGGCCGGCACCGCGCCCGCGATCGGCGGCTGCGCGACGTCTTCGGCGGTCAGCTGACCCATCTCGACCAGCGCGCGTAACAGCGCGTCGACGACGCCGCCGTCGAGCTGCACGTCGGCGAGCCGCCGCAAGATCGGCACCGACTCCGCCGGCGGGCGGCCCGGCTGATAACAGCGGTCCGAGGTGATCGCATCGTAGGTGTCGGCGACGGCGATGATGCGCGCGCCGAGCGGGATGTCCTCGCCGCGCAGCCCGTCGGGGTAGCCGGAGCCGTCCCAGCGCTCGTGGTGGTTGCGCACCATCGAGCGGATGCGGCCGAGCATCTCGATGTCGCCGACGATGCCGTCGCCGATCGCCGGGTGGCCGCGCATGACCCGCATCTCGGCGTCGTCGAGCTGCGCGGGCTTGCGCAGGATCTGCTCCGCGATGCCGATCTTGCCGATGTCGTGCAGGAGCCCTCCGACCTCGATCTCCTTGACCTCGTCGAGCTCCAGCTTCAGGTGACGGGCGATGGCGACGGCGAACTCGGCGGTGCGCTGCGAGTGGCCGGCGGTGTAGGGATCCTTGGCCTCGATGGCGTTGACGAGCGCGCGCAGCACCTCGAGATAGCGCCGCTCCACGGCGAGGAGGAGCTTGCGATTGTCGGCGTCGTACTGGTCGAGCTTGAGCGACGCTTCGTTGAAGGTGCGCGCCAGCTCCTTGATCTCGTCGGGCCCGTCGACGGGCACGGTGATGCCGAACGCGCCGCCGGCGAGGCCGCGCGTGCCGGCCACGAGCTTGGCCACCGGCCGCGTGATGTTGCGCGCGAAGAAGACGGCCGCCATCAGCGACAGCGCCAGCGCCAGCGCGGTCCAGCCGCCCGCGTGCGCCCAGGTCGCCCGCGCCAGGCCGTAGGCGTCCTCGCGCGGCTCGGCGACGACGAGGCCCCAGCGCAGCCGCGCCAGCGGAGCGAAGGCGCCGACCTGATCCTTGCCCTCGTCGCTGAAGTCGGTGACGACGGTGAGCGGCCGGCTCGAGACCGCGCGCTCGATGTTCGGGATCAGCTGCGCCACGATCGGCACCGACGACAGGTCGGCACGACCGAGCACGCGCTGGAGGTTCGGATGCGCGACCAGCTGGCCGTGCCGGTCGACGATATAGGCGATGCCGCGCCGCCCGACGTGGGTGCGCGCGATGAGCTCCTGCACGCGCTTGAGGCTGAGCTCGGTCGCGAGGTAGCGCGCCTGCCCCGGCAGCGGGATGACGAGCGTGATGAGCATCTCGCGCCGCCGCGCCGACGCGTAGAAGTCGCTGGCGTTGGCGCCGCCGCCGAGCAGCGGCCGGGCGCGACGCTCGTGGTCGTCGAGATCCGTAGGCGAGACCTCGGTGCGATCGAACGCCTGCGCGCCGGGCAGCTTCTGCCCGTCGGCGTAGAGCGTGGCGATGGTCAGCTCCTGGTGCTTGTCGAGGAGGAACTTGAGCCGCGCGCGACGCTCCGCCTCGTTGGCCTCGCCGGCGTGCGTCGTGGCGACGATGCGCACGTCGGAGAGCAGATCGTCGAGCGCGCCGTCGATGCGCGACTGCAGCCCCTCGAGCTCCGCCTGGTGCAACAGCTTCGCCGACGTGCGCAGCGCGTCCTGCCCGCGCGGCGCCAGCACCAGCAGCGTCACGCCGAGCGGAACGAGGCCGGCCGCGAGGAACAAGAGCGCCAGGCGGGAGGCCAATCGGAGCTGCAACTTCATCGGCCGTTCACCGCCATTCCGGCTTGCCGGTCTTCAGTTTCGGAGGCGTCGTATCGATGGTCAATCGGCGCGGCATGCTGCGTTTTCCCGGAGCCCCGTCCGCGTCGATGGCCACCACGCGCCAATACCACGTCGCGGGGTCCAAGTGCAGGCTACCCCTCGTCGAGTCGACAGTCTGTGAGCGCGCCGACGAGAACTCGGGGGCAGTAGAAAGCTCGAGCAGGTAGCGGCTCGCCCCTGGGACCTTCTGCCACGTAAACCCGACGTCCAGGGTCCCTACGGTAGCCTGGTCCGCGGGCGCGACCAGAACCGGCCCCACCAGCACCTTCTTGAGCGGCTTGCCCTTCGACGCCCGAATGCTGTCTCCAGCGCCGACCCACGCTTCGTGTCCCCCCGATTTGACCTTGAGATCTCCACGCTTGACCTCAACGGTCGTATCCCCGTTGGCCTCGACCGTGACGCTGACGCTGGCCCCCATGTCGACGGGCCCCTCCGCCCGCGCCGACCCCACCATCGCCACGACCGCGAGGCCCAGCGCGGAGAGCGGAGAGCGGATCGCTGACAGCGGATGGCCTTTTTTCTGCCGGCGCTCTCTCATCGAAACCCAATATCGCGAGACGCGACCGTCTCCGCCTCCAACGTCGGGGTCTTCAAGCGCAGGCCGGCCGCCAGCTCGCCCTCGACGCTGCCACGCTCGACCGTGATGCCGCCGCCAAACGCGATGAGCGACTCCTCGGCGACGCGCAATGACGAGCCGCCCTCGAACGCGAGCTGCGCCCAGGCGCCCTTGAAGGTGCGCATGCGATCGTCCTCGAAGAGCGCCGCGCCGTCGCTGGCCGAGACCCAGTCGGCGCTGTTGCCGCGCAAGAGCTCGACCTTGCCGCCGAGCCCCCGCACCATCGCCGCGCGGGCACGCGCCGCGCCGTTCGTGGCGTCACCAGCCTGGTGACACGACAAAAAAAGAGCGAAGAAGGCCATCGCGCCATGGGCGCGCACGAAGCCATTTTACACTGTTGACATCGGCTGCGCAGAAGTTCAGATCAAGTCGATGGCCAACGGTCGCAACGGACAGCGGGGCGGCAAGCAAACCAAGTTCATCCTCGTCACTGGCGGGGTCGTCTCGTCGCTCGGCAAGGGGCTGGCGTCGGCGTCGATCGGCGCGCTGCTCGAGAACCGCGGCCTCAAGGTCACCATCCAGAAGCTCGATCCCTATATCAACGTCGATCCCGGCACGATGAACCCCATGCAGCACGGGGAAGTCTTCGTCACCGATGACGGCGCCGAGACCGATCTCGACCTCGGCCACTACGAGCGCTTCATCACCGCGCGCATGTCGCGGCTCAACAACTTCACCACCGGCCAGATCTACTGGAACGTCATCCAGAAGGAGCGGCGCGGCGACTATCTCGGCGGCACGGTGCAGGTCATCCCGCACATCACCGACGCCATCAAAGAGAACATCTTGAAGTGCGCCGAGGGCAACGACGTCCTCATCGTCGAGGTCGGCGGCACCGTCGGTGACATCGAGTCGCTGCCGTTCATCGAGGCGCTGCGGCAGCTGCGCATCGAGCAGGGGCCGCAGAACGTCATCAGCGTGCACCTGACGCTGGTCCCGTACATCGCCGCGGCCGGCGAGCTCAAGACCAAGCCGACGCAGCACTCGGTGCAGAAGCTGCGCGAGATCGGCATCCAGCCCGACGTGCTCATCTGTCGCTGCGACCGGCCCATCGAAGCGAACCTCAAGAAGAAGATCGCGCTCTTCTCGAACGTCGCCGGCGACGCGGTCTTCACGTCGCAGGACGTACCCACGATCTATGAAGTGCCGCTGCGCCTCCACGACGAGGGGCTCGACGACAAGATCTGCGAGCTGCTCAACATCTGGTCGCGCGCGCCCAGCCTCGAGGGCTGGCAGCGCGTCGTCGACAAGGTCAAGTCGCCCAAGTCGCAGGTGGTCATCGGCTTCGTCGGCAAGTACGTCGAGCTGACCGAGAGCTACAAGTCGCTCAACGAAGCGCTCACGCACGGCGGCATCGCCAACGACTGCAAGGTGGTCATCCGCTACATCGACTCCGAAGAGGTCGAGCGGAGCGGGGCGGAGCAGCTCTGCTCGGACGTCGACGGCATCCTCGTGGCGCCGGGCTTCGGCGCGCGCGGCACCGAAGGCAAGATCGCGGCGATCCGATATGCGCGCGAGCGTCAGGTGCCGTTCTTCGGCATCTGCTTCGGCATGCAGCTCGCCGTCGTCGAGTACGCGCGCCACGTCTGCGGCCTGGCCAACGCCAACTCGTTCGAGATCGATCCCAACACCAAGTATCCGGTGGTGACGCTGATGAACGAGCAGCGCGAGATCACGACCAAGGGCGGCACCATGCGCCTCGGTCAGTATCCGTGCGTGCTCGGCGAAGGCAGCATCGCGGCCGACGCCTACGGCGCGCACGAGATCACCGAGCGCCACCGCCATCGCTACGAAGTGAACAACGACTACCGCGCGCAGCTCGAGCAGCACGCCATGAAGCTGAGCGGCCTGTCGCCCGACAAGAAGCTGGTCGAGATGATCGAGCTACCCGATCATCCGTACTTCGTCGCGTGCCAGTTCCATCCCGAGTTCAAGTCGCGGCCCATGTCGCCGCATCCGCTGTTCCGGCGCTTCGTGCGCGCAATGATCGACCATACGGCGGTGGCGAGACGAGACCGCAACGAGGGGCCCAGGCCCCCGGTCATCCCACCAGCCGTTCGTAATTAAGTATCGGGATTTACACTGCGCCACTCGAGCAACTCTCGCGCCAGCGAGGGCGAGCGTGTGACCATGACGCGCCGCTGCAAGATACGTACCTGAAAAAGTCTTTTCGTATTTACACTTCCGACGGCCCCTGCTATGTTTATACCAAAGGTACCAGCCGGTGAACGGAAGAAGGTAAGTTCAGGAAAGGACGAGCGATAATGTCGATCGAGATCAAGCAGGTCCACAAGCTCAGCCAGCAGCTCGTGATGACCCCGCAGCTCCAGCAGGCCATCAAGCTGCTGCAGTTGTCTCGAATGGAGCTCGTCGACCTGGTCCGCGAAGAGATGATGGAGAATCCCATCCTCGAGGACGGCGAGAACACCGCGCAAGAGCTCGGCAAAGACGACCCCGACGCCCGCATGGAAGCCGGTCTCCAGGGCGAGACCGAATTGCCCGCCGCCTCCAACGAGACCCGCGACAACACCGCCGAAGTGACCGGGAACGACTCGACCGCCGAATCCCAGGCGGTCAACGAGATCGACTGGGAGAACTATATCGAGAGCTACTCCTCCTCGCCCTCGACCCCGTCCTACAAGCCTTCGAACGACGAGCTGCCTTCGCTCGAATCGACGCTCACCAAGAAGACGTCGCTCGAGGACCACCTGGTCTGGCAGCTGCGCATGTCGAACTGGCCACACGACGAAGAGAACGTCGGCATGCTGATCATCGGCAACCTCGACAACGACGGCTATCTCAAGGAGCCGCCGCTCGCCGACATTGCCGACGAGGCGCAGGTGCCGACCGAGTTCGCGCAGATGGTGCTGACGAAGCTGCAGGGCTTCGACCCCGTCGGCGTGTGCGCGCGCAGCCTCTCGGAGTGCCTGCTCATCCAGGCGCGCCACATCGGCGCCGACGACGACATCCTCGTCAAGATGATCACCGAGCACCTCTCCAACCTGGAGAAGAAGAACTACCAGGCGATTGCGCGCGACCTGAAGGAGCCGATCGAGGAGATCTACGAGGCGGCCAAGGTCATCATGACCTTGAACCCCAAGCCCGGTCACGAGTACTCGACCGAAGAGCCGCACTACATCACGCCCGACGTCTACGTGCACAAGGTCGGCGACAAGTTCTTCGTCGTGCCGAACGACGACGGTCTACCGAAGCTCAAGATCTCGTCGTTCTACAAGACGGCGCTCGGCGGCAACGGCAAGGCCAAGGAATACATCCAGGACAAGCTGCGCTCGGCGCAGTGGCTCATCCGCTCGATCCAGCAGCGGCAGCGCACCATCGTCAAGGTCACCGAATCGATCATCAAGTTCCAGCGCGAGTTCTTCGAAAAAGGCATCGCGCACTTGAAGCCGCTCATCCTTCGCGAGGTGGCCGAAGACATCAACATGCACGAGTCGACCATCTCGCGCGTGACCACGAATAAGTACGTCCACACGCCGCAGGGAATCTTCGAGCTGAAGTTCTTCTTCAACTCGGGAATCCGCCTCACCACCGACGACGACAAGCTCGCGTCCGAGGCGGTCAAGACCAAGATCAAGCAGCTGATCGCGACCGAAGATCAGCGCCATCCGTTCTCGGATCAGAAGATCGTCGAGCTGCTCCGCGAGCAGACCATCGACATCGCCCGCCGCACGGTCGCCAAGTACCGTGAGCAGCTCGGAATACTTAGCTCTTCCAAGCGCAAGCAATTGTTCTAAGATAGTAACCTCCAGACTCGATGCTCTCTCGACCACCCCGCCGCACCGGAGGTTGTAGATGCAGCTCTCGGTGACTTTCAGACACATGGACTCGACCGATGCGCTGCGCGACTATGCGCGCGAGAAGGTCGAACGTATCAAGAAGTACTTCCCCGACCCCATCAAGGCCCACGTAGTCCTCCTCTGCGATCGTGGGTACAACCACACCGCCGACGTCATGATCACGCTGCACAACGGCCTCGCCATCAAAGGCGTGGAGACGACCGAGGACATGTATTCGTCGATCGATCTGGTCATGGCCAAGATCGAGCGGCAGGTGCGCCGCTACAAAGAGAAGATCCGCAACCACAAGGGCAACGAAGGGCTGCACGGTCAGCGCGAGATCACGCACTCGGTTCTCGCCGAGCCCGACGTCGAAGAGCGGCCCGCTCAAACGGCGCCGAACGGACACGCCCAGCCCTCTGCCGAGGCGCAGATCATCAAGAAGTCGAAGTTCTTCGCCAAGCCGCTCGCTCCCAACGAGGCGGTCATGCAGATGAACCTGCTCGGAAACGATTTCCTCGTGTTTACCAATGCTGCTTCACACGAGGTCAATGTCGTGTATCGTCGTGGCGACGGAACGTACGGGCTGATCGAGACGGGGCAAAACGGCGGGAAGGCTTAGGCGCGGCGCGTACGCCAAAGGCTTAGAGAATGAAGATCGTAGACTTTGTCGGACCCGAGCTCATCGTGCCTCAGCTTCAGGCGCACGAAAAGAGCGCGGTGATTCGAGAACTAGCCGACCACCTCGCAGCCCATGTGACCGGGCCGCAGCGGATTGATCGCGAGGTTTTGGCGAAGGTTCTGCTCGAGCGGGAGCGATTGGCGTCGACCGCCATCGGTGAAGGCGTCGCCATCCCGCATGGCAAGCTCGACGCCGTCGGTAAGCTCGTGGCCTGTGTCGGCAGAGCGCCGGAAGGCGTCGACTTCGACTCGATGGACGGCCGCCCCACGCACCTCTTCTTCGTATTGGTGGCGCCCGAGAACTCGACCGGCGTGCACTTGAAGGCCCTGGCGCGGATCTCGCGCCTTTTCAAAGACCCCGAATTCAGGACACGGCTCATGCAAGCCACTGATGCGGCAGAGATCTTCAAGGTCATCGCCGACGAGGACGCGAAATACTGATGCGACAGACAATCGTATTGGCCGCGCTTCTCGTGGTCGGGTGCGGCAAGGGGACGCCCACGTACAAGGCGGGCGCCAACGTCTTGACCGTGCAGGACTCGGGCTACTACTACACCGACAACCATTTCGACTTCTGTCCCGGCGGTGGAGCGGGGCAGCTCTTGATCGATCTGGTCGATTACAACTTCATCTGCGACCCGACGCATCCGTCGGAGCGCGACGTGCAGCTGCCGCACCTCGAGATGCGCATCATCCTGACCATCGGCGTGGCGCCCGACTTCAACGTCAACGGCGCCTATCCGACGATGAAGCCGTACGAGGTGCAGCCGGCCGATTGCCAGACCGGAGGAGCGCCGGCGGTGGCGCAGTTCCTCCACTACACGGCGGGCGTCACCCAACCCGACTCGGTGGTGGCGGCGTCGTCCGGGTCGGTCACGATCACGCAGTTCGACCCGACCAGGACCAAGCCGCTCAAGGGCAGCTTCGACCTCCACTTCGGCGGCGATCAGGTCAAGGACAGCTTCTCGCTCTTCAACTGCAACTGAGGGGTGATTGAGCCGTGGCGAGCGTCCGCGTAGATAGCCTGCTCGACGCGCGCGAGGCCGGGCTTGCCATGGAGCTGGTGGGCGGGCGCGGCGGGCTGTCGCGACGCATCTCGGGGCCGCGCGTGCAGAAGCCGGGACTGGCGCTGACCGGCTACACGAATTACGTCCATCCCGAGCGATTGCAGGTGCTGGGGCTGACCGAGATCTCGTTTCTGCGACAGGCCGCGCCCGACGCGCGCAAGTCGGGGCTGGAGGCGCTCTGTGCGCTCGAGCCCTCGGCCATCGTCGTGACGCGCGGGCTCGAGGTGCCGCCGGAGCTGGTCCTCGGCGGCGACAAGTTCAACGTGCCGGTCTTCTCGACGCCGCTGATGTCGTCGGTGTTCATCAACCGCGTGACCAAGTGGCTCGAAGATCGGCTGTCGCCGACGACGAGCGTGCACGGCGTCCTCATCGACGTCCTCGGCATCGGCATCCTGCTCATGGGCAAGAGCGGCATCGGCAAGAGCGAAGCGGCGCTCGACCTGGTGCTGCGCGGCCATCGCCTCGTCGCGGACGACATCGTCGAGATCCGCAAGCGCCCGCCCGACATGATCTACGGCGGCGGCTCCGAGATCATCAAGCACCACATGGAGATTCGCGGGCTCGGCATCATCAACATCAAGGACCTCTTCGGTATCTCGGCGGTGCGTGACGCCAAGAAGATCGAGCTGGTCGTCGAGCTGGTCGAGTGGAACGAAGAGGAGGAGTACGACCGCCTCGGCGTCGAGGAGCTGCGCCACTCGATCCTCGACGTGGCGGTGCCGATGCTGCGCGTGCCGATCCGACCGGGGCGAAACATCACCTCGATCATCGAGGTCGCGGCGCGCAATCAGCTGCTCAAGTATCAGGGCAAGCACTCGGCGCGTGAGTTCCAGGATCGCTTGAATCGCGCGCTCATCGAGGCCAAGCCCGATGTGCCGCACGTCCGCGTCGACGAGGTGGAGTAGTGGCGGCGGCGCGCCCGATGCGGATCATCATCGTCACGGGCGTGTCGGGCGCCGGCAAGTCGACGGCGCTCAAGGCGCTCGAGGACGCCGGCTATTTTTGCGTCGACAACCTGCCGCTGCCGCTCATGGGGCAGTTCGCCGAGCTCATCTCGTCGGCCAAGGGGTCGGACGCCGCCGCGCGCGGGGCCGCTTCGGCGACGCCGTCGCAGGCGGCGGTCGGGGTCGATGCGCGCGAGGGCGAGTTCCTGTCGTCGTCGCGCGAGGTGTTCAGCGCGCTGCGCAAAGAGGGGCACCAGCTCGAGGTGCTGTTCCTCGACGCGGACGACGACGTCCTGGTGCGACGCTTCTCGGAGACGCGGCGGCGCCATCCGCTGTCGGGCGACGATCTGCGCGAGGGGATCGCGCGCGAACGCGAGATTTTGCGGCCGCTGCGCGAGGAGGCCTCCGCCTACGTCGACTCGGGGCACCTGAACGTCCATCAGCTCAAGGGCGTCATTCACGAGCGCTATCGGCGCTCGGCCGACGTGCTGGCGGTGACGCTGTTGTCGTTCGGCTTCAAGCACGGGCTGCCGGCGGAGGCGGACGTGGTGCTGGACGTGCGCTTCTTGCCGAACCCGTACTTCGTGGAAGCGCTCTCTGGCTCCACGGGCGAGGAGGCGGCCGTGCGTGACTTCGTCCTCGACAACGGCGACGCGCGCGAGTTTCTGGAGAAGTCGGAGGCGCTGCTGGAGTTCTTGTTGCCGCGCGCCGAACGTGAGGGCAAGGCATACCTGACGGTCGCGGTGGGCTGCACGGGCGGGCGGCATCGATCGGTCGCGGTGGTGCAGGAGCTAGCCAAAAGGCTCCCCAAGCGTCACCCTTTGACGGTTCGTCATCGTGACCTCGCAAGGGGTCGGGAATGACGGCCAGGGAGAGTGATGCGTGATCGACCGTGAGCCAGGCAGCATGAGCGTCACCGGAGTGGTCGTGATCACGCACGGCAACGCCGCCGAGGACATGGTGCAGGCGGCCGAGCGCGTCGTCGGCAGACCGCTCGATGTGCGGACCATCAGCGTCCCCATCGGCGAGCCACGCAGCGAGACCGAGATCCACATCGAACGGGTCGTCATCGACCTGCACGCCGAGGAAGTGCTGTTCTTGACCGACCTCGAGGGATCGACGCCGTACAACCTCTGTTGCAAGCGCTGTGGCGGCAGGAGCGTGGTCCTGTCGGGCATGAACCTGCCGATGCTGTTCAAGCTCGCGACGGCCGATCGAGAACACGGCGCGCTCTCCCTGGCCGAGGAGCTGCGCGCCACCGGACTCAAGAGC
This sequence comes from Myxococcales bacterium, assembly GCA_028287105.1. Classification (GTDB taxonomy): domain Bacteria; phylum Myxococcota_A; class Polyangia; order Palsa-1104; family Palsa-1104; genus JAQBQH01. Next base: position 10,384 of record JAQBQH010000062.1, read on the forward strand.
ATTCACATCCGAACGGCCATGGGGACGAAATGAGGAAGCGGGGACGATGAGCGAACAAGTCGTGGAACAGCGACTGCAAATCACCAACGAGCTGGGCATGCACGCGCGTGCGGCCACCAAGTTCGTGCAGACGGCCAACAAGTATCAAAGCAACGTTTCTGTCGAGAAGGACGGTCAGAGCGTAAACGGCAAGAGCATCATGGGCGTCCTCATGCTGGTCGCGGCCAAGGGATCGTGGATCGCAGTGCGCTGCACCGGAGCGGACGCCAAGGAGGCGATGGACGCGCTTTCCATCCTGGTGAAGGACAAGTTCGGGGAGGACTGATTTTGGCGGGTGACGGCCACATGGGGCAGGGGAGCATCTCGCCGACGGCGATGATGCGCGGAGTGGGTGCGTCGCCAGGATTGGCGATGGGGCCGGCATTTCTCGTCGACAGGCGGCGCGTCAAGACGCCCAAGCGGCACATCGCCGATGAAGAGGTGGAGAACGAGATCGCGCGCTTCGACGCGGCGCTGGCGTCGTCGCACGAGCAGCTCGAGCGCGTCAAACGCAAGCTGAGCGAGCGCGAGGGCGAGGACCACTTCCACATCATCGAGGCGCATCAGCTCATCCTCCACGACGAGCACATGGTCGACCCGACGCGGCGGCGCATCCGCGAGGAGAAGGTCAACGCCGAGTGGGCGCTGCGTCGTACCGTCGAGGAGATCAAGACGGTGTTCGACGCCATCGAGGAGGACTACTTCCGCGAGCGGCGCAGCGACATCGACTTCGTGGGCGATCGCATCCTGCGCAACCTGCTCGGCGTCGACGTCGGCACCGCCATGCCGCCGCCGGGCGCGGTGATCGTGGCGCACGATCTGTCGCCGGCGGATACGGCGCATCTGCATCGCGCGTCGGCGGTGGCGTTCGTGACCGACGTCGGCGGCAAGACGTCGCACTCGGCCATTTTGGCGCGCGCGTTCGAGATCCCGAGCGTGGTCGGTCTCGAGAACGTGACCGAGCATGTCGGCAACGGCGACATGCTGATCGTCGACGGGCTGCGCGGCGAGGTGTTGATCCGCCCGACGCAGGTGCAGATCGACGACTACCGGCAGCGGGCGACGCGCCATCAGACGTTCGTTCGCGAGCTGCTCAAGAATCGCGACCTGCCGGCCGAGACCACCGACGGGGCGCGCGTGCGGCTCTACGCCAACGTCGAGCTCACCGAGGAGGTGCCGAGCGCGCTCGAGCATGGCGCCGAGGGCATCGGCCTCTATCGCACCGAGTTCCTCTTTCTCGATCGCACCGACCTGCCGAAGGAGGAGGAGCACTACCTCCACGCGCGCGGCGTGCTCAAGCGGCTGCATCCATTCCCGGCGACGTTCCGCACCTTCGACCTGGGCGGCGACAAGGTGGTGCCGTTCGCGGCGCTCGGCGACGAGGCCAATCCGGCGCTGGGGTTGCGATCGATCCGGCTCTGCTTGCGCGAGCGCAAGCTGTTCAAGACGCAGCTGCGCGGCCTTCTGCGCGCGTCGGTGCACGGGCGCATGCGCCTCATGTTTCCGATGATCTCCGGCGTCGGCGAGCTGCGCGAAGCCAAGGAGGTGCTCGAGGAGGCGCGCGCCGAGCTGACGCGCGAGGGCATCGCGTTCGACACCAAGCTGCCGGTGGGGATCATGGTCGAGATGCCGGCGGCGGTGATGGTCGCCGACCTCCTGGCCAAGGAGTGCGACTTCCTCTCCGTCGGGACGAACGATCTCATCCAGTACGCGCTCGCCATCGACCGCGTCAACGAGCACGTGAGCTATCTCTACCACCCGCTGCATCCCGCCATCTTGCGGATGGTGCGCTACGTCGTCGACGCGGGACATGCGGCCGGTGTGCGCGTCGGAATGTGCGGCGAGATGGCGGGCGAGCCGATGTTTGGCCTCGTGCTCCTCGGGCTCGGCCTCGACGAGCTCTCGATGAACTCGACCGCCATCCCGGTGGTCAAGAGCGTCCTGCGCGGCACCACGCTCCAGCAGGCCAAAGAGCTGGCCGAGCGTGCGCTCTCGATGTCGACGGCGCAGGAGATCGAGGCCATGGTCCAGGAAACGATGTCGAAGCTCTACCCGGAAGAGCTGCTCACCGCCGCCGGCGAGATGACCTGACGCCGCCTCCACCTACCGCTCGCGGACCACTGGTGGTAAAACCGTAGCGTGAGTCTCCCCGGTCGCTTCGTCTCCACTCCGGTGGGCCGCGTCTTCGTGCATCAGCAGGGCCGCGGCGAGCCGCTCCTGCTGATCCACGGGTGGATGATGTCGCACTGGTACTTCCGCCCGATCATCGACGCCCTGTCCGCGGACTACGAGATCTTCGCGCTCGATTTGCCCGGCTTCGGCGAGTCGGACCGCCCCGCGCCCGACGCGTTCGCCTACGACCTCGGCGCCTATGCCGACATCGTCGACGCGGTCATGGGAGAGCTCGGCCTCGCGCGTGCCGACGTGATCGGTGCGTCGATGGGCGGCGGCGTCGCGCTGACGCTCGCGGCGCGCCATCCCGACCGCGTGCAGCGCCTCGTCCTTGCCGCCTCGGCCGTCTATCCGCCGCCGCTGCGCGCGCTCGACGCGCGCCTGGCGCTCACGCCGGTCCTGGGCCCGCTCGTCTTCCGCCACCTCTTCGGGCGTCGTGACTTCGCGCGCGGCTGCCGCTCGTTCTCGGTGCGCGACGGCCGCTGTCTCGACGACGAGTGGATCGACTACTTCTGGGCGCGCCTCAACCGCGCCGGCGGGCTCGACGCCGCCTACGCGTGCATGCGCACGCTCACCTCGATGTCCGAGAACAACGCCGATCCCGGGCGCGTGCGCGCGCCGACGCTCTTGGTGTGGGGCGACGAAGACCGCCTCGTTCCGCTGGCGCACGGCAAGCGCCTGGCGCGTGCCATCGCCGGCGCTCGCCTCGAGATCGTGCCGGCCGCCGGGCACATGCCGTTCATCGAGCGCCCCGCCGAGTTCCTGCGCGTCGTGCGCCCCTTCCTCGCCGCGCCGGCGACACCGCTCGTGGAGACGCCGATTCCACCGCGCCACGCGCACAGCGTCGCCCGTTGACCATGCCCCATCCTCTCAGAATCCTGATCGTCGAAGACTCGCCGGCCATGCGTCAGCTGCTCGCGCTCGCGGTGCGCAAGCGTCCCGGCGTCGAGGTGCAGGAGGCGGCCGACGGGCTGGCCGCGCTCAAGCTCCTCTCGGTCGGCAGCTTCGACCTCATGTTCGTCGACCTCAACATGCCGATCCTCGACGGCATGAAGCTGATCAAGCGGGTCCGCGAGTCGGAGGCCGCGCTCGGAGGCGAGCGGCTGCGCATCTGCGTCGTCACCACCGAGTCGGCGCAGGCGACCGAAGATCAGGCGCGCGCGCTCGGCGCCGACTTCTTCGTGCGTAAGCCCGTCAGCCGTCGCGACGTGGAGCGCATCCTTCAGGAGGCCTTCCCTGGCTAGGCCGCGCGCCGTCGATTCCGCGACGCGGTGGTCGGTCCGCGCCGCTGCCGACCGCGACGTCGAGGCGCTGTCGGCCCTGTGGCACGAGGCCGACGAGCTGCACGCGCGCCTCTCGCCGGAGTTCTTCCGGCGCCCCGATCTCAACCGCGGCCGCCAGCGCGCCGCCGAGGCGCTGCGCGAGGCCGACGAGGGCGGCCACGAGACCATCCTCGTCGCCGTCGACGACCGCGGCGCGGTGTGCGGCGCCTGCCATCTGCAGATCTACGACACGCCGGTCGGCCACACCATGGTGCCGCAGCGGCGCGGGCACATCGAGACCCTCATCGTCGCCCGCCGCCAGCGCCGCCTCGGCTGCGGCCGCGCGCTCATGCAGGCCGCCACCACGTGGGCGCGCGCGCGCGGCGCCGGCCAGCTGCTCCTGACGGTGTGGTCGGGCAACGACGACGCCGAACGCTTCTACAGCGCGCTCGGTTATCGGTCCATCAGCCAGGTGCTCGGGTCCGACTTGTAATGCCGGTGGTCCGGCTCGCCGGCCCCCGTTCGCCGGCGCTCCTGGTGCTGTTGGCACTGGCGCTCGCGCTCTCGTCCGCGCTCGCCCTCGTCGCGCCGGGGGTCGCGCGCGCCGACGATCCGTCGCGCGTCTGGCGCACCATCGAGACCGCGCACTTCTATATCCACTTCTATACGCTGCCGCACGGGGGCGGCGAGGAGCTGGTCGCGCAGCGCCTGGCCACCGTCACCGAGTACGTCTACGAGCGGCTCACGCCCGTCCTCGGCAAGGGGCTCGGCGGCAAGACCCACGTCGTCGTCACCGACGAGATCGACGACTACAACGGCTTCGCCGGCGTCTACCCCTATCCGTCGGTGACGCTGTACGCCAACTCGCCGGACGATCGCGCCGAGCTCAACGACTACGACGACTGGCTCACCGATCTGTTCATGCACGAGTTCACGCACATCATCCACACCGGCACCATCGGCGGACCGTGCGCCAAGACCATCAACGCCGTCCTCGGCCTCGGGCTCGGCACCATCTATCCGCCCAACCAGTTCCAGCCGCGCTGGGGCCTCGAGGGGCTGGCCGTCTTCGAGGAGACCGCACGCACCTCGTCGGGCCGCCTGCGCAACTCGATCTGGGACATGTACCTGCGCGCGCAGACGCTCGAGAACCGCTTTCAGCGGCTCGATCAGTTCACGCATTTTCCCAATCAGTTCCCCTACGGCAACTCCGCCTATCTGTACGGCTCGTCGCTGATGCGCTTCGTCGCCGAGCACTACGGCGAGAGCGCGCTGCTGCGCATGTCGCGCGACTACGGCTCGGTGTGCGTGCCGGGGCAGATCAATCGCAGCATCCGCCGCGTCACCGGCAAGACCTGGGTGCAGCTGTACGCCGACTTCCACGACGATCTGCGCCGCAAGTACACGGCGCAGCGCGACGCCATCGTCAGCGCCGGAATCACGCCCACACGCACGCTCCTGCACGCCGACCCCTCGTCGGGGCAGAGGCCGGTCTTCACGCCCGACGGTCGCGAGATCATCGTCCTGCGCAACGATGGCTATGGGCGGCAAGGATTCGTCCGCATCCCCGTCGATGCGCCGCCGCCGGCGCGGCGCGGCACCGCCAACAAGTGGGCCAAGACCGAGCTGGCCACCGACGCCGCGGGCGGCCCGTCGCTCAGCGCCGACGGCCGCTGGCTCGCCTTCCACGAGCAGACCGTCTACCGCACCAACTATCTGTTCAACGATCTGTTCCTCTACGATCGCGTCACGCGCAAGAAGCGCCGCATCACCGACGGCGCCCGCGCCTGGAACCCCGCGCTCTCGCCCGACGGCCACTGGGTCGCCTTCGAGCAGACCGCCAACTCCTCGCGCGGCCTCGGGCTCATGCGCACCGACGGTGACGGCACCATCGAGTCGCTCATCCCCGTCGCCAACATGGAGCACGCCTACACGCCGTCCTGGTCGCCCGACGGCAAGACCATCGCGTTCTCGTGGTGGAAGCGGGGCGGCCGCCGCGACATCTACGTCATCGACGTCGCCACGCGCGCCGTCACCGCCATCACCAGCGACCGCGCCTATGACCTCGAGCCGCGCTTCTCCAGCGACGGCAAGCTGATCTATTTCGTCAGCGATCGCACCGGCGTCTACAACCTCTACGCCTACGAGCTGGAGACGAAGAAGTTTTTCCAGATCACCAACGTCGTCAACGGCGTCTTCGATCCGTCGATCTCCCCCGACGGCAAGACCGTCGCCTTCATCGGCTTCGTCGCCGACGGCTACACGCTCGAGACCGCCACGCTCGATCGCGCCACCTGGCGCGAAGCCTCGCCGCCGCTGCTCGATCGCCCCGACGTGCCGCCGCCGCCCGAGGAGCCGCCGCACGCGACGCGCCGCTACAACCCGCTGCGTACGCTCTATCCGTTCACCTGGAAACCGTACGCGGTGCCCGACGGCTACGGCGAGATCATCGGCGTCGAGCTCTCGGGCTCCGACGTGGTCGGCCGCCACGCCTGGAACCTGCAGCTCGGCTTCGGCACCGGCCGCTCCGACGACGTGCAGTTCTCGGCCAACTACGGCTACAGCGGCCTCTGGCCCTCGCTCAACATGGGCGTGGCCCACGCGCTCGAGCGCCGCGGCGGCCTCTTCGCCAACGGCCAGGACGTCGGATGGGACGCCGACACCTGGTCGGTCGGCACCGGCATCGGCCTGCCGCTCTACCGCCACATCGTCGCCTCGTCCGACCTCTTCTTCTCGTACGACTGGAGCCTCACGCGCAACCTGGCGCCGCCGCCGCTCATCGATCCGTCGAGCTACATCCCGCAGTATCCCGACACCGGCACCGCCGCCGGCTTCGGCGCGACCTGGTCCTATCAGAATACGCGGCGCTTTCAGTACTCGGTCTCGACGGAGCAGGGGCGCCGCCTGTCGTTCTCGCTCGGCGTCAGCGCGCGCGCCCTCGGCGGCTCGCGCGACACCTTTTCGGCGTCGTGGCACTACCAGGAGTGGGTGCCGATGCCGTTCGGCAATCGGCTGCTACGCAATCACGTCCTGTCGCTCGCCTATGGCGGCGGCGTCTCGGGCGGTCCGTCGGGCCACCATCCGCTGTTCTTCCTCGGCGGCTATCCGCAGCAGGACCTCTTGAAGTCGATCTACGACTTCACGCGCCCCGGCTCGGCGACGCTGCGCGGCTACGGCTTCGCGTCGCAGTACGGCGACCAGTTCCACGTCGTCAATCTCGAGTATCGCTTCCCGATCGCCTGGATCGATCGCGGCCTCGACACCTTCCCGCTCTACTTGAAGCGCGTGCACGGCAAATTCTTCGCCGACTACGGCGGCGCCTTCAACGGCAGCGTCGCGTTCGACAAGCTCAAGCTCGGCGTCGGCGCCGAGGTGATGCTGGAGATCACCTACGCCTATTACTTCAACGCCGCGCTACAGCTCGGCTACGCGCACGGCTTCATGAAGGGCGGCGGCGATCAGATCTACTTCCTCTTGAACTCGCCGTTCTGAAGCGCTGCTACTTCGGGTCGCCTTCGGTCGAGTCGCTGTCTTCGGAGTGCGGCCGGCCGAGCAGCCGCTCGACGTTGTACAAGAGCACCGCCTTGACGAACGGCTTGGCCACGTACTCGTCGGCGCCGAGGCCGAGCCCGATGTGCGCGTCGTCGACGTTGGCGTGCGCCGCCGTCAGCATGATGATCGGGATCTTGCTGGTCGCCGCGTCGCTCTTGAGCCGGCGACACACTTCCCAGCCGTCGATCTTCGGGATGTTCAGGTCGAGGATGATGAGATCGGGATGCTTGGACGCGACCTGCGCCAGCGCCTCGGCGCCGTCGGCCGCCGTGTGCACGACGTAGCCGCGCTTCTCGAAGATCCGCGCCACGAGCTTGTTGATCTCGGGCTCGTCGTCCACGACCAACAGCGTCGCTTGCGTGCCGCTCATGCTGCCTCCCCCCTCAGTCGAGCATCGCGTCGATGCAGGATGACACCGCCGACGAGCTCCAGTCCCGATTGCTCACGACGTAGTAACGAATCATCCCCTCTTTGTCGACGAGGAAGGACTCGGGAAACTTCTCCGTGCCCCAGGCTTTCGGCACGCTGCGCGCCGTGTCGAGGACGACGTCGAGCGAGGTGCCCTTGGCGAAGAACTTACGGACCGCCGGCCAATCGTCGTCGACGCTGACGGCGAGCAGGTGGAACGGCTTGCCCTTCTTCGACTCGACGAGCTGCTCCATCGACGGCATCTCGACGACGCAGGTGCCGCACCAGGTGGCCCAGAAGTTGACCAGCACCACCTGCCCGCGCAGCGACGACAGCTTCACCTCGCGCCCCGAGTAGTCCTTGAGCGTGAAGTCGGGCGCGCGCACCGGCATGCGGCCGAGCGCGGCGTTCATCGGCGCCGGCTGCAGCGCGTCGCAGGCGGCCTCGCGGGCGGCATGCTCGCCGTCGCGGGCGCGCGCCATCGCGTCGGGCAGGGCGCGCACGAACAGGAACACCATCAGGATCGCGATGGCGGCGGCGACGCCGTACGCCGAGGCGCGCATGAGCGGGCTGACCGGCTTTGCCGGCTGCGGTTGCGTTTCGTTACTCACGGTCGCTCTCCACGTCGCCACTCACGGGCGAGCCCTCGAGCCGGCGCACCAACATCGCCTCGTCGAGGCGGTACTTCGCGATCTTCTTGCCATCGACGAGGAGCACCGGGACATCCCAATTGTACTCCTCCCGCAGCTTCGGGTCTTGGTCGATGTCGATGAGCTCGAGCGTGAAGGCAAAGCGTGGAGCGAGGGCGTCGATCTGATCCTTCATCACGTCGCAAAGATGGCAACCGACGCGGGTGTAGAGGATCAGCTTCTTCACATGGAGACTTTTAGCACCTCGGCCATGGCGCGCAACGTCGTCATGAGCTCGGCGAACTCCTCCGGGCGTAACGACTGTGGCCCATCGCACAGTGCCTTGTCCGGGTCGGGATGGACGTCGACCATGATGCCGTCGGCGCCGGCCGCGAGCGCTGCCCGCGCCATCGGCCGCACCAGGAGCGAATCGCCGGTGGCGTGCGAGGGATCGACGACGATCGGAAGGTGCGTCAGCCGCTTGATGAGCGGGATCGATCCGAGGTCGAGGGTGTTGCGCGTCATCGGCTCGAAGGTGCGAATGCCGCGCTCGCACAAGATGACCTGATAGTTGCCGCCCTTGACGACGTACTCGGCGGCCATCAGGAACTCCTGGATCGTCGACGACATGCCGCGCTTGAGGAGGACGGGCTTGCGCACCTGCGACACCGCCTCGAGGAGCGCGAAGTTCTGCGCGTTGCGCGTGCCGATCTGCAAGACGTCGGCGTACTCGGCGACCTGCTCGACGTGGCTCGAGTCGACCACCTCGGTGATGATCGGCAGGCCCGTCTCGTGGCGCGCCTCGGCGAGGATCTTGAGGCCGTCGAGCTTGGTGCCCTGGAACGAGTAGGGCGACGTGCGCGGCTTGAAGGCGCCGCCGCGCAGGAAGGTCGCGCCGGCGGCCTTGACCGCGCGCGCCGCCGTCAGCGTCTGCTCGCGCCCTTCGACGGCGCACGGGCCGGCGATGATGCCGAAGATGCCGCCGCCGATTCGCGACGGGCCCGCGGCGGTCGCGGTCTGGATGCTGATGACGGTGTCGTGCGGATGGGTCTCGCGCGAGGCCAGCTTGAACGGCTTCGAGATCGAGACCGCCTCGGCGACGCCGCCCATGTGCTGGAAGTGCGCGGGATCGACGGGGCCCGGGTTGCCGGTGATGGCGACGGCGATGCGCTGCGCGCCGGGCATCTTGTGCGGCTCGAAGCCGAGCGAGCGGACCTTCGCGGCGACGGCGTCGACCTCGAGCGGTGAGGCGGTTGCGTGCATGAGGATGAGCATGGTGCGCGAAGCCTAGCACATCTGACGCAGAGCGTCGTAGCGGTCAGACCGGTGCCAGCGGCCGGCGTGTCCCCGACGGCAATTCGACCTCGATGGGGTCCCCCGCGCAGACGTCGCCGCTACTGACCACGACCGCCATGACGCCGGTCTTGCGCACCAGCCCGCCCTCGGCATCGCGCGCCAGGTTGGCCGCCATGAGCCCCTTTGAAATCCCGTCGAGCTGCACGCAGGGATTGCGCAGCCCGGTCACCTCGACGACGGCCGTCGCCCCGAGCTTGAGGCGCGTCCGCTCCGGCAGCGCCAGCAGATCGATCCCGCGGGTCGTCACGTTCTCGCCCATCTGCCCCGGCGCCAACACGAACCCCGCCGCCCGCAGCTCGTCATGCAGCTCCGCATGAATCAGATGCACCTGCCGCAAATTCGCCACCGTAGGGTCCTTCTTCACCCGCGAGCGATGCTTCACCGTCTCCCCCGCATGCGCATCGCCCTCGACCCCGAGCCCCTTCACGAGTCGGATCGACAGCTCGTTCCCCTTCGCCATCGTATGCGTCGCGCTCCGACTCACCGCGGTCACGATCCCCTTCATCCTCAAACTGTAACGCAAAAAAAAAGCGGGGCCCCTCTCGAGGCCCCGCGTGGTGCTCTTCTAACAGCTAACAGCCGGCGGCTAACAGCCGGCGGCCAACGACCGCCTACTTGTGCTTCTTCTTCAGCTCCTCGTCGATGATCTGCGCGAAGCTCTCGAACGGCATCGCGCCCGCGATCTTGCGGCCGTTGATGAAGAAGGTCGGCGTGCCGAAGCCACCGCCACCGAGGCCGTTGGCGTACTGCACGTCCTTCTGCACTTCGTCCTTGTACTTGCCCGCGTCGAGGTCCGACTTGAACTTGCTCACGTCGAGCCCGATCTCCTGCGCGTACTTCTCCAGCGACGGACGATCGAGCGCCCCCTGGTTGGCGAACATCTTGTCGTGCATCGCCCAGAACTTGCCCTGCGCGTTGGCCGCCGCGCCCGCCTCGGCCGCCCCCTGCGCGTTGTTGTGGAACGGCAGCGGATAGTTGCGGAACGCCAGGTGCACCTTGCCCGGATACTTGTCTTCGATTTGCTTGATCGTCGGCACCACGCGCGAGCAGAACGGGCACTGGAAGTCGGAGAACTCGACGATCTGCACCGGCGCGGTCTTCGGCCCCACGGCCGGCGCGTTGCCCGCGTCGACCTTGTAGACCGTCTTGTCCTCGGGAGGACCGCCGGCGTTGGCCGGAGCCGCCGCCACTTCGGCCTTCGCCGTCTTCATGAGGTCGTCGTAGTACTTGGCGAAGTTGCCGCCGTGCGCCTTGGCGTCGGCCTCTTTGATGGCCTCGTCGATCTTGCCCTTGAACGCCTCGTACGGCTGCGCGCCCACGAACGGCTTACCGTTGATGAAGAACGAAGGCGTGCCGCGCGCGCCGATCTTGTTGCCCTCGGCCAGCTCGGCGTCGACCTTCTGCTTGTACTTGCCCGAGTCGAGGTCGGCCTTGAACTTGTCGACATTGAGCCCGACCTGCTGCGCGTACTTCTCCAGCGACGGACGATCGAGCGCCTGCTGGTTCTTGAACATGACGCCGTGCATCTCCCAGAACTTGCCCTGGGCCTTGGCCGCCAGCGCCGCCTCGGCGGCGACGTGCGCGTTCTGGTGGAACGGCAGCGGCAGCTGCTTGAAGGCCACGCGCACCTGCTGCCCGTAGTCCTTCATGACCTGGTCGACGGTCGGCTCGACGCGCCCGCAGAACGGGCACTGGAAGTCCGAGAACTCGACGATGGTGACCTTGGCGTGCTTGGCATCGGCGCCCTTGACCGGCGCGTCACCGACGATCGCCTTGTAGACGACGTTCTGATCGGGCTCGCCCGGCGAGGGCTGCTGCTTGGCCGGAGCGGCGGCGCCCTCGGCCTTGTCCTTGCCGTCCTTGGTCAGCTCGGCGTAGAGGTCGGCCGGCTTGACGCCGCGCTTGAGCGCCGCGTTGGCCGCCTCGATCTCCTTGTCGATGACCGCCTTGAACGACTCCTTCGGCTGCGCGCCACGCAGCGGGCGGCCGTTGATGAAGAACCCGGGCGTGCCCTGCGCGCCGAACTTCGCGGCGACCGCGGAGTCTTCCTTGATGTCGGCGTCGAGCTTGACATCGGCCATCGCGGCCTTGAACTTGCCGACGTTGAGGCCGAGCTCATTGGCGTACTTCTCGTAGGTGGCCTCGTCGAGGTGCTGCTGATCGGCGAACAGCTTGTCATGCATCTCCCAGAACTTGCCCTGCTGCCCGGCAGCCATGGCCGCCTTCGCCGCCGGCATCGCGTTCTGGTGGAACGGAAGCGGATTGTTCTTCCAGACCACGCGCAGATCCTTGCCGTAGTCCTTCATGAGCGCGTCGACGGTGGGCTCGACGCGCGAGCAGAACGGGCACTGGAAGTCGGAGAACTCGACGATGGTGACCTTGGCCGTCTTGGAGCCCTTCTCGGGCGAATGGCCGAGCGGCACCTTGTAGACCGCCTGCGGATCCGCCTGCGCGGGCGTCGGCTGCGCCGGACGATCGGGCGCCGCCGAGGCCGCCGGCTTGCCGTTGGCGGTCAGGGCGTCATAGACGCTGGCCAGCTTGGCGCCGCCGTTGATGGCGCGGTTGGCGTTGGCGATCTCCTCGTCGATGATCTTCTTGAAGGCGTCGAACGGCTGCGCGCCCGAGAGCGCACGACCGTTGATGAAGAACGAAGGTGTGCCGCGCGCGCCGAACTTGGTGCCTTCCTGCGAGTCGGCCTGGATGGCGGCGTCGTACTTCTTGTCGTCGAGCGCCTCCTTGATGTCACCGTCGGAGAGGCCCATGTCCTTGGCGTACTTCTCGAGCGCCGGACGGTCGAGCGCCTGCTGATTGTGGAACAGGGTGTCGTGCATCTTCCAGAAGCCGGCCGCGCCCTTCTTGGCGTAGGCCGCGCGCGAGATCTGCGCCGCCGGCATGGCGTTCTGGTGGAACGGCAGCGGCTGATCCTTCCACGCCACGCGCACGTCCTTGCCGTACGTCTTCATGATCTGGTCGACCGTCGGCTCGACGCGGGAGCAGAACGGGCACTGGAAATCCGACCACTCGATGATGGTGACCTTGGCGTGCTCGGGACCCTTGGTGGGGGCGTTGCCGACCGGGATCTTGAAGCGTTCGACGTTCGAATCCGGCAGCGCCGCCGCCGGGACCTGCACGCTCGGGCCGTCGCTGGAGCCGTGCCATGTGTTGCCGATGAACACGCCGACGACGAGCGCGACGAGCATTCCGATGATTGCCGTACCTTTACTCATGGAGACACCTTGATGAGAGTTAACAGTCGAAACGAACGGGCTGACAGCTCACGGCTGACAGCTGACAGTTCAGAATGAGATTTCGGATTCGGATTTCGGGTTCGAAGGCGGTTAGACGCGAGGCGGGCGATCGAGGCGCGGGGGTGAGACGTCGTCGATGGCGTCGTCGAGCGGAGCGACGACGGGCGACGAAGGTGAGAGGCGGTGGAGCGGCGGCGGCTGCGCGAGGAGCGCGCCGTCGGCGGTGGATGGAGCCGTGATGACGTCGACGCGCCCCGAGTCGGCGCGGGCGACGAGGGTGGTGCCGCCGTTGCGCAGGGTGGCGGCGTGGGCGGTCGGCGGCGCCTGCTTGGGCAGGTCGCAGGAGCCGATCATCTCCTGGATGAACGGGCTGGCGCAGTCGAGCACCGCCGCCGGCATCTCGACGCTGAGCGTCGGCTCGACGGCGCACTCGCCCGAGTCGTCGACGTCGCAGTAGGCTTCGTCGAACGTCGACGCCAGCTTCTCCACGCCGTGCACCGGCGAGGACGCCGCCGCGACGGAAACGAGGAGATAGGTGCCGAGCGCAACCATGCGGGCCCGAGTGTACCTCCGTCGGTGACGATTGCAAGCCGAGGACGTACACTGTGCGCGTGCGCATCGGCTTGACCAGCGACCTTCACGTGGAGCACCACCCCGAGGTGGTGCCGCTCATCGTCGAGCGGGTGCGCGCCCTCGGCGTCGACGTGCTCATCGTCGCGGGCGACGTGTCGTCGAGCCTGCCGACGCTGGAGGCGGCGCTGACGGCCCTGCGCGCGTCGGCGCCGCGCATGCTGTTCGTCGCCGGCAACCACGATCTCTGGATGCTCAAGGACACCCCCTCGAGCCGCGCCCGCTACGAAGCGGAGATCCCGGCCCTGTGCGCGCGCGCCGGCGTCGACGCCATCGGCCAGGCGCCGGTCGAGGTAGGCGGCGTCCAGTTCTGCGGCGTCACCGGCTGGTACGACTATTCGCTGCGCAACCGGGAGCTCGACGGCACCTTCACGCTCGCCGATTACCAGAAAGGCGCGTGGGGGCGGCTGCGCTGGAACGACAAGGCGCGCGTGAGCTGGCCCGCGGACGACGGCACGGAGCTCGACGACGTGGCCATCTGCGATGGGCAGGTGGCGCTCCTCGAACGGCAGCTGGCCGAGGTCGGCGCGCGGCCGACGGTGGTCGTGACCCACCATCTGCCGTTCGTGCAGCTGGCGACGTCGCGCGGCGAGCCGCCGTGGGACTTCATCAACGGCTTCATGGGATCGGAGCGGCTCGGCCAGGCGATGCGACGCGCCGCCGGGCTCAAGCTCGGGGTCTGCGGCCACACGCACTTTCGCAAGCGCGGCGAGTTCGAGGGCGCGGGCGGGCCCTTCACCGTCGAGACCAGCCCCATCGGCTATCCGCGCGAGTACGCGCGCATGCTCGGGCTGACGCTGGCGGCGCGCGTGGCCGATCGCGTGACCGCCATCGAGCTCGTGTAACCTCGGCGCATGCTGCGCGCGTCGATCGTCGCCGTAGTGGTAACGCTGGCGGCGCGCGCGCTGGCGGCCGAGCCGGTGGTGGCGGTGATGCCGTTCCGCGATCTGAGCGGCGCGCGCGCCAACGTCGGCGAAGCCATCCGCGAGACCCTCACCGTCGATCTGAAGGAGGTGGGCGGCGTGCGCGTCGTCGAGCGCGGCGCCATCGACAAGGTGATCGGCGAGCAGAACCTCGAGGACAAGAAGCGCGATCTGTCGCCCATCGGTGCCGTGCGGGTGGGCACGCTCGTCGGTGCGACCTGGATCGTGATGGGCGCCTATCAGCGCGCCGGCGGCGACGTGCGCTTGACCGCGCGCATCGTCGAGGTGGCCTCGGGCGAGCTCAAGGGCAGCGCCAAGGTCGACGGCGGCAGTGACGAGCTCTTGCGCCTGCAAGACGGCCTGGCCATTTCGCTGTTCCAATCGGCGGGGCTGGCGCCCAAGACGGTGCAGCGGCTGGCGCGGCGCGCGCGGCCCAGGGTCCCCTATCGCGCCTTTCAGCTCTACGGCGACGCGGTGCAGGCGCCCGACGACGACAAGCGGCGCGCGCTCTTGCAAGAGGCGGTCGCGGCGGGACCGCAGCTGCACTACGCGGTGCGCGATCTGGAGGCGCTGCAGAAGCGCATGGGCGGCTACAGCGCCGCCGCCAGCGCCAAGCTCGAGGAGCGCGAGAAGCAGCTGGTCGCGCGCGCCGACGACGCGGCGCGCCCGGCGGCGGAGCGGACGCACGCGGCGCACGAGCTGCTCTCGTCGCTGGCGGCGGCGCGTCGCTATCACGCGCTGGCCGAGGTCTCGGCGCGCTGGCAGAAGAGCCGCCTCGACGGCGTGGTCGAGCCGGCCGCCTGGTCGCAGTTTCGCGCCGAGGACGGGCTGCATCGGTGGGACGCCGCGCTCGCCGCCGGCGAGCAGTACTTGAAGGCGCTGCCGACCGGCGAGCACTTTCGCGAGATCGAGACGCGCATGCACGCCATCGTCGAGGAGCGGCGCAAGCGCGCGTCGCGTCGGGCCGAGTACGCGCAGGATCTCGCCGAGAAGCGCGCCAACCGGCCGGGCAGCGCCGATCAGAAGCTCGAGTGGGACTACGCGCCGTGCATCTGCGCGCGCTGGAATTCGCAGCTCGACGAAGTGATGCTCGACAGCTGCTCGACGTTCATCACCGCCTACCAGAACGACGCGCGTCCCGACGCTCGCGACCACGTCCTGGCGGCGCGCTTCTTCGTCATCCTGGCGCTCGCCGAGCGTGGCGACTTCGCCCGCGCGCGGCCCCGCGCCGACGCGCTCCTCGCCGACAGCGACGAGTGGGACGAGGAGCTGCGCAAGCTGATGTCCGCCTGGCCGACGGACTGACGGCGTCACCCGGCCGCGCGGCGGCGCCGGGTGGCGCGCCCCCGTCGAGCGGGCTCTCGATCTTGCTGCTGGCGTCGTGCGGTATCGCGGCGCTGCGCGGAAGGCGGCTACTTCTTCTTCGGCGTGAGCTCGTCGATGAACTGGTGGATCTCTTTTTCCATCTCGTCGGACTGCAGCACGATCGGCTTCTCCAGCGCCAGCTTGGCGTGGGCGCGCGCGGCGTCATTCTCGCCCTTCTTGCGCTCGAGCTGCGCCAACGCCCAGTAGCTGTCGCCCTCTTGCAGCGCGTCCTTCTTCGCCAGATCGCCGAGCAGCCGCAGCGCCGCGTCGCTCTTGCCGTTGCCGTCGAGCGCACGGGCGTACCACTCGCTCAGCCGCGTGTCGTCGGGCGACAGCTTCACGCGCCGCGCCAGCAGCTTCTCCGACTCGGCAAACTTGCCGGTCACGAGCTTACAGCGCCCGATGATGACCTCGAGCCGACCCTGCTCGTCCTTGGTGAGGCCGCGCGTCCGCTGCAGCCGTTCCGATTCGTTGATCGCGTCGCCGAGCCGGCCGTTGTCGAGCGCCGTCTCGGCGTCGGCGATGGCCGCTTGGACCGTCATCGGCTTGCCGTCGTGCTCTTTGGCGGCCGCGGAACCCGGCCCGAGAAGCCCGAAGAGCCCCGAAAGCAGGACCACTAGAAGAACCTTGCGCATGGCGCACCTCCTACGTCGCGGACCCTAACACGGTTGGCCCGCCAATACGCGTCAAAGCACCTACATGCATGCGAACCGCACTTCTAGCGACGCTGGCCCTGGTCTTCAGCGCTTGCAACTCTCCGACGACGGGCCACGGCGGCGGCGGCGGTAACAGCGGCAATGGCGGCGGCGGCGGGGGAGGCGGCGGCTCAGGCACCGGCGGCAACCAGCCGCCGGCCACGCACGACATCGTAGATCCGACGCTGCCGCCCGGTGTCGTCGGCGGCTTCGACGGCACGCCGGCGGGCACGAGCGGCGTCACCCTCGTCTACCCGAATTCGGGCGCCATCGTGCCGCACGATCTCGCGCCTGTCGACGTGCAGTGGAACGCCGCGTCGCCGGTCTATCGCGTCACCTTCTCCGTCGACAACGGCAATAAGCTGCGCGGCTACGTCAAGACCGCCGACTGGGTGCCGCCCGCAGGCGAGTGGCAGTGGCTGCTCGACGTCGCCGCCGGCCACACCATCACGCTCTCGGTCGACGGCGCTACCGTCGACGGCAGCGGCGTGCCGCAGGGTCCGGTCGTCGGCTCCGGCGGACAGCCGCTCAAGGTCTCGCGCGACGACGCCACCGGCGCGCTCTTCTACTTCGCCACCACCGGCGATCAGCTCACCGGCGACGGCACGCTCGAGCGCCTGCAGCTCGGGTCGCAAAAAGCGGACAAGTATCTCAACAAGACCAACAACGGCGGGCGCTGCGTCGGCTGCCACGCGCTCAGCCGCGACGGCAAGCGCGTCGCCTTTACCTTCCTCGATCTCGGCGGCGTTGCCACCGGCGCCACCATGTCGCTCGGCGACGTCGACGCGACCAACCCGACCACGCAGCAGGCGCCGGCCAACACGCAGGCGGCCACCACCTCGTTCAGCCCAGACGGCTCGCGCATCATCACCAGCTACGAAGGCAAGCTGACCTTGCGCGAAGGCACCACCGGCAACAAGATCGCCGACGTCGCCACCAGCGGGCCGGCGCTCTTCCCCGACTGGTCGCCCGACGGCAGCAGCATCGTCTTCGTCAAGCCCACTGCGATGTGCGCGCCGAGCGGCCTCAACTTCGGGCAGGCCAGCATCTTCGCGTATGGCGGATCGCTCGTGACCATGACCGCCAGCGGCGCCGGCTTCGGCAACGAGAAGGTGCTCATGCAGGCGGCCGCCGGCGAGAACAACTTCTACCCGTCCTACTCGCCCGACGGGCAGTACGTCGTCTTCGCGCGCGCGTCGGCGTCGTCGAAGTCGAGCTGGGCGATGGCGAACTCGTCGTGCAACGGCCAGGACGGCAGCGGGCTGTCGTACGACAATCCGTCGGCGACGATCTGGATCCTGCCGGCGGCGGGCGGCACGCCGGTGCAGCTGACCGCGGCCAACGGCGAGGCCATGCGCACCAACTCGTGGCCGAAGTGGGGCCCCAAGGCCGACGGCGATTATCTGTGGCTCTCGTTCTCGTCGACGCGCCCGTACGGCAACGTGCTCACCGGCGCGATGGCGCATCACCAGATCTGGATCACCGCGATTCCGCGCGCGGGCGCGACGGGCGATCCGTCGTCGCCGGGGGTCTGGTTCCCCTTCCAGGACACGGCGACGAAGAATCACATCGGCGTGTGGTCGATCAAGGTCGGCGGATACACGATTCCATAGGCGTTTTCGCCCTTCGTAAAGGTTCGGTAAAGGGTTGCGATAGCGGCCGTGCCGGGACGTCTCAGCTGCAGGAGGTCGACATGTTGACCAAGCTGGGAATGATGGCACTGAGTGCGACGATCGGAACCGCGGCCTTGAGCACGCCCGCCGCTGCAGACGAGCATGACGGGCGCGCGCAGTACGCACGTGGCGGCGACCACGGTGACGCCCGTTTCGACAATCGCTCCGACAATCGCGGCGAGAACCGCTACGACAATCGGTACGACAACCGCGCTCCGGTCGTGGTGGCCGGTCGCTACGATCAGGTCGACGGCCGCTTCGGCGTTCGCGACGGCGAATTCGGCCGCCGGCGCGCCTACGAGCAGATGATGCGCGAGCGTCGTGAGCGCGCGATGATGCACGCGCGCTGGCTGCACACGCATCGGGACGGGCGCTGGTAGCTACTGCGGCGGCGCGCTCGGTGGTGTCCCCGGCGGCGGCGTCGTCGTCGCCCCGGGTGCACCGCCGGGCGTCGCTCCCGGCGGCGTCGCGCCCGGCTCGCTCTCGGAGCCCGGCGCGCCCGGCGTACCCGGTAGCGGCTCGACCGGCTGCTTGGCGCCGAACAGCGTCATGCGATCCTCGAGCTTGGTCATCTTCACCGTAAACCCGTCATTGCGAAACGTGTACGCCCGCGTGTGAATGGGAAAGTAGCCGTCGTTGCGCACGATGAGGTCGACGGGGCCCGAGTCGCGCGGCCGCTCGAGCGTGACCGGCGTGATGCCGAGGTTCTTCTTGCCCCAGAACACCGTCGCCTTGGGCGGATTGGAGCGCACGATGATCTTGATCTTCGTGGGCAGCGGCTTCGGCGGCGCGACCGTCTGACCCGTCGGCGTCATCACCGTCGCACCCGAGACCGGCGGCGTGGCCACCGACGGGGGCGGAGTCTGCGCCTTGTCCTCGGGGTCGGTCTTCTCCTCTTCGGCGGGCGGCTTGGGCTGCTTGTCGGAGTGCGCGCAGCCACAGGCCAACAGCGCGACCGCGGCGACCAGCGTCACCTTCGCGAGCGTCGTCCGCGCCAGCGTCGTCCGCGCGAGCGTCGTTTCCGCGAGCGTCGTCCATGCGAGCGTGCGCGTCACTGGCCACCTCCGGCGCGCGACTCGGGCGTGTCCTTCGGCGACGGCGGCGGCCCCGGCGGATAGACGACGCCGGCCTTCGGCATGTAGCTGCCGATCGGCTTCTTCACCTTGCCGATGATGTTGCCCTCGAGGACGCTGACCGCCACCGGCGGCTCGAGCCGATAGTGGAAGCCGCGCGACGGCAGCCGCATCTCGAACACGTCCTCCTTGAAGAGGAACTGGCGGGCGAAGTCGAGGGGCTTATCGCCCTCGACGATGACGGGCCGATGGCGCAACACGAACGAGAACATGCGCACCGCCAGGTTGTTCATGAGGCGGTGGCAGCCGTGCGAATAGGCGTCGGGGTTGCGGATCGACAGGATCTCCGACGAGCCGTGGACGCGCACGCCGTTGTCCCAGTCGGGCTTGCCGTTTTTGCCGGGCACGACGTTGTAGGCGGCGACGAGGCCGTAAGCCGAGAGATAGCCCGGACCGACCTCGTCGTAGTTGACCACCTGCTGTGTCGTGCCGTGGACCTTCTTCCACTTGACGAGCGTGCGCACCGGCGTCGAGTTGGGCGCGATCCAGACCGGCCCGGAGACGATGTTGCGCCACACGCGCGGTCCCACGTCGGAGCCTTTGTAGCGGTAGTACTCGTGGCCGTTCGACGCCAGATCGGAGCGCCAGCCGCCGATGGTGGTGCGCCAGCGGTTGAGCGGGATCCACTTGTCCTTCCACTTCGTGCGCAGCGTCAGCGACGGGAAATGATGGCGCGTCTGCGGAATTGCCTTGCCGGTGACTTCGTCGAAGAGCGGATCGTAGAAGACGTCGCCGCGATCGATGACGACCGACAGCTCCATGTTGGGCTGGTAGTACTCGGGCGGCGGCAGGAGCTTGATGGCCACGCGCAGCTGCTTGAAGTCGGCGGCCGGATGGCGCTCGAAGAAGGCCAGCGCCGCGGCGGTGTCGCCGAGGCCGAGCTGCTGCAGCGTCGCCTGCACCGCCTCGGCGACGAGGTTGCGGATCGGCACCGTCACGCCCGCGCTGTTGACGTAGGTGGCCGGCCCCTTCTTGGTGTCGGTGGAGCCGTCCTCGAGGATGTTGGCGGCCGAGACGACGCGCTCGGTCAACACGCGCACCAGCGCGGCGTAGTCGTTGTCGAGGAGCGGGCGGCCGAGCGCGGCCATGGTGTCGGGACGCAGCGCGGCGGCGTCGTAGAGCATGTGCTTGTGCTGGAAGCGGATGATCGCCTCGCGCATCGCATCGTCGAACTGGCCGGCGACGTGCTTGGTCTCGGGGCCGAAGATGCCCTCGCAGGTGAGGCGCTTCTCGACCTCGGGGAACGAGCCGCGCTGCGCGGAGTAGCGCTGCACCTCGGCGATGTCCTTGGCCAGCTTGGGGTCCTTCTCGGCGAGCTGCTCGAGCGACTCGACCTGCGCGCGCTGGCGAAGGAGCTCGAGCTTCTTCGCCGTGGCTGCGATCTTGGCGGCGACCTTGGCCTCGGCCTTCGACGTGCGCGGCGGAATCGAGACCGCGAGGCGGAGCTTCTCGAAGTCGACGCCGCTGCAGGTCTGCGCACGCTCTTTGGAGTCGAGGAAGCGCGCGCGGATCACCGACAGCGTCGGCGGCACCCCGAACAGCTCGAGGTAGTTGTGGTCGTTCTCCGCCAGCGGCTGTCCGTCGCGGTCGCCACTGTCGTTGGCCAGGCCGAGATAGACCTGCCGGTAGCGATTGGCCATGAGGTTGCCGTTGCCGTCGGTGACCTCCTGGAAGATGTAGGGGGTCCAGTCGTCGCCGAGGTCGACCAGCGTGTAGCCGCCGGCGACCGCGTCGGCCGCCGAGATCCAGCGCTCGGCGCCGCCCGCGACGAGGAGCGCGCGTTCGGGCGCGGCCAGCTCGGGACGTGCGGGTGGCGGCGGCGCGTCAGCGGCGCGGGCAGGGAGATGCAGACAAAGGCAGAGGCCGAACCACGCAATAGCCCAGCGGGGCATTCTTATTGTTTACTACGATTTCGGCGCGAAGGCGCCTTTGGGACTCAGAAGCAGCGGCCGTCGACGTAGCAGTTGTTGTTGCAGCACTCGCTGTTGACCGTGCAGGTGGCGGGGTAGACCTTGCACATCTTGGCCATGTCGGCGGGCTTGGCCAGGTCGGGGATGGGCTGGGCCATATCGACGACGGGCATCGACATGTCGAGGGCGACGGCCAGGTCGTGCGTCGCGGGCGGGAGCGTCATGTCGACGTCGCCGCCGTTGCCGCCGGTGCCGCCCGACATCGCCAGGTCGGGGGCGGTCATGCCCGGCGGCGGGCCGCCGCCCGAGCCGTCGTCGCAGTAGCCCTGCACGCAAATGAAGCCGGTGGGGCAGGCCGGCGCCGTTGCGTCGCATACGAAGCTGCGGTTCTGCACCTGCGGTTTGAAGCAGCCGCCAACCGCCAGCGCCACCACTACCAGCGCTGCGCACCGCATCGTTCGAGCCATCGCGTACATGTTCATCGCTTCCTTCCTGCTAGAGGCCGAGATGTCGCCGGACGGCGAAAATATCTTCGGTCACGCTCGACCAGACCATGTCGAGCAAACGTTCCGTCGGGATGCGCGTGCCGGCCGCGCGGCCATCGGCCGCCGCCAGTCGCGCCGCGGTCTCCAGATCGCCGGCCATCACCAGGCCTGCGCGCAGCGCCGTCAGGTCGGCCGCCTGCAGCCACTCGAGCGCCGCCTCGTCGGTGCGCACGGCGTCGTCGCGCAGCTTGCGCCCGATGGCCAGCACCTGCTCGAGCTGTAACGGCGGCAGCGCGCGCTTGAGACCCGAGACGGTGCGCGCCAGCTCCGGCTGCGGATTGGGCGCGGCGCCCTCGGCGTCGTAGGCGAGCGCGATGGCCGCGTCCAGCACGTGGCCGATCTGCTGCGGATGCGGCGTCGCCAGCCGCAGGAGCCGCTCGGGGCGCAGGAGCACCGCCTTGCGCGCCAGCTCGAAGACCTGCTCCGACTCCTTGCGCTTGTCGACGACGAACGGCTGACCGAGCTGGAACACCGGCACCAGCGCACGCCCTTCGACAGCGTTGCCGAAGACGATCGGCTCGCGCTGCTCGGGCCGCTCGTAGGCTTCGGGAGCAGCGACGTCGAAGGTGTGCACGACATACGTGAGTGCCTTGACGAACGAACGGGGGTCGTCGTGCGCGAGCGCGTCCTTGCGCTGGAGGCCGATGAGCTTGTGGGGCTGCGCGTGGCCGGCG
Organism: Myxococcales bacterium; assembly: GCA_028287105.1. Classification (GTDB taxonomy): domain Bacteria; phylum Myxococcota_A; class Polyangia; order Palsa-1104; family Palsa-1104; genus JAQBQH01. Next base: position 32,598 of record JAQBQH010000062.1, read on the forward strand.
GCGATGGTCGGCCCGACGAGCGCGAAGAGCTGGCCGATGAGGCGATTCTCGTCGGGATGCCGCAGGAGCGACCAGCTGTCCTCGTCCATGACCCGCCGGGCGGTGACGAACGGACGCTGCTTGTAGGTTTCGATGGCCTTGACGTCCTCGGGATCGCCCTTGCGCAAGAACGCGAGCGCATATGCGCAGGCGAGCGACTTGGACGGCTGCCGCTTGCGCTTGTAGAGCTGCTTGAGCGCGCGATAGGAGGTGATGCGCGTCTTGTCGCGGCGGAGCACGTAGTGGTGCTCGGCGATGCCCTTGTCGATGGCGTCGGCGCCGGCCTCGACATAGAGGTCGGCCAGCTCGGAGTGGCGCTGGAGGTTGTCGCGGTCGAACACCAGCGTCGCCTCGAGCGCGGCCAGCGCGCTCTCGGGATCGGCGAGCGCGCCCATGCAGAGATCGGCGAGCGCGCCCCAGATGCGCAGTCGTTCGGCGTTGTGGCCGTCGCTGTCGCCCGCCGACTCGGGGCCGATCGACTTGAGGCGCCGGCGATAGAGGCGCGCCAGCTCGGTCCAATCGGCGGCCGCGACGTAGAGCTGCTCGAGCGCGCGCATGGAGCGCTCGCTCTCGGGATCGTCGTCGAGCGCGCCGCGCAGGTGCAGGATGGCGGCGGCCGGTCGCGCCAGCTCGTCGCGGCACAGGAGGGCGGCGGTGTGCCGGTACTTGGCGCGCACCGCCAGGTCCTTCTCGACGGCGATCATGCGCTCCAGCGTCTCGAGCGCCTGCGGCCACGCGCGCGCCTCGACGAACACGTCGAGGGTCTTGTGCAGCAGGCGATGATCGTCGGGATGGATCTCGAGGGCGTCGGTCCAGGCGCCGAGCGCGCGCTCCGGATCCTGCAGCCGAGCGAGATAGAGATCGCCGATCTCGTCGAGCAGGCGCGCCTGCTCCGACGGCGGCGCACCGACGAGCAGCGCGCGCTTGGCCTCGATGAGCGAGGTCGGATTGTCCTCGGCCAGCTCGGCCTGCATCATGAGCGCGTCGCGATTGGTCGGATCGCTTTCGAGCGCGCGGGCCACGAACTCGCGAGCGCTCTCGCGCGCGCCGAGGTTGCGCTCGCAGCGCGCCAGGTCGGTGAACAGGGTCCCGCGCTCGGTCAGCGGCAGCGCCTCGATGTGATACTGGAAGACGCGCTCGAGCGCCTGCAGGGCGCCGGCCCAATCGGCGGCGGCGAGCAGCATGTCGGCGTGGCCGCGCTGCGCTTCGAGCGACTCCGGCGCCAGGTCGGCCGCCCGCGCCCACGCCTTGGCCGCCTTGTCGCCCTGATCGGCGGAGCGCGCGGCGCGCGCCAGCCGCACCAGCCGCTCGAGCAGCAGCTCCGGCTCGGCGGGCTTACGCGTCAGCATCTCGAGCACTGGGATGACCTCGCCCCAGCGTCCGGCGCGCCACAGCAGATCCGCCACGCGTCCGCCCGCCTGGATGTGCTCGGGGTCGATGGCGAGCGCCTCGAGATACAGCTCGGTGGCGCGCTGATCGTCGTCGATCTCTTCGTAGAGATCGGCGGCTTCGACGAGGAACTGCGTGCGCTCGAGATGGTTGGGCGTGGCCACCGCCGCGTCGACGAGCAGGCGGGCCGCGCGCAGCGGCGCCTTGGCCTTCTTGTGCAGCCCCGCCAGCGCCTGCAGCGCCGGCACGTACTGGGCATCGATCTCGAGGACGCGCGCGAAGAGCGTCTCGGCCTGCGCGGCGTCGTCGAGCCGGGTCGCGGCGAGCTCGCCGGCCTGGAAGTAGAGCGGCAGCGCGTTGCCCATCTTCGACTGCATCTTGGCGCGCTTGATCAGCCGCTCGACGCACAGGTGCCAGGCGCCGGTTTGATCGAACAGCTTGATGAGCGCCGCCAGCGTCGACTCCTGCGACGGATCGGCGGTCTCGGCCGTCAGGTAGGCCTGAATCGCGCGATCGTTGTCACCCAGCTCGAACGCCTGGATCGAGCCGATCTCGGCGTAGAGCTCGGCGCGCGCCGAGGCCGGCGACAGCTCGGCGCGGCGGCGCAGCGCTTCGATGAGCGCTGGGAAGCGGCGCTCGGCGCGATAGCAGCGCTCGAGGGCGCGCAGCGCGTCCTCTGCCGTCGGGTCGATCGTGAGCAGCGTCTGCCAGCATTGCTCGGCGCGCAGCGCGCCGTCGCGCTCCTCTTCCCACGAGAGCGCGAGGCGGCGGTAGAGCGCGGCGCGCTCGTCGCGGCTGTCGGTGGCGTCGGCCTGGCGGGCCAGGTTCTCCAGATACTCGCGCTGCCGGCCCGCGTCCTCGTAGAGGGCGTCGAGCGCGCGCAGCACCTCGAGATCGCCCGGCACCTCGGCGACGAGCTCTTCGAAGCGGCCGATGGCGGCGGCGCGATCCTCGAGCCGGGCGGCGACGATCTCGGCGGCCTCGACGCGGAGCGCGCGCACGTTGGCGTCGGGCTGGATGGCCAGCTCGTCGAGCGCGTGTACCAGCTCGGGCCAGCGCTCGAGCTTTCGATAGAGCGGTGCGCGCACCGTGGCCGGCAGCGACGCGACGTTGCCGAGCTCCGCGGCGACGTCGTCCCAGCCGGCGGCGGCGTCGGCGAGACGCGAGAGCTCCTGCCAGTTGGCCTGGCGCGGATCTTCCTTGTAGGCGGCGACGAGCGCGGTGAGCGCGCGCCCGGCGTCGTCGGCCTCGTACTCGAACACGCGCGCCAGCGCCAACAGCGTCTCGGCGCGGCGAACCGGATCCGGCTCGACGTCGACGCGGGCGAGCATGAAGTCGAAGAGGGCGTCGTGATCGCCCTTTTCGCGCAGCTCGACGGCGATGCGGTCGAGACGCTCGGCGGCGTCGGCGCGCGTCGGCGAGGCGGCGTAGATGGCCAGCCAACCGTCGGCGTCGTCGTCGGCGGGGAGCTCCTCCTTGTGCTCGTCGAGCGCCAGCGTGAGCGCGCGCGCCAGCGATTCCGGCTCGCCCTCGTCGAGGATCCGGATGCGCCAGGCCGCGTAGAGCTCTTCACGCTCGACGGCGCTGATGCCGGGCAGGAGCGCGAAGTGCTCGACGTCGCCGACGGGCGCGCCCGAGAGCAATCGCTCGGTGATGAGCGCCAGCTCGACGTCGCCGGCCTGGAAGCCGACGAAGAGGAAGCTGCGGGTGCGCCACAGCTCGTGCGCGGCGGCGCGGAAGGCGCTGTCGCCGAGGGCTGCCTGCAGCGCCTCGTGCGACCAGACCAGCGTTTCGGGACGGGTGGGGCAGCCGAGCAGCTTGAGGACGAAGGGCGTCTTGCCGTGGCGGCGCAGCGCTTCGCCGTCGCGCGGCGTATAGACGGCGGGGGCGCCGTCGTCGGTGGCGAGGGCGCGTTCGAAGGCGTCGTCGCAGCGCGTGGTGAGGACGGCACGGAAGGGAAGCGACGAGAGTCGCAGCGTCACGTCGGGGATGGGGCCGCCGTGACCAACGGCGGAGCGGAGGACGCCGGCGAACCGGTCGCCGAGGCGACGCACGACGAAGCCGGCCGCCGAGAGCGGGCGCGCTTGCAGGACGGGCCAGACCTCGGCGACGTCGTCGGAGGCGAGCGTGGCGACGAGGCGCGCGAGGATGTCGCGAATGGTCAGCGGCGGCTGGGCGAGGCGCGGCCCGGCGACGAGGACGCAGCGGCCGGCGCGCAGGAGGTCGGCGATGGCGGCGATGTGCGCGTGCGGCGGAGCTTCGACGGCGGCCGCGAGGGGCGCTTCGGCGGCGGCGGGCGCTTCGAGGGCGGGCGCTTCGAACGCTGCTTCGAAGGCGGACTCGAAGGCCGATTCGGCGGCGGGTTCGACGTCGGGTTCGACCGCGGATTCTTCGGCGGGGGCCGCTTCGACGGCGGGGGCCGCTTCGACGGCGGCGGGCTCGTCGAGCGTCGTGACGTGCTCCTCGACGGCAGCGACGACCGCGGCCGGCGTCGACTCCGAGATCAGCGATTCCAGCTCGTGACGCGGCACTTCGTGGGTCTCGCCCTCGACATGCGCGGGCGGCGCGGCCTCGACAGGCGCGGTCTCGACGGGCTCTACCGCCGCCGCCTCGACGGGCGCAGTCTCGGCGGGCGCGGCGATTTCGGGGACGTCGCCGACGTGGGTGGCGCGCTCTTCATCGGCGTAGACGGTCTCGACCGGGCCGGTCTCGTCCATGATGCCGTCGGCGTGCTGCTCATCTTCCACGAGATCCTCACTCTCGAGCGATTCCATCAGCTGCTGCCTCCACAGCTCGGGCGGCAGCTCTGCGGTCGGCGGGCGAACGTTCTCGATCTCGTCGCTGTCCATGCTTCCTCCGACGGTAGGAGCAGCTGGGGTAGCAATCGTCGGGCCGAGCGGCGGCGCACGCGCGCATGGGCGCCGCCGACGGAACTCCACTGACGCAGCGAGGATTGTCAGGCTGTACACAACCGTTTGCGGGTACGGGGGATCGAGTCTCCGAGGCAGAGCGCGGCGCCGACGAGGCAAACCGCGCCGTCACGCGCGCGCGCCAACACCGACATTACCCGACATGCCTAAGACTGGCCGAGCAGGGTGGCGACGGTTTCGAGCAGCGTGTCGAGCGCGACCGGCTTGGGCAGCACGGCGGCGACCTTCGGCGGCGAGTGCGTGTTGCCGATGGCCGACATGACGCAGATGGGGATGTCGGCGAGCGGCGCGGTCCGCTTGAGCTCGTCGATGAGCTCCCAGCCGTCGAGCTCCGGCATCATGAGGTCGATGATGAAGAGGGCAGGGCGTGGCGTCAGCGCGCCCATCGCCTCGCGTCCGTTGGCGAACGCGACGACGTCGTAGCCGGCATCGCCGAGGACGTCGCAGAGCGCCTCGCAAATGGCCGAGTCATCGTCGACGACGACGATACGCGCAGGCATGCCCGCAGCGTATCACGAAGCGTTTCAGGAGCGACGGCGGCGGGAGACGAACGCGAAGCCGATGCCGAGGAGGATGAGCCCGAGGCCGCTCGAGCCGGCCGCGGAGCCGACCGCGACGCTGCAGCCGCTCATGCTGCCACCTGCGCCGTTGCCGTTCCCTGCGCCGTTACCGCCGGTGCCGGTGCCGCCGCCGGTGCCGCCGCCCGTGCCGTTGCCGCCGCCGCTGCCGCCGCCTTCGCCGCCCGTCGGGCCGGCCATGTCCGGCGGAGGAGGCGGCGCCGCCACGACGGTGAGCTTGCCGTCGACGGTGCGCGAGCCGGTGCCGGCCGCCTTGACGGTGAAGGTGACGTCACCCGCCGCGGCCGTCGTGGCCAGGTCGAGCTTGAGCATCGCCGACGCGCCCGAGGTGACGGTCGCCGGGGTGAAGGTGCCGGTCACGCCGGCGGGGAGGCCGGTCACGGTGAGCATCAGCGGCTCGGCGGTGCTGCCGACCGCGACCGTGGTGTTGACCTTGTAGGTCGTCGAGGTCCCGGCGGTCGCCGTCGCCATCGGCGGATCGAGCGTGAGCGCGAAGTCGTTGACGTGGGTGTACGTGCAGGTGACGCCGACGTCCTTCCACGAATCGCCGATGGCCGAGACGTCGCCCGCGGCGTACATGAGCGTCTTGGTCGCGGCGTCGACGGTGCCCTGGCAGCCCTGCACGTAGGTCGCGCCGGCGGTCCAGTAGTTGGCGTTGGCGACGTAGAAGGCCTTGGCCGCGGCCTTGACGCCGGCGGCGGTGGCGGCGCCGGTGTCGGGGTTGACGCCGGAGAGGCGCTTGGCGGCGCGGCAGAAGGCGCGGTTCATGACGCCCGAGCTGAAGTGGACGTCGAGGCCGGCCTTGTACTGCGCGGCGTTGTCGATCGACTGGCCGTCCATCGACGGCTTGCACATGTAGCGGATGTACTGGTTGGCCTGCACGAAGATGTCGCCGCCGAGATCGAACGACGCCGTCGTGGCGTCGAAGAAGAACTTGGCCGAGGTGCCGGCGATGTCGGAGAACGACTCGTTCATGCCGCCCGACTGGCCGCTGTAGGTCAGGTTGGCGTGCTTCTCGGTGAAGCCGTGATCGATCTCGTGCGCCACGACGTCGAGCGAGCCCGACATCTGGAAGAGCTGCGTGCCGTCGCCGTCGCCGTAGGTCATCTCGGTGCCGTCCCAGAAGGCGTTCGCGTAGTTGTTGCTGTAGTGCACGCGCGAGATGATCTTGAGGCCGGCGTTGTCGATCGAGTTGTAGCCGAACCAATCCTTGAGCATCTTGACCGTCACCTGCGCGAAGCCGTGCGCGTCGTTGGCGGCCGGGTCGGCCGTGTTGTACGCGGTGAGCGACGTGCCGGAGTAGGTGGTGCCGGTGCCCGTCGTGGCGTGGGCCATGTTGGTGGTGCGGTACTGCGGCGTGTCCATCACGTAGTTGGCGCCGCTGGCCGTGACCTCGAGGTTGTTGTTCCAGGTGCGCTTGACGCGCGTGTTGCCGCCGGGGCCCGTCGCGGTGACGGTGTGCAGCCCGTTGAACTGCTGCACGATCGAGCCGTCGTGGGCGTCGATGAAGTAGTGCCACAGCCCGGGCTTGATGCCGGCCTGGTGCTCGGTGAAGAAGCTGACGTGCCAGGCGAGGTGCGCGTCGCCGTTGTCGAGCGGCAGGATGACGAGCTCCTGCGCTTCCCGGGAGAACGCGAGCGCCGAGCCGGGCGCGGCGCCGCGTGCGTAGTCGAACTTGGCCGCCGACAGCGCGTCGGAGAAGGAGAGCGCGGGCGTGAGGTCGAGGCCGCGCAGGGAGGCGGCGAGGTTGCCGTCGATGGCGCTGAGCTCGGCGTCCTGGCCGTGCACCACGATGTCGGCGCCCCAGACCTTGATGCCCTGGTGGAGCTGCTGCATGCGGACGTGATCGAGGCCGGCGGCGTCAGGCTCGATCTTCAAGACGGCGAAGCTGTCGTTGGCGCCGAGGCCGAGCGTCGCGCGCTGGGACTGCACGAACTGAATGGCGGCGGTGGTGAGGTCGCCGGTGATCCGCGCGGCGGCGATGGGCGCGGCTTGACGCAGCTCGGCGCGACCGACGCTGGCGGCGCCGCCCGGTGCCGGCGTGGGGCCGCTGCATGCTGAAAATCCGATCGCGGCGATGATTCCCCAGCTCTTCTTCATTGGCCTCGTCTCCTGCCCCTCGGGTCTGGCGGAGGGCAGAGCAATGTGCGCGCCAGCACGCGCGAAGCCGTCTCTGACCGGCCGTGTCAGAGGGCAAAACCTGCGTAACGATGCGAAAGACGGGCAATTGGGACGGGCGTGTAAAGCGGCGTTGCGGACGGGAATTTGCGTGGCTACCTGCCTCGCAGCGGCCGCTGGAGTGGGGGACCCCCAGGGGGCGATCCCGAGTTTGCGGTGCCGAGACTCCGCACCCGCGACGCGGGCGCGCGAGCTCGTCAGGGCGCGTCCCACTCCGGCGAGGTGAGGATGCGGATGACCGAAGAGAGCTCGCGTGCGCGCGTGCGCTGAAGGTGGCTCACGAACCGCTCGATGACTTCGCCTTCGTCGCCGCCGCCGTCGACCGCCTCGGCGAGCCGCGAGGGGCCCGACGGGCCGCAGGCCAGATCGCAATAGAGGATGAGCGCCAGCGCGCGCGGCGAGCGCAGCGTGTCGGCGACCGTCGACGTCGAGCGGCAGGGCAGCGCCAGCGCCGGTCGCAGCACCGCGTCGGCGAGCGTGGACAGCTGTGCGCGCATCGCTTTGGGATCGCGGCCGGCACGCGCGAGCGCGGCGCAGGCGATCGCGCTCGAGGCGATCGCGTCCTCCGCGATCTCGCCGCGCAGCGCCGCACCCCGTACGCGCGCCAGGGTCACGACGCCGCGATCGACGGCGATGCCGAACGAGGCCAGGCGCGCGGCGGCCGCTTCGGGAGCGTCGTCGTAGAACGCGGTGAGCGCGGCGGCGAAGCGGTCGCCGGCGAAGTGCCACACGCCCCACGACAGCGGCTGATCTTCGCGCAGCCGCGCGTTGACCGAGTCGAACGGCGCGCCGTACCACGTGAGCACGTGATCGATCGCGCGCGCGGCGGCGCCGGCGAGGCCCAGATCGCGGAGCACGTCGGCGCCCGGAGCGAGCGGGCCGCGCGGCGCGACGCTGCCGCGACAGAGGAAGAAGGGACCGATGCGGCCGAGCACCACTGCGCCGCCCAGGGCGTCGGTGAATGTCGCCACCGCTCCATCGATGCGCACCGGCGGCGCGATGCGCGGACACGTCGCTTCCGGCAGCGTCAGCTTGAACGACGATGTCGACTCACGACCACCCACCATGAGCTCCTCCCCGTCTAACCCGTGGCCCTCGGTCCGATCCTGGTGCTACCACCCGCGAGCGGGCTCCACCATGCGACACGTTGCCACAGTCGCGCAAATCTTCGACGGAGATTGTCCTACGCGCGCATGAAAACTGTCAGCTGGAACGCACGCTGTAGACGAGGGATGCGCGGGTCACCAGCTCGCCGCGCGCGGAGCGGACCTCGGCGCGGCAGAAGACGGTGCGCTTGCCGCGCTTCTCGACCCAGCCTTCGGCGATGGCGTCCTCGGCCCGCAGGCCACCGAGGTAATCGATGGTCATGCTGATGGTGAGCATCTGCGGCACCGTCGGATAGGCGCTGGCGATGGCGGGGACGACCACGGTGTCGATGAGCGTGGCGATGGCGCCGCCGTGCACCACGCCGCCCGGTTGATTCAGCTCGGGGCGGAACGGCAGGCGCATGCGCGCGTAGTCGGCGCGCACGTCTTCGAGGACGAGACCGACCAGGCGCGGGAACAGCGGCATCGTACCGTCGGGCGCAAAGACGGTCTTCCAGAGCGCGAGGTGATCGGCAGGCAGCGGTGCGAAGCGTTCGCGGAGATCGCTCATGACCGCAGCATAACGTCGTTGTAGGCTGCCGCCATGCGCTCGCACGCCCGGGTCGTCGTCGTGGTGCTCGTCGCTGCCGTGGCGGCGCCGATCTCGGGATGGGCCGGTGCGCTGCGCGTCGACGGCGCGCAGTTTCGCGATGGCGCGGGTGCGGCGGTGATCTTGCGTGGCGTCGACGTCGCCGGCAACTCCAAGGTGCCGCCGTTTCGCGGCATCACCAACGCCGCCCAGCTCGATCCGCTGCCGCGTTGGGGCATGAACGTGGTGCGGCTGCTCTTCACGTGGGAGGCGTACGAGCCGCAGCCGGGCACGTACGATGCGGCCTATCTCGACGACTACGTCGCGACGGCACGGGCGGCGGCGGCGCGCGGGCTGTACGTGATCGTCGACTTCCACCAGGACGCGTTCTCGCGCTTCTCGCTCGGCGGGTGCGGTGAGGGTTTCCCGTCGTGGGCGCTGCCGCCGACGGTGACGCCGGCGACGCCGGACAACGGCGCGGCGTGCGCCGATTGGGGCAAGCGCATGCTGGGCGATGCCGAGCTCACCAGGAGCTGGGACGCGTTCTACGGCGACGCGTTCGGCGCGCGCACGCGCTACCTCGTGATGATCGCGCGCGTAGTGGCGGCGCTCGCTGGTGAGCCGATGGTGATCGGATACGACCTCTTGAACGAGCCGGGCGGCGACGAGCGCGCGCAGATCGGTCCACTCTACGAGGACGCCGCGCGGGCCATCCGCGCCGTCGACAGCGCGGCGATCCTATTCGTGTCGCCCGCCAACATCACGAGCGCCGGCAACGCGACCATGCTGGCGAAGCCGGGGTTCTCGAGCTTCGTCTACTCGCCGCACTACTACGACCCGACGCTGATCCTGTTTCACGGCTGGCAGGGCAGCGACGAGAAGGTGGCGTTCGACGAGATGTCGAGCACCGCCGCCGCGTGGGGCGTGCCGCTGTTCGTCGGCGAATACGGCGCCGCGCCGTCGACGGAGGAGGTGGGCGGTTACATGGGCGCGCTGGCGACGCAGATGGCGCGGGTCATGGCGTCGGGCGCGCAGTGGGTCTACACGCCGGGCTGGGATGCGACGGCGAAGGACGGCTGGAATACGGAAGACTTCAGCATCGTCGACGGCAGCGGGGCGACGCGCGCGAACTTCGTGCCGCGGCCGATTCCGCGGCGCATCGCCGGCACGCCGACGTCCATCACGCTCGTCGAGAAGAGCGACGCGAAGCTCAATGCGCTGACGTTGTCGTGGGATCACGATCCCGCGCGCGGCGAGACCGAGCTGTTCGCGCCGGCCGCATGGTTCGGCGGCAGCGTCGATGTGTCGACGACCGGCGGTCTGAGCTGCGGCAGCGACGGCGATTTCGTGCGCTGTCACGACGCCAGCGCTGGGGCGAAGAGCGTGACGCTCTCGGTCGCGTCGCCGCGCTGCGGGCTGACCGGCGCCGAGGCGCTCCTGCTCGTCGCGCTCGCCCGTCGGCGGCGGCGAAGTCAGATGGCAGATCGGCAGAGCTGAGCGCTTCGGCGCTGCGAGGGACCGTCGCGGCGGGCGGGCCCCTTACGCGTCGCCTTCGGCGCCGCACGGGGGGCCCTCGGCGTCGCGCTGGCATCGCGCCTTCGTTCGCTCATCGCTTCCGCAAGGTGGCGGGCAACTCACGCAGACTTGATTGGCAGAGCTATGAGGGCGCCGGGGGCTGGACCACCGACGGATCACGCTGCGGCGCAGATATCGGCCGAAGAGCGGTTCGCGAAGCGCTTCCAGAATGAAAGCAGGACGGCCTTACGGCAGCGCTCACGCTGCGCGCGCTCGAGCAGAGCGAGCGGCACCGAGGTCGTTCCACTTTTTTCCGCACGGCATGAGTCCATCGTGGGTCTTGCCGCCGGGCGAAGCGGTGTCCCCGCACCCAGCCAGCGA
>JAQBQH010000153.1 GCA_028287105.1 Myxococcales bacterium
CTCGTGACCCCGCCCGCAGCCGACGACGAGCGCGCGCCGGCCGCGCGGCGAATGCGCGTCGAGCCAGCGCTCGAGCGGCGGCGCGGCGCGTCCGATCTCCCAACCCTGCGTCGGCTTGTCCCAGTGCGACTGCCAGTAGGCAGCGTCCGACGGAGAATCGCTCATTGCCGCTAGCCGGCGATCAGCTGGCGCAGCACGAACGGCAGGATGCCGCCGTGCTTGTAGTAGTCGACCTCGTTCGGCGTATCGATGCGCAGGAGCACCGTGAACTTCTTCTCGCTGCCGTCGGTGGCGCGCGCCTTGACCTCGAGCTTGCGCCCGGGCGAAAGGTTCTGCGCGATGCCGGCGATGTCGAAGATCTCGGTGCCGGTGAGCCCGAGCGTGGCCGCGTCCTCGCCCTCGGCAAACTGCAACGGGATGACGCCCATGCCGACGAGGTTGGAGCGATGGATGCGCTCGTACGACTTGGCGATGACCGCGCGCACGCCGAGGAGCAGCGTGCCCTTGGCCGCCCAGTCGCGCGACGAGCCGGTGCCGTATTCCGCTCCGGCGATGACGACGAGCGGAACGCCCTCGTCCTTGTACTTCATCGCCGCGTCGTAGATCGACATCTCGGGCCCGTCGCTGGCGCTCTTGCCGAGGTGCTTCGACACGCCGCCCTCGACCCCGGGAATCATCAGGTTGCGCAGACGGATGTTGGCGAAGGTGCCGCGCATCATGACCTCGTGATTGCCGCGGCGCGCGCCGTACGAGTTGAAGTCCTCGGGCTTGACGCCGTGCTCGACCAGGTACGCCGCCGCCGGCGACTTCTTGGAGATCGATCCCGCCGGCGAGATGTGGTCGGTCGTCACCGAATCGCCGAGCAGCGCCAGGCAGCGCGCGCCGGCGATGTCGGCGACGGGCTTGGGCGACTTCTCGACGTCGAAGAAGGGCGGATTACGCACGTAGGTCGACTTCTGGTCCCAGGCGAACGTCTGCCCCTTGGGCACCACCAGCTTCTTCCACGAGTCGTCGCCGTCGAACGCCAGGCCGTACTCGCGCTTGTACTGCTCGGGCTTGACCGCCGAGCGGATGGCATCCTTGATCTGCTCGTTCGTCGGCCAGATGTCCTTCAGAAAGACCGGCGCGCCGTTCGGGTCGGTGCCCAGCGGATCGTTGAAGAGATCGATGTCGACGGTGCCGGCGAGCGCGTAGGCGACGACCAGCATCGGCGAGGCGAGGTAGTTCATGCGCACGAGCGCGTTGATGCGCCCTTCGAAGTTGCGATTGCCCGAGAGCACGGCGGCGACGACCAGGTCGCCGTTGGTGACCGCGTCCGAGATCGCTTCGGGCAGCGGTCCCGAGTTGCCGATGCAGGTCGTGCAGCCGTAGCCGACGAGGTGGAAGCCGAGCCCCTCGAGATACGAGAGCAGCCCCGCCTCCTTGAGGTACTCGGTGACGACGCGCGAGCCGGGCGCGAGCGACGTCTTGACCCACGGCTTCGACGCGTTGAGCCCCTTGTTGATCGCGTTCTTGGCGACCAGACCAGCGCCGAGCATGACCGCCGGGTTCGACGTATTGGTGCACGACGTGATGGCCGCGATGACGACCGCGCCGTGGCCGAGATCGTATTTCACGTCGCCCGCGTGCACTTCGACCGTCTGCTTCTTGCGCGCTTCGACGTCGGCGCCCTTCTCGATGAAATCGCCAAGGCTCTTGGCGTAGGTGCTCTTCATGTTGGAGAGCGGGACGCGATCTTGCGGGCGCTTCGGTCCGGCGAGCGACGGCTCGACGGTGCCGAGGTCGAGCTCCAGCGTGTCCGAGAAGGTCGGCTGCGCGGCCTCGGGCGTGTGGAAGAGGCCCTGCTCCTTGCAGTACGCCTCGACCAGCTTGACCTGCTCCGGGTCGCGGCCGCTGAACATGAGGTAGTCGAGCGTCTCCTGGTCGACGGGGAAGAAGCCCATCGTCGCGCCGTACTCGGGCGCCATGTTGGCGATGGTCGCGCGGTCGGGCAGCGCCAGGCTGGCGATGCCGGGGCCGTAGTACTCGACGAACTTTCCGACCACGCCCTTTTTGCGCAGCATCTGGGTCACGGTGAGCACGACGTCGGTGGCCGTGGCGCCTTCGCGCAAGCCGCCGTGCAGCTTGAAGCCGACGACCTGCGGAATGAGCATCGACACCGGCTGCCCGAGCATGGCGGCCTCGGCCTCGATGCCGCCCACGCCCCAGCCGAGCACGCCGAGCGCGTTCACCATCGTGGTGTGCGAATCGGTGCCGACCAGCGTATCGGGATAGACCATGCCGTCGTCGCCGCGGAAGACGACCTGCGCCAGGTACTCGAGGTTGACCTGGTGGCAGATGCCCATGCCGGGCGGCACGACGCGGAAGCGACGGAAGGCCTGCTGCCCCCAGCGCAACAGCGCATAGCGCTCCTTGTTGCGCAGGTACTCGAGCTCCACGTTGAGCCCATAGGCGCTGGCCGAGGCGAAGGCGTCGACCTGCACCGAGTGATCGATGACGAGGTCCATCGGCACGAGCGGATTGATGCGCTGCGGATCTCCGCCGAGCCGCGTGATGGCGTCACGCATGGCGGCGAGATCGACGATGCACGGCACGCCGGTGAAGTCCTGCAGCAGCACGCGCGCGGGGCGGAAGGCGATCTCGCGATCGGGGTCGGCGGCGGGATCCCACTTCAAGAGCGTCTCGACGTCCTCCTTCTTGACGGTGCGGCCGTCCTCGAAGCGCAGGAGGTTCTCGAGCAGGACCTTGAGCGAGAACGGCAGCCGGTCGCCGCCGGCCAGACCGGCGATGCGATGCAGCTTGTAGCTGGTGCTGCCGACCAGGAGCGTGCCTTCGGTACCGAACGAATTCGCCATGAGCCTTCCTTTAATGTCCCAGACGCTGAACGTCCACTTCGATTCCGTTGAAGCGCGCCATGCCGCTGAGCGGCTCGAGCGCGGCCGGCCCATCGCCGGCGAGCAGGTTCACATTCGATTGCGCCCAGCCGTGCGGCAACGAGACGGTGCCGGGCATGAGCTCGGTGTCGAGCTGCGCCGAGACCTCGACGCGGCCGACCGCCGACTGGACCCGGACGCGCGTACCGTCGGCGACGCCGAGACGCGCGGCATCGTCGGGATGGATGGCCAGGCGACACTCGGCGTGGCCCGGACGCTCCTTCGGCACGTTGTGCATCCAACTGTTGTGGGTCCGTCGCTGGCGGCGGCCGATGAGCCGCAGCGCCGCGGGCGACGCCGCGTCACGGGTGCAGCGATCGGCGGCGCGCGCCACGTCCGCGAGGACGGCGGCGGGGCCAACGTCGACGCGACCGTCGCGGGTCGGCACCGCGTCGAGGAAGACGCCCGGCTCGTCGCGCGGAAGCTTCACCGGGTCGCGCGAGGTCGGCAGGCTCAAGAGGCGCGACACCCACGGATAGATCTTCGCCGGCGGCAGCCGTGACAGGAGCCGCGTCAGACCGGGCGCGCGGAACATCCGCAGCCCGGCGACCCGCGCCAGATCGACGAGGATGTCGGCCTCGGCGCGGCGCTCGTGCGTCGGAGCGACGACGGCCGGCGAGAGCTGCGCGTACGGCTCCGGCTGCATGCCGGTCTGCACCAGCGGAAAGTCCTCGCGCTCGATCCAGTCGGTGGCGGGCAAGGACCAGTGCGCCAGCGCGCCGGTCTCGTTTCGAAACAGGTCGACCGACACCAGGAGCTCGAGCGAACGGAGCGCGCCCGCCAGCCGATCGCCGCCCGGCGCCGAGAGGAGCGGATTGCCCGCGATGCACAGGAGCGCGCGGATCTGGCCCTCGCCCGGCGTCAGGATCTCGTCGGCGAGGATGCCGGTCGGCAGCGACTCGGCGACGGGCGCGAAGTTGCCGATGCGGCTCGGGCGCGGCGGGCGCAGCCGTCCGAGGAGGCGCGCCAGCGTCACGAACCTGAGCGTGCGCGACGGCACCAGCGCCCCGCCCGCGCGATCGAGGTTGCCGGTGACCGCGTTGAGCGCCTGCACGCCGAGGAAGGCGAGCGAGCCGAACGATCCCATGTTGACGCCCGTCGAGCAGTAGGCGGTCGCCGACGGGGCGCGCGCGAACGAGCGGGCGAGATCGACGATCTGCTCGATGGGGACGCCGGTGGCGGCGGCGACGTCGGAGAGGACGAAGCGGCGCGCGGCGGCCCGCAGCTCGTCGACGTGCGCGAGCGTGCGGCAAGCGATCGCGCTCTCGAGCGCCTCGTCGAAGATGACGCGCAACATCGCCATGAGCAGAAAGGCGTCGCTGTCGGGGCGGATGAAGAGCTGCTCGCCGACGACCTGCGCCGTCTCGGTCCGGCGCGGGTTGACGAAGACGCAGCGGCCGCCGCGCTCCTCGATCGCCTTGAGCCGCTCGAGCGCGCGCGGCATGGCGACGAACGACATCTGCGACACCGAAGGGTTGGAGCCGAGGCAGAGGAAGAAGTCGGTGCGATCGAGATCTGGGATCGGCTGGACGACGTAGTGGCCGAACATGTGCTCGGCGACGGCGAACTTGTTCTGACAGTCGAGCGAGGCGGCGTTGAAGAAGTTGCGCGTGCCGAGCGCGGCCAGAAAGCCGGCGGCGTAGATCGAGAGCCCGACGTTGAAGGCGGTCGGATTGCCGATGTAGACGGCGATGGCGTCCGCGCCGTGGCGTGCGCGAATGGCGGCGAGGCGCGCGCCGATGGCGCCGGTCGCGTCGGCCCACGATGCGCGCTTCCACGTGTCGCCGGTGCGATACTCGGGATGGTCGAGCCGCGCCGGATCGCGGTGGACGTCGAGCATCGCCGGGCCTTTGGTGCAGACGAAGCCGCGCGACACCGGGTGCTCGGTGTCGGGGAGGAGCCGGTGCACCTGGCCGCCCTGGACCTCGGCGACGAGGCCGCAGGCCGCCTCGCAGATCCGGCAATAGGTGCGGATGCGCTCCACGGGGCCGGAAGCTAGCATGTCTCGAGCGCGCGCGGCAGCTGGAGCTGACCTGACTTTGGCACGGCAGTCGCCGTCGCTACGCCACCCGCCGGATCGGCGCTCCCGACACGCGCACGAAGCGCGCGATCAGCGCCACCGCGACGACCGTGAGCCCGAGCGAGAGGCCCCACCACAGTCCCGTTGCGCCCCTTCGCGCCCAGAAGCCGAGGGCGATCGCGACCGGCAATCCGACCGTCCAGTGGCCCACGATGTTCCACCACAAGGGCGCGTGCGGATCGCCGGCGCCGCGCAGAGCGCCCGCGGCGGTCGCCTGCAGCCCGTCGCTGATCTGGAAGACGGCGGCGACGTGAAGCAGCGGCACGGCCACCGCGATGACCGCCTTGTCGTTGGTGAGCGCGGCCGCCAGCCACGGTGCGAGCATCACGAAGACCAGGGCCCACAGCGACATGAACGAGGCTGACGCACCGAGACCGACGAGCCCGGCCGAGCGCGCGCCCGCCGAGTCGTTGGCACCGATGTGCCGGCCGACGCGCACCGACGTGGCGGCGCCGATCCCGAGCGCGACGCAGAAGGTGAAGCTGGCGAGCGTGATGGCGACGGTGTTCGCGGCTGCCGAGGTGGCGCCGATGCGGCCGGCCAACACGCCGACGAGCGCAAACACGCCCACCTCGGCGACCACTTGAAAGCCGTTGGGGATGCCGAGCCGCAAGATGGTGCGCACCAGCTCCGCGCGGTAGCGACGGCGCTCGGGATCGACCGGCGCGTCGACGCGCGCGACCGCGAGCGCCAGCGTCGCGCACATGGCGGCCGACGCCAGCGTCGAGGCGATGCCCGATCCGGCGACGCCGAGCGCGGGCAGACCGAGGCGCGGCAGATGCAGCCGCACCAGCGTCGCGTCGCCGTAGATGAAGAGCGAGTTGCCGACGAAGTTCGCCAGATTGCCCGCGATCGACGCGACGACGATGGGGCGCGTGTGCCCCGCCGCCTGTAGATACGATCGCTGCGCGTTGAAGACGAGAAACGGAACGACGTTGAGCATGCGCGCGTAGAGGTAGGCGCGAACCTCGACGGTGGCGGCGGGATCGACGCCGATGACCGGCAGGAGCGGCGGGAAGAGCAACATGATGAGGAGGAGCGGCGCCGAGACCCCGAGCGCGACGCGCACGCCCTGCCACATGAGCCGCCGCGCTCGCACCGTCTCGCCGGCCCCGAGCGCCTGCGCCACCGGCGCCTCCATGCCGGCCACGCAGCCGAGCCCGAGACAGCTCACGGTGAAAAAGATGCCGTTGCCGATGCCGACGCCGGCCAGCGCCGACGCGCCCAGGCGGCCCACCATCGCCGCGTCGACGAGGCTCATGATCTGGCTGCCGGCGTAGCCGAGGATGAGCGGCCCCGCCAGCTGGAGCAGCGTGCGCAGCTCGCGCGCGCGATCGATCATCAGAGCGTCTTCAGATACTCGAGGACGGCGGCGCGGTCTTCGGGCGAGAGCGCGTCACCGAACGTATGGCCGCCGTTGCCGTAGGCGGTCTTGGTCGTGTCGTAGATGCGGCGGCGCGCGG
>JAQBQH010000198.1 GCA_028287105.1 Myxococcales bacterium
GCGGGGCGTCATTGGTAGTCGTCGCGGTAGATGGCGTTGGCTTTGTGGCCGCGGAGGCGGAGGCCGAGGGCGTTGACGCGGCGGCGGAGCGGGGTCGGCAGGAGCGTGAGGCCCATGCCCATGACGACGCGTGGGTGGAGCGCCATCGACCAGCGCTGGCGAACGGCGGCGGCGAAGCGGCCGCGGGCCCACACGATGTCTTCGCCGCCCATACGCAGCGTGGCCCAGCCGGCGTCGCGCATGACGCGCGCACGCAGCTCCGTCAAGAGCGGCCGCTGGCCCATGGGGAACTCGGGATGGCGCTCGAGGTGCTCGAGCACGCCGAGGAAGTTTTCGTGGTTGCGGCGGATCGCCTTGCCGATGTTGCGGTCATGCTCGCGCAGGACGACCACCGGCTCGGGATCGAAGTGGAACGGCGCCGACATGGCCATGCGGAGGTAGACCGCCTCGCCCTCGGCGAAGAGCTCGTCGTAGAACGGGTAGCGCACGAGGAGCGAGCGGCGGGTCAAGGGCGAGAGCATGTCGAGGTGATGGGTCTCCCAGTGCTTGAGCAGCGACGGGAAGAGGTGTCCGCTCTCGCGCAGCACCGAATGCTGCCAGCGCGCGCCGGTCAGGACGTTGAGCCCGAGCGGCGGCGCATACACGACGCCGACGTCCGGATGCGCGTCGAGGAGCGCCACCTGGCGCTCGAGCTTGCGCGGCAGATAGAGGTCGTCGCTGTAGAGGAAGGAGACGTACTCGCCCGTCGCCAGCCGCACGCCTTCGTTCTGGCGCGACGAGAGCGAGCGATTCTCGTCGTGCAGCTCGATGCGCACGCGCGCGTCTCGCGCCGCCGCCTTGCGCGCGATCTCATGCGACCCGTCGGTGGAGCCGTTGTCGACGAGGATCAGCTCGAAGTCGGCGAAGGTCTGGTCGAGGACGCTGTCGATCGCCTCCGCCAGGTACTCGCCCTGGTTGTACGAATTGAGGACGACCGAGACGCGCGGCGCCATCAGCGCAGCCGCTGCAGATCCGCGATGGTGTCGACGCTGAACCAGGCGCGCGGCTGCACGTGCGAGACGCGCAAGAGCCGCTGCTCGATGAGCGGCCGCCACACGTCGTAGAAGGTCTCGCCGCCGGGGCAGAGCGCGTTGATGCGCGCCGGGTTCACGATCTGGATGCCCGAGGCGTACAGGTCGGTCGCGCGCTCGCGCCCGAGGCCGGTGACGATCTGCGCGTCATGCTCGATGTAATCGCCGTCGACGCCGTCGACCGGGCGCACCGGCACGATCAGCGCCGGCGGTGCGCCGGCCGCGAAGTATTCCTCCTCCAGCGACGAGAAATCGATGTCGGTGACGTTGTCGCAGGTGAGGACGAAGAGCGGCTCGTCGAGCGTGGCCAGGAGCGTGTGATAGAGCCACCATGCGTTGCCGTGCCCCTCGGTGTTGAAGACGGTGTCGACGCCGCGCTCGATGAGGTGCTGCGCCAGCATCGCGCCTTTGTAGCCGACGGTGACGTGGATCTGGTGCATGAGCGGGCGGATCTTTTCGATGCCGACCCCGATGAGCGTGGAGTTCAAATAGGGCGCCATCGGCTTCGGGATGACGTCGGTGAGCGGCCCCATGCGCAGCCCGCGACCGGCAGCCATGATCAGCGTATGGCGGATGCGCAGCGGCACTACTGTTCCTTGGGCGGCTCGATCAGCGCCGCGATCTCGTCGTCGCCGAGGCGCTGCGCGTTCGCCGACGACAGCATCTGCGCCGGCGGCGACGGCGACCTGGTGTTGAACGACACGACGAAGTGGCGCACGCCGTCGTAGCTGACCTCGCGCGTGTAGGGCAGCTCGGTGTCGCCGATGAGGTCCTCGTCGAGCCGGTCGCCGGGGCGGCCTGCGATCGGCTCCCAGCGGCCGCCCTTCTTGGCCACCCAGACGTCGAGGATCTCGCGCATCTGCGCCGCCTTCATCACGCGCGACAGCACCTGGCCGTGCAGCTCCTCGATGCGGTCGAGCGCGGTCAAGGTGAGGCGCGCGGCCTCGTCGACGCTGAAGAAGAAGCGGCGCATGTCGGGGCCGGTCGAGCCGATGAGGCCGTTGTTGTCGGCCTGCATCTTGGTCCAGATGGGGAACACCGAGCCCGTCGACCAGGCGATGTTGCCGAAGCGCACGCAGGTCAGCCGCGTCGCCGATTTGCCGTCGAGCGAGCACAAGAGGCGCTCCATGAGCGCCTTGGTCAAGCCGTAGGTGTTGCGCACCGGCGGGGTCGCCTTGTCGGTCGAGATGCCGACCACCGCACCGACGTCGTGCTCCATGGCCACGCGCGCCACGTTCTGCGAGCCGACCACGTTGACGTCGATGCACTCGTGCGGATGCTTCTCGGCCAGGTCGACGAACTTCGAGGCCGCCGCGTGGATGATGGCGTGCGGCCGCGTCTCGACGACCGCGTCGCGCATCGAGGCCAGGTTGGCGACGTCGAGCGGAATGACGTCGCAGCCGGTCGCCAGCGCGGCGGTGCGGTTCTGCTCGTTGTTGCGCCCCGCCAGGACCACGCGCGCCTTGCCGCGCAGCTGCCTCGCGAGCGCCCGCCCCAAAAATCCGGTGCCACCCGTAATCAGGATCGTGCGCATCGCGCCTCGTCAGACCGCGGTCTGCTTCGCCTTGTCGGACTCGTTCTCGTTCTCGGCGTAGTAGTAGCCGTACTTGCCGGCGTAGTAGCCGTACTTGGCTCCGTTGGCGAGATCGAGGTCGTTCAGGATGCAGCCGAGGACGTTGACGCCACCGTCGACGAGCTGACGGCGCGCGCGGATGAGGCCGTCCTTCGACGTCGAGCCGAACTTCGCGACCATGATGGTGCCGTCGGTCATGCGCGCCAGGATGGCGGCATCGGTGACCGGCCCCACCGGCGGCGAATCGAAGATGACGCGATCGAAGGCGCCCTCGAGCTCCGCGACGATGCGCTTGAAGCGCTCGGCGTGGAGGAGCTCGGCCGGGTTGGGCGGCGTGGCGCCGCAGGGCAAGAGCGAGAGGTTGGGCACGCCGGTCTCGCGCACCTGATCGAGCACCTGCGCTTCGCCGAGGATCGCCTTGGACAGGCCGTCCGACGTGGCCGGAATGCCGAACGCTTTGTGCAGGCGCGGGCGCCGCATGTCGGTGTCGACCAGCAGCACGCGCAACCCCGACTGCGCCATGACGATGGCCAGGTTCACCGCCGTCGTGGTCTTGCCCTCTTGGGACGAGGCCGAGGTGATGAGCAGCTTCTTGGCCGGATTGTCCGGCGTCATGAAGAGGAGGTTGGTGCGAATCGCGCGGCAGCACTCGGCCAGCGCCGACTTCGGATGCGACAGGACGTAGAGGTCCTTGCTGCCGCGCTTGAGCACGTCCGCCAGCGCCGGCGGGAAGGGCGCCGGCTCGGTGCGCTCCTTGGAGGGCTGCATCGACGGGATGAGGCCGAGGAACGAGAGGCCGATCTTGCGCTCGATGTCGTCCTGATCCTTGACCGTCGAGTCGAGCAGCTCGAGGAGGAACGCCAGACCGAAGGCGAGGAGGATGGCGACGGCGAAGGCCGCACCGATGGCGCGCGGCACGTTCGGCGAGATCGGCTCGGCCGGCACCAGCGCCGCGTCGAGCGGGCGCACGTTGTTGGTCTTGAGGTGTCCCGCCAGCGACGTCTCGCGCTCGCGGCCACCGACGGTCTCGGACAGCTTGACCACGTGATCGTAGTTGCGCTTGAGCGTGCGGTACTCGATGCCGCGCTGCTCGAGCTGCAGCGCCTCGCGCGTCGACGCGTCGAGCGCGGTCTTCAAGTCGTGCTGCTGCTTGAGCAGCATGCGGTACTGCGCCTCGACGTTCTTGGTCCCGAGCGACGCTTCGCGCATCAGGTCGTTCTTGGCGCCGGTGACGCGCGCCTCCTGCGCCACCACGAGCGGGTGCTTGTCGAGGTACTTGCCCTTGAGCTCGGCGAGCTTGTGGTACTGCTCGATGTAGAGCTTCTTGAGCTCGAGCATGACCGGGCTGTCGGAGATGCCCGGCGTGACGTCTTCCATCGGATCGCTGGTCTTGAGTAGCGCATACTCCTCGCGCTGCGCATGCAGGGCGATGAGCTTGACGTCGACGCCGTTGAGCTCGTCGGCGAGCTTGCGGCGGCGGGCGGCCAGATCGCTCTGCTGATCTTCGAGGCTGACGGCGACGACGTTGTTCTTCTTCTTGAAGTCGATGAGCGTCTTTTCCGACTCGGCCAACTGCGACGAGAGGTCGCCGTACTCGTCGCCAAGCCAGGTGGCGGCGCCTTCCGACTGAGAGAGGCGGCGCGCCAGGTTGCGCTCGGTGTAGACCTCGCCGGCGGTGTTGGCGATGAGGGCGGCCAGCTCGGCCGTCGCGTGGTCGACGGTGATGTTGACGATGCGAGAGCTCGGCTGCGGCTCGGCGCGGACCATGACCTGCAGGAGGGAGCCGACGCGGGTCAGCGAGTCGGGATCGTCGCAGCGCATGCCGGGCACCAGCACGTCGATGGCGCGCTGACTGCCGATCTTCTTGACGCAGAGCGCCTTGGCGACCGCGATCGACTGCGACATGGAGCGGATGACCCGCAGCTCCGTCTGCAGGGTCTCTTGCGCGTTCCACCAGTTCGCCTCGACCTCGACCACGTCCTTGAACGACGAGCCGAGGTACTGCGGCACCGAGGAGTCGATGATGATCGTGGCGGTCGCTTCGTAGATCTTCGTCTCCTTGGAGACGACGAAGGCGACCAGCGCCGGCAGCGAGACGACGATGGCGACGATCATCCAGACGCGCTTGCGCAGCGTCGACAGCACGCTGTCGAGCGAAACGGGCGCGGTTTGAAGTTGGGTCAGTGGGTCATTCATCGAGGAATTCCGTAGGTTAGTTGCAGCTCCACGGCCGGTCAAGGTCGGGCCACGTATATGGTTGCCGGTCCGGCTGCGATCGTTCAGCCGCCGGCGAAGAAGGCGCGGACCGTGGTGCCTACGTAATCTTGCTGATCTTCCGATAGGTTGGGATGTACGGGGAGGGCCAGGACCTCGGCGCAGGCGCGCTCCGACTCGGGCAGGTCGCCGGCGTGGTAGCCGAGGTTGGCGAAGCAGGGTTGGAGGTGCAGCGGGGTCGGGTAGTAGACCTCGGTCTCGACGTCGTGGTCGGCGAGGTACTTGCGAAGGGCGTCGCGGCGGCCGTCGGGGACGCGGACGACATAGTGGTGCCAGACGTGGACGGCGGTCGCTTCGGGGAGCGTGAGCGGGGTGCCGGCGAGGAGCGCCGGGTAGCGAGCGGCGTTGTGTTGACGCGCGAGGTTCCAGGCCGCCAGATGCGGCAGCTTGACGCGCAAGATCGCGGCCTGCAGCGTGTCGATGCGAAAATTGCCGCCGACGACGTGGTGCACGTACTTGGGGCGCGAGCCGTGGGCGCGCATGAGGCGCAGGCGATCGGCGAAGGCGGCGTCCTCGCAGACGACGGCGCCCGCGTCGCCGGCGGCGCCCAGGTTCTTCGACGGGAAGAAGCTGAGCGTGGCGCACTGGGTCCTTTGGCCGAGGCTGGGCACGCCGATGGCCTGGGCGGCGTCCTCGATGACGGGAACGCCGGTGGCGCGAAGGCCGTCGAGCTCCGCCGGGCGGCCGAAGAGGTGCACCGGCAGGATGGCGCGCGTCTTCGGAGTCACGCGGCGCGCGGCGGCGGCGGGGTCGAGGTTGAAGCTGCCGCGCTCGATGTCGGCGAAGACCGGCGTGCCGCCGAGGCGGACGACGGCGCCGGCGGTGGCGAAGAAGGACAGCGGCGTCGTGATGACCTCGTCGCCGGGACCGAGGTCGAGCGCCATGAGCGCCAGGAGGAGCGCGTCGGTGCCGCTCGAGACGGCGACGGCGTGCGGGCGTCCGGTGGCGGCGGACAGCTCCTTCTCGAACGCGGCGACGTCCTCGCCGAGGATGTAGTGGCCGCTCTCGAGGACGCGCTTGACCGCGGCCTCGACGGCGGGGCCGACGGCGACGTACTGCGCGCGCAGGTCTAGGAGGGGGACTTTCACGGCGACGGCATCTTAGCAGAGGAGTAGACGCGGTAGCGGCCCTCCTGGTGCACGAGCGGCAGCGGGCAGTCGAAGTCGGTGACCAGGTCGTCCGCGGCGAAGCGCTGGGCCGCGGCGGCGAGGGCGGCGCAATCGTGCGTGGCGTAGCCGTCGACGGCGTGACGGCGCGCCTGCCAGGCCTCGGCGAGCGCGCGGTTGAAGATCGTCGGCTGGCCGTCCTGGACGCCCACGACGCTGGCGCGCTCCGAGAACACGCGAAAATCGGGGAGATGCAACGGCGCGAGGAAACGTGTCGTCGACGAAGTCGACGAGGCCGCCCACCTTTGCAGGGCGAGCCAATCGGGCTCGCCGAGGACGTGCTGGCGTTGCGACGGACGCACGCGGGCGGCGAGCGCCAACCCCAACAGCGCCGCAAGCGCCAGCTTCGCCGCTCGCGGCAGCGACGGGAGCGTCGTCGCCAGGAGGGTTGCGAGCAGGCCACCCGACACGATCACGAGCGAGTGCGTCAAGGGGAGCGCGGCGCAGGCGACGTACAACGCCAGCGGCAGGTCGCCACGGCGGCGCGCCGTCTCGAGCGCGTGACCGACGCCGATGACGGCGACGACAATGAGGATGAACAGGCCGCGGTGCAGCTGCATCGCGACGAGCAGCGGCGAGCGCAGCGCCCCGCCGATCACATAGAGAGCGAACAGCGGCGCCGCGGCCAGACCGAAGCGCACCATGCGCCGCCCCGCGTCGTCGCGCCCCGCGTCGTCGTCGCGGAGCGCACGGGCAGCGACCGCGAACAGCGCCGACCAGGTCAACAGCGACGCCCACTGCGGCCATTGCCAGCGGGCGAGCCACAAGAACCCGGAGGTGGCGACGTCGAGCCACCACTGCGCCGGTGCCAGCGGTAGCGCCGTTCCCTGCGCGCCCCACGTCAGCCGCGCCGCCCCGAACATCAGCCCCGCCGTGGCGAGATAGGTCATGAGGCGCCGATCCCAACCGATGGCGAAGATGCCGCCGAGCAGCGCCGCGCCGCCGAGCAGCGGATGGATCCAGGCGCTCGCGACTGCCAGGACCGCCGTCGCGACTGCGCGTCGGTCGGCGGCATGACGGAGCGCCCAGATTGCCAGCGCGACAGCCAGCGTGCGTGGGTGCGGCGAAGGTTCCCAGAGCGCCGCAGCGGCACCCGGCACCGGCGGCGGCCAGGAAAGGAACGCCACCACCCACGCCGGCGCGGTGCCGCGATCGATGCGCGCCGTCGCTGCCGCCAGCCCGCTGAACAAGAGGAACAGCGCTCCGAAGTGGAACGCGAGCAACAGCGGCACGAGGTCGCCGCCGAGCCATCGATGGAGCGTGCCGACGAGCGGAACGAAGAGCGTCGCGCGGTAGTTCTCGTTGTCGAAGATGTAGTCGCCGGGATGAATCGCCGAATTGGCGAAGTGGCGGACGAACGGGATGTAGAGCTGCTGGTCGGGGCCGACGATGTCGACGCCGATGTTGAGCCACGCGAGCAGCGCACCGGCGGCGCCGAGTAGCCAGGGGTTGCGCAACGCGCGGGTCAGTCGGGCATCCACCGGCAGCATCGTGCAATAAAAAAGGCCCACCGGCGAATCGCCGATGGGCCTTTCCAGGCTCAGCCTGGAGGGCGGCTGCTACAGCTGCGCCTCCACCAGGACAAAGCTCTTCGGTTTACTCATTTTCTTTTCTCCTCCCCTGGCGCGGGGCCAAGCGCCGGGCAAGGGCCGC
Organism: Myxococcales bacterium; assembly: GCA_028287105.1. Taxonomy (GTDB): domain Bacteria; phylum Myxococcota_A; class Polyangia; order Palsa-1104; family Palsa-1104; genus JAQBQH01. Next base: position 7,737 of record JAQBQH010000198.1, read on the forward strand.
ACTCGTACAGACGCGGCGAACGCCCGGCGTTCGTAAGGGCGCCTATTCGGCGCGATTCGATACGCGCGGCCGTTCGCGGTCGTGGAGATCACGAGGCGGGCCACACACTCAGTTTAACGTGTTCGGGGTGGCCGCGCAAACGGGGAAAGCCCGATCATCGGGCCTCCGGGGGGTCAGGCTTCGGAGATGCCGTCGCCCGTGGCGCGGTAGCCGCGGCCGCAGGCCTGGCAGTATGCGGCGGCACCTTCGATGGCCAGGCGCTCGCCGCATCGGCACATCCAGCCGTGCTGCCGGGCCGGGACCCCGTAGACCAGCGCAAATGGCGGAATGTTCGCGGTGATCACCGAGCCGGCGCCGATGAACGCGTAGTCGCCGATCTGGTGGCCGCAGACGATGCTGACGTTGGCGCCGATGGTGGCACCGCGTCCCACGTGGGTCTTTTGATACTGATCTTTGCGCGGCACTTCGGAGCGCGGGTTGACCACGTTGGTGAACACCGCGCTCGGCCCGATGAAGGCGTGCGACTCGATGGTCACGCCGTCGTAGAGCGAGACGTTGTTCTGGATGCGCACGCCGTCGCCGATGACGACGCTGCCGGCGACGTAGACGTTCTGGCCCAGCACGCAGTCCTTGCCGATCTTGGCGCCGGCCGAGATGTGGCAGAAGTGCCAGATGCGCGTGCCTGATCCGATGACCGCGCCGTCGTCGACAATCGACGTTTCATGGGCGAGGTAGGGTTGAGAGCGCGCACGCGAGGCCACGCGACATCTTACCTTGCGCCACCGAGATCGAGCAAGGCGGCGCGCTACAATCAGTTGCTCAGGAGGTCAATTTCAAGAGATTGGCGAGCGCGGCGCGCGCGAACGCCTCCTCGTCCTCGGGCGTCGCCATCGTCGAGGGCGTCGCCCCGTCGCGGGTGTCGTACAGGTGCGGCGGGATCTCCTCGAGAAAGCGGCTGGCACAGCGCGGCCGCGCCGACGAGCGCTGCGACCGCTGCCGGGCCCGGGTCAGATAGAGCAGCTCGCGCGCGCGGGTGATGCCGACGTACATGAGCCGCCGCTCTTCGCCGAGATCGGGATTGGCATCGAGCACATCCGGCCCGTCGGGGTAGAGCGTGCGCTTGTGCGGCAGGAGCTCCTCCTCCATGCCGACCAGGAACACCACCGGGAACTCCAGCCCCTTGGCGCCGTGCAGCGTAACCAGCGTCACCTGGTCGGCCGCCTCGCCCTCGTCGTCTTCCTTGCTGGTGTCGAGCGAGATGCGATGGAGAAAGGCGCCGAGGTCGCGCGCTTCACGCTGCTCGAACCGCTCGAGCGACTTGAGCAGCCCCTCCAGGTTCTCGAGCTTCTTCGACGCCGCCAGCGGCGTGGGCGCCGCCGCCTGGATGTCGTCCTGCAGCCCCGCCGCGACGAGGTAGGCGCGCGCCGCCTCCTTGAGCCCCCCGACGAAGGTGCCGAGCTGCGCCGAGGCGATCATGGCGCGGCCGTTCTCGATCAGATCGCAGAACGCGCTGAGCGCCTTGCGACTGCGATCTTGCAACGCCTCGGCTGCGACCTCGTTGGCGCGCTGGCAGGCGTCGAAGAGCGGCAGGCTGCGCTCCTTGGCCGCCTCGGCGATGCGCTCCACCGTCGTCGGTCCGATGCCGCGCGCCGGATGATTGATGATGCGCCGGAGGCTGATCTCGTCGCGCGGCTGCAGCGCCAGCTTGAGGTAGGCGATGGCGTCCTTGACCTCCTTGCGCTCGAAGAAGGCCTGCCCGCCGATCATCTTGTAGTCGAGCGACTGCGCGCGCAGCGCCTCCTCGAGCGGCTTCGACTGCACGTTGGAGCGATAGAGCACCGCGAAGTCGCGCTTGTGATAGCTGCGCGTCGCGCACAGGAGCTCGATCTCGTCGGCGACGAACTCCGCCTCGCCGTCGGCGTCCTCGCACACGATCATCTGCAGCTTGTCGCGCGGCTCCTTGGACGTCCAGAGCCGCTTGTCGTGGCGCTGCTTGTTGTTGGCGATGACCGCGTTGGCGGCGTCGAGGATGTGTGGCGTCGAGCGGTAGTTCTCCTCGAGCTTGACGATCTTGGCGCCGGGAAAGTGCTTGTCGAACTCGAGGATGTGGCCGGCTTCGGCGCCGCGCCAGCCGTAGATCGATTGGTCGTCGTCACCGACGACGCAGACGTTTCCGTGCACGCACACGAGATGATTGAGCAGGAGCGACTGCGCGCGGTTGGTGTCCTGGTACTCGTCGACCATGACGTAGCGGAAGCGCGAGGCCCAGCGGGCGCGCACCACCTCGTCGCGATCGAAGAGCCGGACCACCTCGCAGATGAGATCGTCGAAGTCGAGGGCGTGGAAGCTCTTCAGCGCCGCCTCGTACTCGGGATAGACCTCGGCGGCGGTGACGTCGTACTCGTGATCGTCCTCGTCGAACTGCTCGGCGTAGGCGTCGGGCGCGATGAACGCGTTCTTGGCGCGGCTGATGCGGAACAAGATCGCCTTGGCGTCGTAGCGCCGGTCGTCGTCGCTCTGATAGAGGCGCCTGAGGATCTCCTTGACCGTGCCGAGCTGATCCGAGGCGTCATAGATGGTGAAGCCGGTCGGCAGCCCGAGCGCCGCCTTCTCCTGCTTCAAGATCGACAGCCCGAGCGCGTGGAAGGTCGACAGCGTGCACCCACGCGCGCGCTTGCCCGCCAGCTTGTCGACGCGCTGGCGCATCTCGTCGGCGGCCTTGTTGGTGAACGAGACGGCCAGGATCTCCGACGCGGGCACGCCGAGATCGAGCAGGTGTCCGATACGATAGGTGATGACGCGGGTCTTGCCGGAGCCGGCGCCCGCCAGGACCAATAGCGGGCCGTCGACGGTGACGACCGCTTCGCGCTGAGGCGTGTTGAGCTCGTCCAGGCGAAGCACCTGCTTCTTTTGCCGCGCGGCCGCCGCCGTTGCAATCTTGACTTGTGGATTTGAGCAAAGAGTACCGCGCGTTGGTCGAGCGTCTCGAGGCTGAGGGTGTGCGGCTCGTCGAAAAAGATCGCGTCTGGCATCAGCGGCTGATCCACTGGCTGTTGCAAGTGGTGACGCTGGGCGCGCAGTCGCAGTATCTCGATCGCTACGTCACCACCATCGGGCGCACGATCTACCTGACGCCCGGTTGGAACGATCGTGCGCTCGCCGATCGCTACGCGACGATGCGTCACGAGGCGGTGCACATCGAGCAGTTCAAGCGGTTCGGCCTCTTGCCGATGGCGCTCGCCTATCTGCTTCTGCCGCTGCCGATTGGCCTGGCGTGGTGTCGCATGCGGCTCGAGCGCGAGGCGTACGAAGAGACACTGCGCGTTCAGTTCGCGCACGGTGGACGCCCGGCGGTCGAAAAAATTCGCGAGCACGTCATCAGGCAATTCACGTCGGGTGCGTATGGCTGGATGTGGCCTTTTCCGCGTGCTGTCGCGCGTTGGTTCGACCGATTTGTCGACGGGCTGTGAGCCGCAAAAGATTTTCGCGCGCGACACCTTTACGTCCGCGATCGCGGCTTACAAAGGAGCCTCTGCAGTATCCCTTCAGAGGAGACGATCATGTCGAATCGCGAGTACGGTGAGAGAAGTCGGAACGACGGGTGGATGGAGCGGGGACGCGATCAGCAGCGCTTTGGTCGTGACGACCAGCAGCGTTGGGGACGAGATCAGCAGCCGGAGATGCAGCGCAGCTTCGATCAGCAGCGCGGCGGCCGCGAAGACGAAGGCGGATACAACTACGGCTACGGCATGCGTGGCTACGATCGCGAGGGCTACGGCCGCGAGGGCAACATGCCGCAGAGCTTTGGCCGAGAGGGCAGCATGCAGCAGAGCTACGGCCGCGAAGGTTTCGGCCGCGAGGGCAACATGCCGCAGAGCTACTACGGCCGCGAAGGCTTCGGGCGAGAGGGCTACGGGCGAGAGGGCTTTGGGCGAGAGGGCTACGGGCGGGAGGGCTTCATGCCGCAGAGCTTCGGTCGCGAAGGCTACACGCAGCACGGCTACGCGCAGCAGGGCTACTCGCAGTCGCAGCGTCAGATGGGCCGCCCGCCCAAGGGCTTCGTACGCAGCGACGAGCGCCTCAAAGAAGAGATCTCCGAGATCATCATGCGCACCGGCTGGATCGACGCCGGTGATGTCGTCATCGAGGTCCGCGACGGCGAAGTGACCTTGACCGGCACCGTCGACGATCGCCAGCAGAAGCGCGCGCTCGAGGATCTCTCGGTCGAGGTGCTCGGGGTCAAGGACGTGCACAACCAGGTGCGCGTACAGCCGACGAGCATGGAGGGTCGCGGCGGGCAGTCGGAGCGGACGCAGCAGCATGAGCGTCAGAGCGGCGGCAGCGCTCGAAAACCGACCGCCTGATCTCCCGGCGCGCGGGCGTGCGTGCTACAGCGAAGGCATGCTGCTCGCCACGCCCGCGCCGCCTTATGTCGCCATCATCTTCACTTCGATGCGCACGGCCGACGATGACGCCGGATACCAGGCCATGGCCGTCGAGATGGAGCGACTGGCCGCCAGGCAGCCGGGATACCTCGGCATCGAGAGCGCGCGCGGCGCCGACGGGCTCGGCATCAGCGTCAGCTACTTCCGCACCGCCGACGACGCACGCGGCTGGAAGGCGCACGCCGACCACCTCGGCGCCCAGCGGCTCGGGCGCGAGCGCTGGTATCGCGCCTACAGCGTGCGCATCGCCGAGGTGCAGCGCGAATACGCCTTCGACCGCGACGGCAGCGCGAAATAGCCGCCGCAGAATCTGCGTCTGCGCGCCGGACACGACGCGTCGATGTGGTATATCTGCTGCGTCGTGCGTCGCGCCACCGTCGAGCGCAACACCTCCGAATCGCAGATCCGCGTCACGCTCGATCTCGACGGCACCGGGCTGCGCGCGATCGACACGCAGGTCCCGTTCTTCACGCACATGCTCGACGCGTTTGCGCGTCACGGCCTCTTCGATCTCGACCTCTTCGCGCGCGGCGACGTCGAGGTCGACGCCCATCACGTCGTCGAGGACGTGGGGCTGGTGCTCGGCGACGCGTTCGCGCAGGCGCTCGGCGACAAGCGCGGCATCCGTCGTTACGGCGAGTGCACCGTGCCCATGGACGAGACCCTGGCCCAGGCGGTCGTCGACTTCTCGGGCCGGCCGCACCTGGTCTGGATCGTCGACGGCATCGCCGGGAAAATGGTCGGAGGCTTCGACGCCGAGCTGGCGCACGAGTTCTTCCAGGCCTTCACCAATCGCTGTCAGTGCAACCTGCACATGCGCCTGCACTACGGACAGAACGCGCACCACATTCTCGAGGCGCTGTGGAAGTCGTTCGCGCGCGCGACGTCGGATGCGTCGCGAATCGATCCGCGCATCGGCGGCGTGGTGCCGTCGACGAAGGGGACGCTGGTCGGATGATCGCGATCGTCGACGCGGGGCTCGGCAATCTGCGCTCGGTCGCCAAGGCGCTCGAAGCGACCGGCACGCTGCAGCCCGTGCGCGTGACCTCGGACCCGCAGGTCGTGCGCGACGCGGATCGTGTCGTGGTGCCGGGGCAGGGGGCGTTTGGCGACTGCGCCAGCGCGCTCGGACCCGAGGCGCCGCTCGGTCGCGCCATCAGCGACGGCATCCAAGGCGGCAAGCCGTACCTCGGCATCTGTCTCGGCCTCCAGGTGCTGTTCGAGTCGTCGGAGGAGTCGCCGGGCCACCCGGGGCTCGGGATCTATCGCGGCCACGTGCGCCGGCTGCCCTCGGGCACGCGCGACGAGAACGATCGGCGCATCAAGGTCCCGCACATCGGCTGGAGCCGCGTCGCGGTGCGCGGCACGCATCCGGTGCTCGACGTGCCGACGGCCGACAACTGGTTCTACTTCGTGCACAGCTTCCACGCCCAGCCCGCCGACGAGAGCTTGATCGCGGCGGTCTCGGCGTTCGGCAGCTTGCCGGTGACGGCGGCGGTGGCGCGCGACAACGTCGTCGCGGTGCAGTACCACCCGGAGAAGAGCCAGGCGGCGGGGCTCGAGCTCTTGCGCCAGTTCGTGGCGTGGCGATGCTGATCCTGCCGTCGATCGATCTGCTGGGCGGCAACGTGGTGCGGCTGTACAAGGGCAAGCGCGAGTCGGCGACCGTCTACTCCAACGCGCCCGGCGAGGTAGCGCGTGGCTTCGTCGCGGCGGGGGCCAAGCGGGTGCACGTGGTCGACCTCGACGCCGCCTTTGGCAGCGGCGACAACCGCGCCGCCCTGCGCGCCATCGCCGAGGCGGGAGCCGAGATCCAGGCCGGCGGCGGCGTGCGCGATCTGGCGTCGGCGCGGGCGCTGCTCGACGCCGGCGCGCATGCGATCGTCGTCGGCACCAGCGCGGTCAAGCAGCCGGAGCTGGTGCAGGCGCTGTGCGCCGAGCTGCCCGGTCGCGTCGTCGTCGCCGTCGACGCCCGCGATCAGAAGGTCGCGGTCGAAGGTTGGAACGAGGCCACCGACATCGAGGCCGCCGACCTGGCGGCGCGCGCGGTCGAGTGGGGCGCGGCGTCGATCTTGTACACCGACATCACGCGCGACGGCACCGGCATCGGGCCCAACGTCGAGGCCACGGCGCGGCTGGCGCGCGCGCTGCACCCGACGCCGGTGATCGCCTCGGGCGGCATCGGCACACTCGACCATCTGCGCGCGCTGGCGCTGGCCGGCGTGCCGCAGTCGGTGATCGGGCGCGCACTCTACGAAAACAAGTTCACGCTCGCGCAGGCGTTCCTCGCGGCGGGACACGTGTGAGCGGGCGATGAGCGTTCGGCGCATCATTCCCTGTCTCGACGTCAAGGACGGGCGCGTCGTCAAAGGCGTGCAGTTCGTCGAGCTGCGCGATGCCGGCGATCCGGTCGAGCAGGCGGCAGCCTACGATGCCGCCGGTGCCGACGAGCTCTGCTTCCTCGACATCACCGCCTCGCACGAGCGGCGCGACACCATGTACGACGTCATCGCGCGCACGGCCGAGCAGGTGTTCATGCCGCTCACCGTCGGTGGCGGCGTGCGCTCCGTCGACGACGTCCGCCGCCTGTTGCTGGCGGGCGCCGACAAGGTGGCCATCAACACCAGCGCGGTCGAGGATCCGTCGCTCATCACGCAGGCGGCGGGCCGCTTCGGGTCGCAGGCGATCGTGGTCGCCGTCGACGCGCGCCACACGCGGGTCGGCGCCGACGTCGGCTGGGAGGTCTACATCCACGGCGGGCGCACCGCGACCGGGCTCGACGCGGTCGGCTGGGCCGCGCGCGTGGCCAAGGCCGGCGCCGGCGAGCTGCTCGTCACCAGCATGGACCGCGACGGCACGCGCGCGGGCTACGATCTCGGCCTGACGCGCGCCATCGCCGATCGCGTCGACATCCCGGTCATCGCCTCGGGCGGCGTGGGCACGCTCGAGCATCTGCGCGAAGGGCTCGTCGACGGGCACGCCGACGCGGTGCTGGCGGCGTCGATCTTCCACTTCGGCACCTTCTCGATCCGCGACGCGAAGATCTATCTGCAGGAGATGGGCGTGCCGGTGCGGCCGCCGCCGGGGATGCCATGAAGGAAGCTGACAGCGCACAGCCGACAGCTGACAGTCGGAAGTTGACCGCCGCGGTGGTGCAGCATGCGTTGACGGGGCGCGTGTTGATGCTTGGCTACATGGATGACGAGGCGCTCGCCAAGACGAAGGAGACGGGCGAGGTGCACTTCTGGTCGCGGTCCCGCAAGCGGCTGTGGAAGAAGGGCGAGAGCTCGGGGAACGTCTTGAAGCTGGTCGACCTCAAGGCCGACTGCGACGCCGACGCGTGGCTGGTGCGCGCGCTGCCGGCCGGGCCGACCTGCCACACCGGGTCGCAGACCTGCTTCGGCACCGACGGCATCGAGCCGGCACCGACGGAGCTCGAGGCGCTCTATCAGACCATCGTCGCCCGCAAGAACGCGCCTGCCGGGACCAGGTCCTACGTGCGGCAGCTCCTCGAGCAGGGAACCGTCGGCCAAAAGATTGGCGAAGAAGCCAATGAATTGGCAGCGGAGATCCCCGCCGGATCGAAGGAGCGCGTCATCGCCGAGGCGGCCGATCTGCTGTTCCACACGCTCGTCGGGCTGGCGGCGCGCGACGTGACGCTCGAGGAGGTCTCGCGCGAGCTGCACCGTCGCTCGGGCGTCAGCGGCATCGACGAGAAGGCCGCGCGCAAGACGTGAACGAGATCGACGACATCCTGGGACCGGGCGGCGTGCTGGCGCGCGCCATCCCGGGGTACGAGGGGCGTCCGTCGCAGCTCGCCATGGCCGAGCGCGTCTCCGATGCGCTGGCGCGGCGACGCCCGCTCCTCGTCGAGGCCGGCACCGGCACCGGCAAGACGCTCGCCTACCTCGTGCCCGCCATCCAGAGCGGGCTCAAGGTGGTCGTCTCGACGGGAACGAAGAACCTGCAGGAGCAGATCTTCAAGAAGGACATCCCGCTCTTGCAGGAGCACCTGGCCCGGCCGTTCACCGCCGCCTGCATGAAGGGCATCTCGAACTACCTCTGTCTGCGTCGCTTCCACGAGCACACGTCGCACCAGGCGTCGCTCTCCAGCGACGGCAACTTGGAGTCGACGCTCGACGCCATCCGCGTCTGGGCCGACGGCACCGAGTCGGGCGATCGCGGCGAGCTGCCCGACCTGGCGGACGACTCGCCCGCCTGGCGCGACGTCTCGCCGACGCAGGAGACGCGGCTCGGACAGAAGTGCAAATACTTCGAGCGCTGCTTCGTGACGCAGGCGCGGCGCCGCGCCTACGCCGCCGACATCGTGATCGTGAACCACCACCTGTTCTTCGCCGACCTGGCGCTGCGGTCGATGCGGCCCGACGTGCAGCTGCTGCCGCCCTACGAGGCGGTGATCTTCGACGAGGCGCATCAGCTCGAGGACATCGCCACCGACTACTTCGGCGTCGGGGTCTCGTCGCTGCGGCTGATGGCGCTGACGCGCGATCTGCATCGCGCCGTCGGGCAGGGCAACGCGCCCGACAAGCTCCTGCCCACCGCCGGCCACGTCGACGCCTGCGCCATGACGCTGTTCGATGCGCTGCGCCGCCGCTTCGCCGGCAAGGGCGACCGCGTGACCGTCGACGCGGCCACCTGGTCGGGGGAGACCGAGGAGGCGGCGCACGCCGTCGACGCGTCGCTCGAGGAGCTGGAGGCGGCCGCCGGCGCGGCTCGCGGCGAGGAGCTCAACGACCGTGGCGACGAGCTGGGCGCGCTCGGGCGGCGGGCGCGCGCGATTCGCGACGACCTGGCGCTGCTCGTCGAGGGCGCGCAGAAGTACGATCGCCGCCACGTCTTCTGGGCCGAGCAGCGCGGCCGCACCGTGCTCCTGCACGCCTCGCCCGTCGACGTCAGCGAGATCTTTCGCGAGCGGCTGCTCGGCGAGGTGGAGACCGCGATCTTCACCTCGGCCACGCTCACCGCGGGCGGCAGCTTCGAGTTCGTGCGCGCACGGCTCGGGCTCGAGTCGGCGATGGAGGAGCGGCTCGCGTCGCCGTTCGACTACGCGCGCCAGGCGCTCCTCTACGTCCCCAAAGATCTGCCGGAGCCCGGAGACGCCGCGTTCGCCGAAGCGGCCGCGCGGCGCATCCACGAGCTGGTCAACATCACCGACGGGCGCGCCTTTCTCCTCTTCACCAGCCACCGGCAGATGCAGCGCGTGCATCAGCTGCTCGCGCACAAGCTGAAGCAGCCGGTGCTCCTGCAGGGCGACAAGCCGAAGCATCTGTTGATCGAGGAGTTCAAGCGGCGCATCGGCTCGGTGCTGTTCGCGACCGCCAGCTTCTGGGAGGGCGTCGACGTCGTGGGCGAAGCGCTGTCGCTCGTGGTCATCGACAAGCTGCCCTTCTCGCCGCCCGACGATCCGCTCGTCGCCGCCCGCGCCGGGCTGCTCGAGGACGCGGGGCAGGATCCGTTCTCGAGCTATCACGTCCCGCGCGCGGCGCTGGCGCTGGCGCAGGGGTTCGGCCGCCTCATCCGCCATCGCAGCGATCGTGGCGTCGTGGCGCTGCTCGACCGTCGCGCGGTGACGCGCAGCTACGGGCGCAAGGTGCTGGCGGGCCTGCCGCCCGACTGCCCGCGCACGCAGCTGCTCGAGGACGTGCGCGCCTTTTGGACCCGGCAGACCCAGCTGCCGCTCGTGGCCGGCGGATGAGCCCGCTCCTCGCCGACGGCCCCGCGGGGCCCACCGATCTGCGCGTCATCGGCGTCGTCGTGTTCGCGTTCCTGTGCGGCTCGATTCCGTTCGGCGTGCTGCTCGCGCGCGCGCGCGGCGTCGATCTGAAGAAGGTCGGCTCCGGCAACATCGGCGCCACCAACGCGGCGCGCGCGCTCGGCAAGAAGATCGGCGTCATCGTGCTCCTCCTCGACACCTTCAAGGCGTGGCTGCCGACGGCGGCCGCGCTCTTCTTGCGTCTGGGGCCCGAGGTCGCCGCCGCCACCGGATTCGCCGCCTTCGCCGGACACATCTACTCGCCGTGGCTCAAGCTCAAGGGCGGTAAGGGCGTCGCCTGTGGGCTGGGCGCGTTCCTGGCGCTCTCGCCGGCAGCCGCCGGCATCGCGGCGCTCGCGTGCGCGCTCGTCGTCGCGGTGACGCGGCTCGGTTCGCTCGGCTCGCTGGTCGGCTCGGCGGCGCTGTTGCCCGCGCTCGTCGTCCTGCACGCGCCGCGCGCCTACGTCATCCTGTCGGGCGTCATGTTGGTGCTCATCTTGTGGCGGCATCGCGAGAACATCGACCGCATGCTCCACCGTCGCGAAAACCGCCTCTAGCCGGCCCGCGGCGGCTAGCCGCAATGCCGGTGAGTTAAGCGAAAAGACGGCTGGGGTCGCGGAGGTAGCAAGGCGCGCTGCCGGCGTCGGAATCCGTCGCAGTCGCCGCTGCGCGGCGTGCTCCTCCAGCGGACCCGCTGTTGTCGCGCTGCGCGCGACGCGGGTCCTTTACGCCGCCGGCAGCGCGCCTTACTACCTCCGCTCTGCGCGTCGGGCACGTGGCAAATGAGCGAGAGAGCGCCCTGGTACCCGGCGCACAAGAGCGGACGCAGTGAGGCGACCTCCCGGCGGCGTAGAGGGGCCGCGTCGCGCGCAGCGCGACCTGGGCGGCCCCGATGGAGGAGCAC
>JAQBQH010000224.1 GCA_028287105.1 Myxococcales bacterium
CCACCGCGCCGTCGTGCAGCGCGCCCATCGCGCGCACCAGGCGAAGCTTGAGCTCGAAGCTCCGCGCCGCTCCAAACGCCCGCGCCACCGCCGCCGCGCCCTCGGGCCGCACGCGCGCGCCGCCGAGCGAGATCGCGCGCGCCAGATCGCCTACCTGCGCGTCGCCGTCGGGGCCACCTTGCGCCAGCGCGATCTCGACCCGCTCGGGCGTGCGCGCGTACACCGCGGCCAGCGCCTTCATCGTCGCCACCCGCACCGCGGCCTCGCCGCGACCCGCTCCCTGCAGGAGCGCATCGGCCGCCGTCGCATCGTCGCCGCGCAGTCCCAGCACCGTCGCTGCGTCGGCCCGCGCCTCCGGTGTCTGCGATCCGTCGCCGAAGATGCGCACCGCCTCGCGCACGCCGGCCGGCCCGAGCTTCGCCAGCACGCGGACGAGCAGGGCGCGGTCCTCCGCCTCCGCCGTCTCCATCGCCTTGCCGAGCGCCGGCGCCGACCCCTCGGAGCCGATCTCGGCCAGCACCTGCAGGAGCCGCCGCCGTCCCTGACCGTGGGTCGCCGGCAACATCGCCTCGATCGCGCGCGCCGCCGCCACGCCGCGCCCGACCAGCAGATGCGCCGCCGCGTCGGTGTCGGGTCCCAGCTCCGCGACCGTCTTGACCAGCCGCTCGAGGCCGCCCGCACCATCGGCGTCGGTGTAGATGGCGACCTCGGCGAGCGTGTTGCCGCGCGCGCCCGGCTCGGCCACGACGACCGACAGGCACTGCGTCGCCGCGCCCTCCGGCAGCGTCACCCAGCGCGCACCCGGTCCGACGGCGACGGTGAAATGCTGATCCGACGATGGCCCCAGCACCAGCACCACCGACCTGGGCGCATCGGCGCCACCGACGATCTGCACGTTCGTGATTCGCGTCGGCGATTGCGCCGTCTTGACCTTCGCCGTCGCCCACGCACCGCGCGCCGCGGCACCGGCGCCGGCGTGCCACACCGTCGACGCGACGCCATCCTCCAGCTCGCGCGGCGCGGCCAGCTGATCGGCCGCGCGCGTACCCGATGCATCGACCGACGAGGCCACGAAGTGGAACAGCCCGAGCGGCGGCCCGCTCACGCCCGCCGGCGTGGAGGTCGACGCCCGCAGCGGCCGACCCGGCGGCGGCTCGACGGTGACGCCGCGAAAACGGCCGCTCGCGAAATCCCAGCGCTCGGGGAACAGCATGTCGTCGCCGTCGCAGCGGGTGAACCCCGGCGTCGTCTGCCAGCGCACCACGCCGCCGTCGTCGACCCGCAGCCGGTCGATGCGATCGCCGTCACCGCGCGGCCCCGTGCGTCCGACGAAGATGGGCTTGCCGCCGGCGACCACCACCTCGGTCGCCTGGCCGCGCCCGAGCTGCGCCCGCGCGTGCACCACCACCACCCGCTCTTCGACGGCGACGAAGCGCAGCTCGGCGCGCTCGATCCGGCGCGCGTCGGGCAGCGCGACCTTGTACAGCTCGTGCCCGTCGCTCGCCTCGACGACGAGGCTGCCGTCGCGCTCGAGGCGCGCGCGCTCCACCTTGCCGTCGCCGTCGAGATCTCCACGCGCTTCGGCCCACGGCGGCGGTGGCGGAGCCTGCGCGGCCACGAGCAGCGGCAGCGCAGCCACGAGGTAGCGTCGCAGCATCGCCGTGTTATAGCACTGCACCTCGACCCCCAAGACGATGACGCGCGCATCCGACTTCGATTTCGAGCTGCCGGCCGACCGCATCGCGCAGGCGCCCTTGCCGCGCCGCGACGACGCGCGCCTCTACGTCCTCGATGGCGCGACCGGCACCTCCGATCACCACCTCGTCCGCGATCTCCCGTCGCTCTTGCCTTCCGGTGCGCTCCTCGTGGTCAACGACACGCGCGTCATCCCGGCGCGACTGCGCGCGACCAAGCCGACCGGCGGCAAGGTCGAGCTGCTCCTGTGCGAGCCGCTCGGCGACGGCGACTGGCGCTGCATCGGCGGCGCCTCGAAGCCGATCCGCCCCGGTCCGCTGACGCTCGCCGGCGACAATGCCCCGTCGGCCGAGGTGCTCTCGGTGCGCGGCGAATACGTCGACGTCCGCTTCGGCGGCGACCTCGACGCCTATCTCGACCGTCACGGCGAGGTGCCGCTGCCGCCGTACATCAAGCGCGACCAGCCCGACGACGCCGACCGCGAGCGCTATCAAACCGTCTTCGCGCGCGAGCGCGGCGCCGTCGCTGCGCCGACCGCGGGCCTGCACTTCACGCCCGAGCTCTTGGCCGCCCTCGACGCGCGCGGCATCGGTCGCGCGAGCATCACGCTCCACGTCGGCCCCGGCACCTTCGCGCCGCTGCGCGCCGATGAGCTCGAAGGTCTGGCGCTGCACGCCGAGCGCTACGCCGTCTCCGACGCGACCGCGCGCGCCATCGCCGAGAACCGCGCCGCGCACAAGCCCATCGTCGCCGTCGGCACCACCGTGGTGCGCACGCTCGAGGCCGCCGCCGCCCAGGACGGCATCGTGCGGGCAGGGGAGGGCGTGACCTCCATCTTCATCCAACCCGGCCACCGCTTCGCCGCCGTCGACATGATGCTGACCAACTTCCATCTGCCGCGCTCCTCGTTGCTCATTCTCGTCGCTGCCTTTGCCGGTCGCGAGCGCATCCTCGCCGCCTACGACGACGCGGTCGCGCGCGGCTACCGCTTCTACAGCTACGGCGACGCCATGCTCCTCTCGGCGGCCGCGCGATGAGCTTCACCGTCCAAGCCACCGACGGTAAGGCGCGCGCCGCCACGCTGACGCTCGCGCACGGCGAGGTGCCGACGCCCATCTTCATGCCCGTCGGCACCTACGGCTCGGTCAAGGCCATGACCCCGCGGGAGCTCGAGGAGCTCGGCGCCCGCATCATCCTCGGCAACACCTACCACCTGTGGCTCCGCCCCGGGCTCGAGGTCATCGCCGCGCACGGCGGCCTGCACCGCCTCGCCGGCTGGCCGCGCCCGATGCTCACCGACTCGGGCGGCTTCCAGGTCTTCTCGCTCTCGCAGCTCTCCAAGCTCACCGAGGACGGCGTCGTCTTCCGCTCGCCCGTCGACGGCTCGCCGCGCAACCTCACGCCCGAGATCTCGATGGAGATCCAGGCGACCCTCGGCTCCGACATCGCCATGGCCTTCGACCACTGCCCGCCCGGCGACGCCGGCCGCGAGATCGTCATCGAGGCCATGGAGCGCACCACGCGCTGGGCCGCGCGCTGCCTGCCCGCCCCGCGCGCCCCCGGCCAGCAGCGCTTCGGCATCGTCCAGGGCGGCGCCCACCTCGATCTGCGCCTGCGCCACCTCGAGGAGCTCTGCCCCATGCCCTTCGACGGCTTCGCCCTCGGCGGCTTCTCCGTCGGCGAACCGATCCCGATCATGTACCAGCTGCTCGACGAGGTCGCCCATCGCCTCCCCGCCGACAAGCCGCGCTACCTCATGGGCGTCGGCACCCCGCGCGACCTCCTTACCGCCATCGGCGCCGGCATCGACATGTTCGACTGCGTCATGCCGACCCGCAACGCCCGCAACGGCCAGCTCTTCACCTGGAAGGGCAAGCTGGTCATCTCCAACGCCAAATATAAAATGGATCTCTCGCCGCCCGATCCCGATTGCAGCTGCGAGACCTGCAAGACCTTCTCGCGCGCCTACCTACGCCATTTGCACGCCTGCGGGGAAATCCTCTTCGCCCGCGCCGCCACGCTGCACAATCTCCATTTCTATTTGGAGCTTACCCACAAGGCTCGAAACGCGATTCTAGAGGGCCGCTATCCCGCCTTCGCGAGTGAGGCAATTTCAAGATTTAGTTGACCAAAGGGGGTACTCGCGGTACACGCCCACCCCATGGTCCAGACTCTTCTCATGCAAGCGTCGCCGCCGCCCTCGGCCGCTCCACCCTCGGCCGCGCCGCCGGCAGCGCCACCGCCGTCGGCCGCTCCGCCGTCGGCAGGCCCGCCCGCGGGCAACGGCGCGACGCAAGCTCCGGGCAGCCCGGCTCCGGGTGGTCCGCTCGGCGCGCTCTGCGGCGGTGGAGCTGGATCGATGCCGATGTTCATGATCATGATGATCGCGGTGTTCTACTTCATCTTGATCCGCCCGCAGCAGAAGAAGCAGAAAGAGCAGGATTCGTGGCTCAAGTCGCTCAAGAAGGGCGATGACGTGGTCACCTCCGGCGGGGTCATCGGCCGCATCAGCGGATTGACCGACAACACCGTCACGCTCGAAGTTCAGGAGAAGGTGCGCATCAAGGTGCTGCGCTCGTCTGTCTCCGGCAAGGCGCCCGGCGCCGCTGCCACCACGACCGAACCCGAAAAGAAGTAACGAGGTTTCATGGACCGTTCCTGGGTCTATCGCGTCCTTTCGTACACGCTTCTCACCGTCGTCGCGGTGGTCTTCCTCACGCCCACCATCGCAAGCTGGCTCGGTAAAGACGAGCAGCTGCCGGGATGGGTGAAGAAGCACATCCACAACAAGATCCTCCTCGGCCTCGACCTTCAGGGCGGGCTGCACCTCGTCTACGAAGTGCAGGTCGACAAGGCGGTCAGCGACAAGGCGGACCGCCTCTCCGGCGACCTCGAGGAGCGTCTCCGCCGCGACAAGCACGTCAAGGACGTGAAGGTCGACCGCGCCGGACGTGACGAGATCATCTTCACGTTCAAGGATCCCAACGAGGCCAAGAAGCTCGATCGCGAGTTCTTGAAGGACTATCGCAAGAACCTGTACGAGGAGTCGCGCGACCTCGCCAAGGGCGAGGTCAAGCTGCGCATCGACCAGGACTACGTCGACGAGCTGCGCGACTACGCCGTCCGTCAGGGCGTCGAGACCATCCGCAACCGCGTCGACAAGCTGGCGGTCTCGGAGCCGACCATCATCCGCAAGGGCAACGACATCGTCGTCGAGCTGCCGGGCCTGAAGCCCGACGACTTCGAGCGCGTCAAGCGGCAGATTGGCCGCACCGCGCAGCTCGAGTTCAAGATGGCCGACGACGGCTCCGAGTACATGAAGAAGCTCGCCGGCATCGCCACCGCCAAGAAGGCGGAGTTCCCCGGCATCGAGGTCGCGCACGACGGCTGGAGCGAGAAGGACTCGGGCACGCCGCACTCCGACGTCTATCTGCGCGACAAGAACAAGGCCGAGATCGAGCGCTTCCTCTCGTCGCTGCCGAAGGACGATCAGGTCCCGAACGATCACGAGATCGCCTACGAGCAGAAAGAGCTCAAGGACGAGGACGGCGCGGCTACCGGCGCCGAGAAGACCTGGCGCACCTACTATCTGCATCGTCGCGCCGAGCTCACCGGCCAGTACATCACCGACGCCGACCAGACCTGGGATCAGCAGACCGGTCGCCCCGAGGTCAGCCTGCAGTTCGACCACGAAGGCGCCAACCTCTTCGAGAAGGCGACCGCCAACAGCATCGGCCGCAAGATGGCCATCATCCTCGACGAGAAGGTGAACTCGGCGCCGGTGATCGAAGGCCGCATCGGCGGCGGGCGCGCCCGCATCACCATGGGCGGCTACCAGGACACCTTCCAGCTGCAGAACGAAGCCAAGGACCTGGTGGCGGTGCTCAAGACCGGCGCGCTGCCGGCGCCGCTCAAGAAGACGTTCGAGACGCAGGTCGGTCCGACGCTGGGCAAGGACGCGGTCGACAAGGCCAAGTTCTCGATGCTCGTCGGCTCGCTCGTCGTCATCTTCTTCATGCTGATCTACTACCGGGTGTCCGGGCTCATCGCGAACATCGCCATGATCCTCAACATCGTCTACCAGCTCGCGGTCCTGGCGGCGCTCGGTGCCACGTTGACCTTGCCCGGCATCGCCGGTGTCGTGCTCACGGTCGGTATGGCCGTGGACGCCAACATCATCATCTACGAGCGCATCCGTGAAGAGCTCCGCGCCGGCAAGTCCGCGCGCGGCGCCGTCGAGGCCGGCTTCGGCCGAGCCTTCTGGACCGTCTTCGACGCGCACGTCACCAACCTCGTGGCCGGCATCGTTCTGTACTCCTACGGGACGGGCCCCATTCGCGGGTTCGCGGTCACGCTCATCATCGGCATCATCGCCAACCTCTTCACGTCGGTCTGGCTGTCGCGCTCGATGTTCGACTACCTCGTCAACCGTCGCCAGGCGGCGACTTTGTCGATCTGAGGCCCGCCATGGCGAACGAAAACAAGCCCAAGCACAAGTTCTTCGAGCTCATCAAGCCCAACCACAACTTCGAGTTCGTGGGGCGGATGAATCTGCTCCTGGCCATCTCGCTGGTGTTGATCACGGTGTCGCTCGCGATGCTGCCGATCAACCACTACTGGCGCGGCCACACGCTCAATTACGGCATCGACTTCCGCGGCGGCACCGAGATGCAGGTGCAGTTCAGCGGCGAGAAGGACCCGGCGAAGATTCGCGCCGCCATGCAGTCGGGCGGCTTCCACGACGCCGAGGTCGTCCGGGTCAAGGGGACCGGGCTGCCCAACCTCTACTTCCTTCGCTTCGGCGCCGTCTCGCCGGTGTCGGAGAAGAAGGTGCAGGAGCTCGAGGCTGCCTTCCGCACGCGCTTCGGCGCCGACGCGGTCAAGAAGTTCGACTTCTCCGAGGGCGGCGACAAGATCTACATCCGCTTCAACAAGAACGTCGAGCCCAGTGAGGTCATCGAGGTCTTCAAGTCGCAGGGCGTGCAGCAGAACACCGTGCAGCGCTACGGGCGGCCCGAGGAGAACGTCTTCGAGGTCATCCTGGTCGGCCTGGACGTCGAGGTCAAAGCGGCCCTGGAGAAGGGCCTGGGGGAGGGCGCGGTCCTGTCCGTGCCGTCGGTCGAGTCGGTCGGCGCCAAGGCCGGCGCCGAGCTGCGCGACGACGGCATCAAGTCGCTGCTCTTCGCCATCGTCTGCATCATGGTCTACATCGCGGTGCGCTTCGACTTCCGCTACGGCCCCGGCACCGTCGCGGCCTTGCTCCATGACGCCATCCTGGTCATGGGCGCCTTCGCCATCACCTATCGCGAGTTCTCGCTCACGACCATCGCGGCCATCTTGACCGTCATCGGATATTCGATGAACGACACCATCGTCGTCTTCGATCGTATTCGCGAGAACGCGTCGCGCATGCGCGACAAGAAGTTCGACCGCCTGGTCAACACGTCGATCAACGAGACCCTGTCGCGTACCATCCTCACCTCGGCGACGGTGTTCTTCGTGACGCTGGCGATGAACATCTGGGGCACGGGCGTCATCCGCGACTTCGCGTTCGCCATGAACGTCGGCGTCATCGTCGGCACCTACTCCTCGATCTTCGTCGCGGCGCCGATCCTCATCTGGCTCAACCGCCGCTTCTTCAAGCCCGAGGGCAAGGACCTGAAGAAGAACCCCGGCAAACCGAACTCGAGCAAGAAGGCGCCGGTCTAGGTGGCGATGACGGCTGTCGGCCGCCCGCTCTCAGCCATCAGCCTCAGCATCACCGTCGCCATCACCGTCGCGCTCTCGGTCGGCGGCTGCGCCAACACCGCCGGCTCTACCAAGGGCCAACGCACCTACGCCAAGTCGCACACGCTCTCGACCGACGAGAAGGGCCGCATGTATTCGCGCGAGGGCAAGCGCGGCGACACGCTCGATCGCCTGCGCATGGTCTTCGACGACTGCGAGTTCGCTCGCCGTGCGCTCGACGGTGACTTGTCGGTCTGGATGGTCCACGTCCCCGTCGGCTCGCGCGCCATCCGCCTCGACACCGACAAGCTCGAAGAGGTTGGCCCCGGTGGCACGGCGCTCCTGACGCTCGATCACGACCGCCTCAAGACCGCCGTCGTCCTCGAATAGAAAAATTGCGAGATACAAGCTGCCATCCGATCCTGTCGCCGGGATATGCAGTCCGTCATGGGCGATGTCGCGTGGCCGATCGGGTGGACGCTCAGCGCCGCTGACCCCGAGCGCGCGCGCGCGCTGGCCGTCGCGCTCTCGGTCTCACCGGTGACCGCGCAGCTGCTCCTCAACCGCGGCATCGTCGATCCCGAGCGCGCGCGCCGCTACCTCGCCCCGCGCCTCTCCGAGCTGCGCCGCCCCGACGGCGAGCTGCCGATGGCCGGCTTCGCCGTCGCCGTCGAGCGACTGACGCGCGCCGTCCGCACCGGCGAGACCGTCGGTGTCTTCGGCGACTACGACGTCGACGGCGTCACCAGCTGCGCGCTCCTGGCGGGCTTTCTCGGCGACGCCGGCGGCCGCGTGGTCGCGCGCGTCGCCCGCCGCGACGCCGGCTACGGCTTCGGCACCGAAGACGCCGGCCGCTTCGCCGACGCCGGCTGCGCGGTCGTGGTCACCTGCGACTGCGGCACCTCCGATCACGAGGCGCTCGCCGCCGCCCGCGCGCGCGGCGTCGACGTCATCGTCGTCGACCACCACCAGGTCCCCGACCGCGACCCCGAGGCGCTGGCGCTCATCAACCCGCACCAGCCGTCCTGCCGCTTCCCCTTCAAGGGGCTCGCGTCCGTCGGCGTCGCCTTCTATCTGGCCGCGGCGCTGCGCACGCGGCTGCGCGACGGCGGCTGGCCACACCTGCCCGATCCGCGTGCGCTCGTCGATCTGGTCGCCGTCGGCACCGTCGCCGATCTGGCGCCGCTCACCGACGAGAACCGCATCCTCGTGCATCACGGCCTCACCAAGCTGCGCACCGATCCGCGCCCCGGCCTGGCGGCGCTGTGCCGCATCGCCGGCCTCGACGACGGCGTGCAGCGCGCCGCCGACATCGGCATGCGCCTGGCGCCGCGCCTCAACGCCCCCGGCCGCCTCGGCGACGCGCAGCCGGCCCTCGATCTCCTGCTCGCCGACGCCTCGAACGCCGACGCGCGCGCCGCCATCTGCGAGACCGCCAACCTCGAGCGCCGCGCCATCCAGGAGCGCGTCCTCGTCGAAGCGCTGCAGCAGGCCGAGGCGCAGCCGGACGGCGTCATCGTGACGGCGGGCGAGGGCTGGCACGCCGGCGTCGTCGGCATCGTCGCCGCCAAGCTGGTCGATCGCTTCGGCCGTCCCGCCCTGTGCATCGCGCTCGACGGTGCCGGCGCCACCGCGATCGGCCGTGGCTCGGCCCGCACCGTCGGTGGCTTCCATCTGCACCAGGCGCTGCGCGGCTCCGAGGATCTGCTCGTTCGCTACGGCGGCCACGCCGCCGCCGCCGGTCTCACCATCGAGGCGCGCCACGTCGGCGAGCTGCGCACCCGCCTGTCGGCCGCCGCGCGCGTCACGTTCGGCGACACGCCTCCGTCGGTGGCGCTGGGCGTCGATGCCGAGATCGCGCTCGACGCCGTCGACGAGCTGCTCGCCGAAGAGCTCGGCCGCATGGAGCCGTTCGGCATGGGCAACCCCGAGCCGGTGCTGGCCACGCGCGGCATGACGCTCGAGCGAGCCCGCGTCGTCGGCGAGCGCCACCTCCAGGTCACCCTGCGCGACGGCCTTCACGCCCGCGACGGCATCGGCTTCTGGTTCGCCGATCGCGACCCCGGCACCGGCTCGCGCGTGCGCGCCGCCTTCATCCCGGAGGTCGATACGTTCCGCGGCGTCCGGCGCGTGCGCGTCCGCTTGCGCGATCTCTCGCTCGACGCCTGATGGCTCGTCCACCGGCGTTTCCGACGGCGCAGGTGGTGCGCATCCTCATCCTGGCCGTGCTGCTCGGCGCGGTCATCGTCATGAAGGCGCGCTGCGGCACCGCCGCGGAGCAGATGTTCAAGGCGTTCGACGTCCCACGCGGCGACGGCGGAGCGCACGACTGACTTGACAGCCGTTGACACAGCGCGTAAGTCAAGCTCCCAATGGCCGACGAAAAAGAATCCAAACGCACGCCCATCGCGGCGATGCGCGAAGTTTGGCTCACCCTGACCGGCGCCGTATCCGCCGCGGAGGCCGAGGTGCAGAAGCGATTCTACGAATCGCTCGGTCTCGCCCCCGACGCCAACCTGGCCGTCGAGATCATGACCCGCGTGAAGAAGAACCGCGAAGAGTTCGAACGCAAGATCGACGAGGGCGTCAAAGCCGCCGTCGCCAAGGTGCGCGCGCCCATCGACAAGGAGATCGCCTCGCTCAAAGAGCGCGTCGAAAAGCTCCAGCAGAAAGTCGACGCGCGGCGGCACGAGAAGAAAGAGAAAAAGTAATCGAAAGCGGACGTCGGCCGCGTCGACGTTCGGGACGCGCTACGAGGTGTGCACGATCGACACGCCGAGCCTAGCCGCGCAGGTCGAAGGTTCCGGATTTCGGAGAGCGGTGGCTGCCCGAGCGGCCGGCCAGGTAGTCTTCCAAGCGGCTGCGGTCGCTATCGCTCATGCGAATGAACCGCACGCCGGCGCCCGGCCGCGCTACGCCGCCCGCGTCGACGCGATGCTGGTTGTGCACGACCTTGCCGACCGCCTCGATGTACCCGCCCGGCAGCTCGAAGTAGAAATGCACGTGCGCGCCCGCGTTTAGCGACGCGTGGGCGAGGAACATGCCGCTTTGGGACACGTCCGCCGCCAGCGTGGTGCCGATCCGCGCGATGTTCAGCTTCTCGCCTTCGACCTCCAGCACGTGGTAGCGGACGACCTGGCGGCTGGCAACTCGTTCCTCTTTGCGTTGGCTCACGCGCGCGGTTGGAGCAGGGTCCGTGCCAGGGCTGTCTGCTGTCGCCTGGGGGCTGTCGGCTTGTATTTGACGCGCCGCTCCGCTAGCTTCACGCGCAATGGCCAACGTCCTGTCGAGGATCTTCCTCGGCCGCCGCAAGGACATCCGCGATCCCGGGATCTACCACCGGATGGCGCTGATCCCGTTCCTCGCCTGGGTTGGCCTCGGCGCAGACGGTCTCTCGTCGTCGGCGTACGGTCCCGAGGAGGCGTTCCGCGCGCTCGGCGCGCACACCTACCTCGCCGTCGCGCTGGCCCTCGCCACCGCGGTCACGGTCCTCGTCATCTCGTGGTCCTATTCGAGCATCATCGAGCAATTCCCAGCGGGTGGCGGCGGCTACCTCGTCGCCACGCAGCTGCTCGGGTCGCGCGTCGGCGTCGTCTCCGGCTCGGCGCTCCTGGTCGACTACGTCCTCACCATCACTGTCTCGGTCGCCTCCGGCGTCGACGCCATCTTCAGCTTCCTGCCGCATCCCTGGATCGTCCACCGCTTCCAGACCGAGGTCGCCGTCCTCATCCTGCTCACCGTCGTCAATTTGCGCGGCGTCAAAGAGTCGGTCCTGGCGTTGACGCCGTTCTTCCTCATCTTCCTCGTCACGCACACCATCCTCATCGGCGGCGGCCTGGTGCTGCATGCGCACGAGCTGCCTGCCGTCGCCCACCAGGTCAAAGACGGCTTCCACGACGGCCTGACCACGCTCGGCCTCGGCGGCATGGCGCTGCTCTTCTTCCGCGCCTACTCGCTCGGCGGCGGTACCTATACCGGCATCGAGGCGGTCTCCAACGGCCTGTCGCTCATGCGCGAGCCGCGCGTCGAGACCGGCAAGCGGACCATGGTCTACATGGCCATCTCGCTCGCCCTCGTCGCTGGCGGCATTCTCCTGGCGTACCTCCTCTTCGACGTCCAGCACGTCGAGGGCAAGACCATGAACGCGGTGCTCGCCGAATCGCTCGGCGGCCACTGGCACCTCGGCCCCATCCCCATCGGCAAGGTCTTCGTCATCACCACGCTCTTCGCCGAGGCGGTGCTCCTGTTCGTCGCCGCGCAGGCCGGCTTCATCGGCGGCCCGCGCGTGCTCGCCAACATGGCTGCCGACTCGTGGCTGCCGCATCGCCTCTCGGCGCTCTCCGACCGACTCACGACGCAGAACGGCGTGCTGCTCATGGGCTCAGCCGCGCTGGCCGCGCTCTTCTACACCGGCGGCCACGTCTCGACGCTCGTCGTCATGTACTCGATCAACGTCTTTCTCACGTTCCTCCTGTCCGAAGCGGGCATGGTCCGCTTCTTCACCAAGCACCGCGCCGAGCATCCCAACTGGAAGGGGCAGACCGTCCTCTTCAGCATCGGCTTCGTCATGTGCGCGGTCATCCTCGTCGTCGTCGTCCTCGAGAAGTTCATCGAGGGCGGCTGGGTGACCCTGCTCGTCACCACCGCGCTCGTGGTGCTCTGCTTCCTCATCCGCCGCCACTACGGCTCGGTGCGGCGGTCGCTCTCGCACCTCGATGCCCTCTTCCGCGATCTGCCGCTGTCGTCGCACCGCGAAGAGCTCGGCCCGGTCGATCCGACCAAGCCCACGGCCGTCCTCTTGTCCGGCAACTACGGCGGGCTCGGCGTCCACTCCGTCCTGACGCTGCTCCGTATGTTCCCGAACCACTTCGCCAACATGGTCTTCGTGTCGGTCGGAGTCATCGACTCGGGCAACTTCAAGGGCGCCAGCGAGGTCGACAAGCTCAAGAGTCAGACGCGCGACTCGCTCGGCCAGTATGTCGGCCTGGCACGCCGCCTCGGACTGTCGGCGGAATATCGCATGTCGGTCGGCACCGACATCGTCGACGAAGCATCCAAGCTATGCTTGGACGTCGCCAAGGAATTCGCCAACGTCATGTTCTTCTCGGGGAAGCTGATCTTCGAGGAGCGCAAGTGGTACCACCGCATCCTGCACAACGAGACCGCCTACGCCATCCAGCACCGGCTGCAGTTCGCCGGTTATCCGATGGTCATCTTGCCGGTCCGCGTGCGCGCCAGCGAGCTCAAGCATCATCGGCGCGATCGATCAAACCCGAAGGCGAAGTCGAAACCAGCAGCATAGCCCAACGCAACAGAGGGAAAATTAATGGCTGAGTTCAAGAAGGTCGCAGTCCTGGGAGCGGGTGTCATGGGGTCGGGGATCGCCGCGCATCTCGCCGGCGCGGGCATCGAGGTACTCCTACTCGACATCGTTCCCCCCGACGGGAAAGGCGGGCGCAACGCGTTCGCGCAGGGCGGCAAGGACAGGGCGCTGAAGTCCAAGCCCGCTGCGTTCTTCACCGCGCGCGATGCCGATCTGATCTCGGTCGGCAACCTCGAGGACGATCTCGACAAGGCCGGCAAGACCGACCTCGTCATCGAGGTGGTCAAAGAGGATCTCGCGGTCAAAAAGGCGCTCTTCGCCAAGCTCGAGCCGCTCCTCGCCGAGCACACCATCGTCGCCTCGAACACCTCGGGCCTCCCCATCGCCAACATGATGGAAGGGCGCTCGCCCTCGATGCGCAAGCGCTTCCTCGTGACCCACTTCTTCAACCCGGTCCGCTACATGAAGCTGCTCGAGATCATCTCGGGCAAGGACACCGACCCGGCCATCGCCGACAAGGTCGCGCGCTTCGGCCAGGACGTCCTCGGCAAAGGCATCGTGTTCGGCAAGGACACGCCGAACTTCGTCGCCAACCGCATCGGTGTCTTCGCCATGATGCACCTCATCAAGCTCGCCATCGACGGCGGCTACACCATCGAAGAGGTCGACGCGATCTTCGGCTCGCCGATGGGCCGCCCCAAGTCGGCCGTCTTCCGCACCGCCGACGTCGTCGGCCTCGACACCATCATCCACGTCGCCAACAACTGCTACGAGTCGCTCACGGGCGACGAGCGCCGCGAAGACTTCCACGTGCCCGTGCTCCTCAACCAGATGGCCGAGAAGAAGATGCTCGGCGACAAGACCGGCGGCGGCTTCATGAAGAAGACGCCCGAGGGCATCGTCACCCTCGACTTCAAGACCATGCAGTACCGCCCGCAGCAGAAGACCAAGTTCGCGTCGGTGGGCGCGACCAAGGGCGTCAGCGACGTCGGCGAGCGCATCCGCAAGATCCTCGCCGGCGACGATCGCGCCGCCGATCTGGCGCGCAAGGTCACTTACGCGACGCTCGCCTACTCGTCGAACCGCATCGGGGAGATCGCCGACGACCTCGTCAACATCGACCGCGGCATGCGCTGGGGCTTCGGCTGGGACGTCGGGCCGTTCGAGACCTGGGACGCCATCGGCGTGCAGCACGGCCTCGACGAGATGGCCAAGCTCGGCATCCAGCCGGCGCCGTGGGTCGCCGAGATGGTCAAGTCGGGTCGCACGAGCTTCTACAGCGACGGCAGCTACTGGGACGTGACGTCGAAGTCGGCCAAACCGGTGCCGACCTCCCCGCGCGAGCTCTCGCTCCCGGCCGCGCGCAAGAAGGGCGGCGTGGTCTTCGAGAACGACGGCGCGACCCTCTACGACATCGGCGATCGCATCGCCTGCCTCGAGCTGCACACGAAGATGAACGCCATCGACGCCGACGTCATCGCCGCGCTCTACAAGAGCGTCGACCTCGCCGAGAAGCAGTTCGACGGCCTCGTCGTCGGCAACCACGACACCACCGCGTTCTCGGCCGGCGCCAACATCTTCCTCGTGCTCATGGCGGCGGGGCAGGGCAACTGGAAGGCGATCGAGGACATGACGCGCCAGCTGCAGGACGCGCTCATGCGCCTGCGCTACGCCCACGTCCCGACGGTGACCGCGCCGTTCGGCCTCGCGCTGGGCGGCGGCGCCGAGATCGCCATGCACGGGGCGGCCGCACGCGCCTCGGCCGAGCTCTACATGGGCCTCGTCGAAGCGGGCGTCGGGCTCATCCCGGCCGGCGGCGGCTGTAAGGAGCTGCTGGCCCGCCACCTCGACGCCTATCCCGACGACGCCGATCCGTTCGTCATGGTGAAGAAGATCTTCATGCAGATCGCGCTCGGCAAGGTGTCGATGTCGGCCGAGGAGGCGCGCGCCATGGGCATGCTCTCCCAGTCGGACGGCGTCTCCTTCAACCGCGACTTCCTGCTCAGCGACGCCAAGCAGACGGCGCTCGGAATGGCGCGCGCGGGCTATCGACCGCCACGCCACCGCACGATGCGTCTGCCGGGCGCGTCGGGCTACGCGACCTTACGTTCGACGCTCCAGATGATGCACGAAGCGCATCAGATCTCGGCGCACGACGTAATCGTCGGCTCCAAGCTCGCGTGGGTGCTCTCTGGCGGTCAGACCGCGCCGTCGGTGCGCATGCACGAGCAGCAGATCCTGGACCTCGAGCGCGAGGCGTTCTTGTCGCTGACCGGCGAAGAGAAGACCCGCGAGCGCATGCAGTACATGCTCATGAACAACAAGCCGTTGAGGAACTAACCATGCCGATGCATGACGTTGCCATCGTTGCCGGCGTTCGCACGCCATTCGCCCGCGCCAACAAGGGCGGTTTCAAAGACACCCGTCCCGACACCCTCGCGCAGCTGGTGATCGAGGAAGCGGTCAAGCGCTCCGGAGTCGACGGCGCGGAGATCGGGGACGTCATCCTCGGTTGCGCCATGCCCGAGGCGGAGCAGGGCATGAACGTGGCGCGCATCGCGGCGCTCGCGGCCGGCCTGCCCATCGACGTCCCGGGCATGACCATCAACCGCTTCTGCAGCTCGGGCGTGCAGTCGATCGCGCTCGTCGCCGACCGCATCTCGGCAGGCGCCTACGAGGTCGGCGTCGCCGGCGGCGTCGAGAGCATGTCGATGATTCCGATGAGCGGCAACAAGCCCTCGCTCAACCCCGACGTGGTCGAGAGGCTGCCCGCGGTCTATACGCCGATGGGCGTCACCGCCGAGAACGTGGCGCGCAAGTTCGGCGTCTCGCGCGCCGACCAGGATGCGTTCGCGCTGCGCTCGCATCAGCGCGCGACGGCGGCCCAGGCGGCAGGGCGGCTCGATGCGGAGATCTTCGCCATCAAGACCCAGGTGTTCGATGGCGAGGGCAAGCTCACCGACATCACGGTGGCCAAGGACGAGTATCCGCGCAGCGACACGACGCTCGAGAAGCTGTCGACGTTGCGGCCCGCGTTCGATCCCACGGGCTCGGTCACGGCGGGCAACTCGTCGCCGCTCACCGACGGCGCCGGCGCGGTCGTCGTCGCCTCGGGGGCGCGGGTCAAGCAGCTCGGCGTCAAGCCGCTCGGCTGGTTCCGCGCGTTCGCCGTCGCCGGCGTGCCGCCCGAGATCATGGGCATCGGGCCGGTCCCGGCGGTGCGAAAGGTGCTCAAGCTGGCCGGGCTCGAGATCAAGGACATCGACCTCTTCGAGCTCAACGAGGCCTTCGCGGCGCAGTCGCTCTACTGCGCGCGGGAGCTCGGCGTCGACCCGGAGAAGCTGAACGTCAACGGCGGCGCCATCGCGCTCGGCCATCCGCTTGGAGTCTCGGGCACGCGCCTGGCGCTCACGGTGCTCAATGAGCTCGCGCGTCGCGGTGGGCGCTACGGCGTCGTCACCATGTGCATCGGCGGCGGTATGGGGGCCGCGGCCATCCTCGAGCGCGCCTGATTCCAGCGACATAGCCGCGCGCTGCGGCTGCGGTGACGCGGATCGCTTGCCAGGGGACGCCCCCCTGTCGTATAAGCCCGCACATGCGTAACTGGCTGACGGTGATCGTCGTGGGCGCGTCCCTCGCAGGTTGTGCCTCTTCGAAGCACGCGCAGCGTCCGGCGACGCCGAGCGAAGCCGGCGACGGCCAGGTCGCGACCGCCAAGGAAGCGCCCAAGCCGAAGGAGCTCGGCTCGGCGATCAAGATCGTCGGCAAGCGCCCGTCGGCCGCGCGCTACAAGTTCGTCGGCCGCATCGAAGCCACCACCAGCACCAACGATATCGTCGACGCCGCCGTGACGGCGAACGCCGAGCTCCGCCGCAAAGCCAAGGCCCTCGGCGCCGACGTCATCAAGCTCGACGTCATCGCCCCCCCGAGCGACTCTGAGCACCCGCACAGGCGCGTCATCTTGGCCGGTCGCGCCTATAAGAAATCGTCGTAACTTCGTAAGAACGAGCTGGGTCGCGAGGCGGGGGAACGCGGGGGGCGGACGCGGCCTTACGCGTCGCCTTCGGCGCCGCACGGGGCCGCTCGCATCGCGCTGGCATCGCGGCTACGCCGCGAGCGCGCTCCGACGCCGCCCCCCGCATTCCCCCACCTCGCTCGCTCGTTCCGTCCTTGCGCCAGACGCCAAGCGTGTTCGTCGTTGGCTTCTCGGTTGCGGGGAAGTCAGAGCGGAAGCGAGGCGAGGGAATATGTGCGGCGGCGTCAGAGCGCGCTCGCGCCGTAGGCGCGATGCCAGCGCGATGCCGAGTGCGCCCGTGCGGCGCGCGCAGCGCGACGCGTAAGCGCACGTCCGCCGCACATGTTCCCTCGCCTCGCGCCCCCAGCTCTCACTCGACCCCTTGCTAGAGACGTCGATGATCCAACGCCGGCAATTCTCGCCTGAGCCGCTCCTGATACTCGAAGTCCAACTCAGCCACAGCGACGCCCTCGTGGTCGCCGACTTCGGCCAGGATGTGGCCCCAGGGGTCGATGATGCAGGCGTGGCCGTAGGTGACGCGCTTGGGATTGTGGCGGCCGAACTGGGCGGCGGCGATGACGAAGGCGAGGTTC
The DNA here is from genome assembly GCA_028287105.1 of Myxococcales bacterium. Lineage (GTDB taxonomy): Bacteria > Myxococcota_A > Polyangia > Palsa-1104 > Palsa-1104 > JAQBQH01. The sequence continues at coordinate 17,354 of JAQBQH010000224.1, forward strand.
TCGATGGCGCGGGCCCGGAGCAGCGCGTGCCAGTGGTCGCGGCCGGTGTGTAGGGTGAACGCCGCTGGGACCGTGAGGATGCGGGCGCCCTGATGGGTGAGCGCGCGGTAGAGCTCGGGGAAGCGGAGGTCGTAGCAGATGGTCAGGCCGACCTTGCCGTGGCCCGCGTCGATGACGATCGGCTGCTCGCCCGGTCGGACCGACGCCGACTCGGTGAAGGTGGCGCCATCGGGGATGGCGACGTCGAACAGGTGGATCTTGCGGTAGATGCCGCGGATTTCACCGCCGGCATCGACGTACACGGAGCTGTTGTGGACGTGGGTCGGAGACTGCGCCTCGGGCATGCCGCCGAGGACGAGGTCGACCGCCAGCGTGCGCGCCAGCTCGCGCATCGCCGTCAGGATGGGGCCGTCGCCGGGGATTGGTTCGGCCACTTGGAACTTGCCGCGCTCGTCCTCGCCCAGGAACGCGAAGTTCTCCGGCAGCACGATCAGCTTCGCGCCGCGCGCCGCCCCTTCCGTGACCAGCTCGCGAGCCTTATCTAAATTGGCGGCAAGGTCGCCGCCCGAGGTCATCTGGACCGCACCTGCGAGCATGCGCATCCCCTCGGCGTACCACAAAAACCTTGCCCCGGTATGACCATCATGGTAGGACGCCTCAGACATTTTTGGTGAAACACCAAAAGTGGGCCTTGCGCCCACTTTTTTAATTTTGGGGTCCTGAACACAACAATGTCCAAGCCGGTCGACACACAAAAGCTCATCCAGCTCTCGGAGCCCGTCATCGCGGGCCAGGGCTATGAGCTCGTCGATCTGGAGTTCAAGAACGAGCCTCAGGCCGCCGGTTGGGTCCTCCGGGTCTTCATCGACAAGGAGGGCGGGGTCTCGCTCGAAGACTGCGCTTCGGTCAGCCGCGAGCTCTCCGCGGTGCTCGACGTCGAGGACGCCATCACCATCCCGTACAGCCTCGAAGTCTCCTCGCCGGGCTTGAACCGGCCCCTCAGGAAGGAAGCGGATTTCGCCCGCTTCGTCGGTAAGAAAGCGAAGATCCGCACCCGCCACCCGGTGGGCGAAACGAGACGTAACTTCTCCGGCACGCTCGTAGGCGTGGACTCCGGCAAGGTGAAAATCGACGTCGGCGATCAAGTTTGCGAAGTCCCCGTCGACGACGTGGAAAAAGCGAATCTGGTTTACGAGTTCTAGGCAAAAGGACGGAATATGCAGCCGAATCTGACGATGGTGCTCGAGCAGGTGGGCAAGGACAAGGGGATCGACGTCAAGATCCTTTTGCAGACGCTCGAGCAGGCGATTCTGACCGCGGCCAAGAAGGTCTTCGGCATGCACCGCGAGCTGGAGGCCCAGTACAACGAGGAGATCGGCGCCGTCGACCTCTTCCAGATCTGCTACGTCGTCGAAGGGCCGACCGCCGAGAAGGGTCGCGAGATCACGCAGGCCGCCGCCAAGGAATCGGGCCTCGAAGCCGACCTCGGTGACGAGCTGCTCTTCCAGATTTTCTACCGCGGCGAAGACGCCGACCGCGCCGAGGAGCAGGAGAAGAAGTACGGAGATCTCCTCGACCTTCGCGACACCATCAAGATGTTCGGCCGCATCGCCGCGCAGACCGCCAAGCAGGTGATCATCCAGCGCATGCGCGAGGCCGAGCGCGAGAACGTCTACAACGAGTTCAAGGACCGCAAGGGCGAGCTCATCTCCGGTACGGTGCGCCGCTTCGAGCGCGGCAACCTCATCGTCGAGATCGGCCGTAACGAAGCGATCTTGCCGGTTCGCGAGCAGGTGCCGCGCGAGTCGTATCGCGCCGGCGATCGCATCACCGCCTACGTCCTCGACGTCGAGAAGAACGCCCGCGGACCGCAGATCGTCCTGTCGCGCACGCACAAGGGGCTGCTCGAGAAGCTGTTCGAGCAGGAAGTGCCCGAAATTTACGAGAAGATCGTCCGCATCGAGTCCTCGGCTCGCGAGCCGGGCGCCCGCGCCAAGATCGCCGTCTCGTCGCGCGATCGCGACGTCGACCCGGTCGGCGCCTGCGTCGGAATGAAGGGCTCGCGCGTCCAGGCCGTCGTCCAGGAGCTTCGCGGCGAGAAGATCGACATCGTCCCGTACTCGGAGGACCCGGCGCGCTTCGTCTGCAACGCCATCGCGCCCGCCGAGGTGTCGCGCGTCGTCATCGACGCCGAGACCCACACGATGGAGCTCATCGTGCCGGACGACAAGCTCAGCCTCGCCATCGGCAAGAAGGGCCAGAACGTGCGGCTCGCGTCGCAGCTGACCGGCTGGCGCATCGACATCCACGCCGAGTCGAAGGTGCGTGAACTCGAGGAGCATTCGCGCAAGTCCATGGCCGAGATCGAAGGCTCGTCGGACGAGCTGGCCGGGACGCTGTTCAAGCTCGGTTGGCGGTCGGCCGAAGAGGTCGCCCGCGCGCGCATCGAAGAGCTCGGTGGTGTGCCGGGTGTCGGTGGCGAGCAGGGCGCCGAGCGCCTCAAGATCGCCGCCGCCAAGCAGGTCGAAGTCGAGAAGCAGCGCAAGATCGAAGCGGATCGCGTCGCTGCGGAGCTCGCCAAGAATCCGCCGCCTCCCCCGGCCGCCGAGGCGTCGGCTGCCGATGGGTCGGCCGCTGCCCCGCCGGCCCCGCAAGGATCCGTCGATGCGGGCTGGACGGAAGGGGCGCCAAAGGAGTAAAGCCATGCCCACGCGCACCTGTTGCGGCTGTCAGAAGCGCGACGAGCAGAGAAATCTGGTGCGTTGGGTGGCGGAGGCGACTGGCAGGATCAAGATAGATGACACAGAACGACAACCCGGGCGTGGCGCGTATTTACATCGTACCCGGAGCTGTGTAGAAGCGGCAGCCAAGGGCGGGTTTGCAAGATCGTTCCGAAGAAAGACACAGCATGTCGATGTAGAACGGCTGTGGGAACTGCCGGGCATGAAGCAGAGGACGAGGGAATCGATAGAATGAATAGCGGGACTGGTCACACTTCGACGTCGACGACGGACACGCCGGGCAAGGTGCGCCTCTACGAGGTCGCCAAGGACCTCGGCTTGGCCAACAAGGACCTGGTCGCGAAGGTCCGTGCGCTCGGGATCGAAGTCAAGAACCACATGTCGAACCTCGACCCCGACGATGTCGCGCGGGTCAAGCGTGCGCTCGACAAGGAGCGGCAGGCGAACCTCGTCGAGGAGCGGCTGAGCTCCACCGTCATCCGTCGTCGTTCGAAGGACGGCGGCGTGATCACGCGCTCGCAGGCTCCGTCGGCTGCGCCCGCGCCCGTCGAGCGGCCGAGCCGCCCCGAGCCGGAGGCCGAAGAGCGTGGCCTGCTCGCGCGCGCCAAGGAAGTCGTCCGGGAAGTCGTTCACAAGGTCGAAGAAGTCGCCCACGAAGTAGTCGAGAAGATCGTTCCTCAGGAGAAGCCGGTGGAGCCGACGGTGGTGGTGGAGACGCGCCGCGAAGACGCGCCGCGTAGGGTGGTGGTGGAGACTCGCGCCGAGCCGCGCGTCGAGCGGCAGCCGGAGCCGGTTCGTACTACGGAGCGCACCGAGGCGCCGCGTTCGGTCGAGAGCCCGCGCGCGCCGATGGCGGCGCCGCCGGCGTCCGACGCTCCGCGCGTCGAAGCCAAGACGGAGCAGCCGGCCGTTCCCACGGAGCCGAAGAAGCCGGAGCCGGTCAAGTTCGGTCCCACGGGCCGCATGATCGAGCTGCCCTTGCCGCGTATCGAGATTCGTCAGGCGCAGCCGAGCGATCGGTTCGCGCGTGACACCCGCGCGATGCCGGGCCAGCGCCGCGACATGCCGGGTGGCGGTCCGCGTGACCGCTTCGGCCGTCAGCAGCAGGGCAAGAAGAAGCCGCAGATCGGCAAGAAGCAGAAGTCGACGCAGATCACGACGCCGGCCGCGCACAAGCGCGTCATCAAGATGGACGAGTCCGTCGCCGTCGGCGAGATCGCCAAGCAGATGGGCGTCAAGGCGCCGGACGTGCTCAAGAAGCTGTGGAGCATGGGCATGACCGGCATCATGCTGAACAACTCCATCGACCACGACACCGCGGTGCTGCTCGCCGGGGAGTTCGGGTTCGAGATCGAGAACGTCGCCTTCCAAGAGGCGGAGATGTTCGCCTCGAACGACGACAGCAGCCCCGAGGATCTGGTCGGGCGCGCGCCGGTCGTCACCATCATGGGCCACGTCGACCACGGCAAGACCTCGCTGCTCGACGCCATCCGCGACGCCAACGTCGCCGCGGGCGAGGCGGGCGGCATCACGCAGCACATCGGCGCCTACAAGATCAAGGCGCCCGACGGGAACGACGTGGTCTTCCTCGACACGCCGGGTCACGAAGCGTTCACGGCGATGCGCGCGCGCGGCGCCCAGGCGACGGACATCGTCATCCTGGTGGTCGCGGCCGACGACGGCGTCATGCAGACGACGGTCGAGGCGCTCAATCACGCCAAGGCCGCCGAGGTTCCGATCATCGTCGCGGTCAACAAGATCGACAAGCAGGGCGCCCAGCCGGAGCGCGTTCGCCAGCAGCTGTCGGAGCATGGGCTCATCGCCGAAGCATGGGGCGGCGAGACCATCTACGTCGACGTGTCGGCGCGCACCAAGGTCGGCATCGACCAGCTCCTGCAGATGATCACGCTGCAGGCCGAAGTGCTCGAGCTCAAGGCCAACCCGAACAAGTCGGCGCGCGGCATCGTCATCGAGGCCAAGCTGGACCGCAACCGCGGCCCGATGGCCACCGTGCTCATCCAGGACGGTACCCTGCGCATCGGCGACAGCGTCGTCGCCGGCGAGCACATCGGCAAGGTGCGCGCCATGCTCGACGACAAGGGGCGCACCCTGAGCGAGGTCGGTCCCTCGACCCCGGTCGAAGTGCTCGGCCTCTCGGGCGTGCCCGAGGCGGGCGAGGCGCTCAACACCGTCGCCGACGAGAAGCAGGCCAAGGAGCTGGTCGAGCATCGTCGCGATTCGCGCCGCAAGAAGGAGCTCGGCGGGACCACCAAGGTGTCCCTCGAGAACATCCTCGAGCGCATCAAGGAGGGCGCGGTCAAGGAGCTCAAGGTCGTCCTCAAGGCCGACGTGCAGGGCTCGTCCGAAGCGCTCAAGTCGTCGCTCATCGCGCTCGGCACCGAGCAGGTCAAGGTGGATGTCATCTCGGCGGGCGTCGGCGGCATCACCGAGTCCGACGTCAACCTCGCACGCGCAGGCAACGCCATCATCGTCGGCTTCCACGTGCGGCCGGCGGGCAAGGCGCAGCAGCTCGCCGAGCAGGAGGGTGTCGACATCAAGCTCTACGACATCATCTACGAGGCGCTCGACGACGTGAAGAAGGCGATGGCGGGCCTGTTGGCCCCCGTCAAGCGCGAGAAGGCGCTCGGCAAGGCCGAGGTTCGCGAGACCTTCACCATCCCGAAGATCGGCACCATCGCGGGCTCCTTCGTCCTCGACGGGACGATTCGCCGCAACTCGCAGATGCGCCTGGTGCGCGAGTCGGTCCAGATCTACGTCGGCAAGCTCACCTCGCTGCGCCGCTTCAAGGACGACGTCCGCGAAGTCGTGCAGGGGTACGAGTGCGGCATCGGTCTCGAGAATTTCAACGACATCAAGGTCGGTGACATCATCGAGGCGTACGAAATCGAAGAGATCGCAGCGACGCTGCAGTAACGCAGCATCCCAGGTTCCATGGTCGTCGGAGTTTGTCGCGTCACCTTGATGGTCCCGGAGAGCCATTCGCTGAAGGAAAAGCGGATGGTGCTCCGGCGCATCAAGGATCGCGTCGCCAACAAGTTCAACTGCGCCATTGCCGAGGTCGGTGACCAGGACAACTGGCAGTCGGCCGAGCTCGGTTTCGCCGTCGTCTCCAACGAATACGGCTTCACGCAGGCAATGGTGCAGAAGATCCTCAACTTCATCGAGGATCTGGCCGTCGCGAAGGTGATCGACGACGAGCAGGACTATGTTACGTACGGGGACGAGGTCGGCGGCGAGCCGTCTCACTGGGAACCCGAAAAGTAATGAACGAGCGGTCCGAAAGATTCGCGCGCTTGATCCACGAGGAGCTGGTGGGAATCCTGCCCATGCTCGAGGATCCCCGTGTCATCGCCGTCGACATCACGGTGACGCAGGTCCGCGTCTCGGGTGACCTCGGCTCGGCGCACGTCCTCATCACCGTCGACACCGAAGATGAGAAGAAGCGGGCCAAGTTGTTGAAGGGGCTCGACAAGGCGGGGCCGTTCTTGCGGCGGCAGCTCGCTTCCGCGCTCAACTCCAAGAAGACGCCGACCATCCGCTTCAGCATCGATGAGACCGAGCAGCGCGCCGGTCGCATCGTTCAGCTGCTCGAGGAGATCGCGGCCGAACGAAAGCCCGAAGAGTGACGGAGCCGGCGATGGCCCACCTCGCCGAGGTGGTGCGGCTGGTGCGCGCGGGCCAGCGCTTCCTCGTCAGCGGCCACGCCAATCCCGACGGCGACGCGCTCGGCTCGATGCTGGCGACGCTGCATGGCCTGCGGGCGCTCGGCAAGGACGTGGTCGCGTACGATCACGATCCGGCGCCGCGGCGGCTGGCGTTCCTGCCTGGCGCGGACGCGGTCGTGACGGATCCGAAGCTCCTCGACGGACCCTTCGACGCCACCTTCGTTCACGATTGCGGCGACCTCAAGCTGCTCGGCGATCGCTTCCCGCCACCGTCGGTGACCGGGCGCATCGTGGTGCTCGATCACCACGCGACCGCGCGCGACTTCGGCGACCTGTCGCTGCGCGACGTCAAGGCGGCGGCGGTTGGCATCATCGTGGCGCGCCTCCTCGATGCGCTCGGCGTGCCGCTGTCGCCGGCCATCGCCGAGTGCCTATGGTGCTCGCTGGCGTCGGACACCGGCTGGTTCCGCTACGCTTCGACCGACCTCGAGACCATGCGCCTGGCGACGGCGTGCGTCGAGGCCGGCGCCGTGCCGTGGGACTTCGCGCGGCGCTCGGAGGAGACGCAGCCGGCGGCGCGGCTCAAGCTGATGGCTCGCGTGTTCGACTCGCTCGAGATCGTCGGCACGACGGCGTTCTTGACGCTGTCGCGCGCGACGCTGGCGCAGAGCGGGGCGACCACCGCCGAGGCCGAGGGGCTCGTCGGCTATGCGCGCGGCCTCGACGGCATCGAAGTCGGCGTCATGTTCTACGAGAAGTCCGACGGCGTGCGCGTCAGCCTGCGCTCCAAGGGCGACGTCGACGTCGGCGCCGTGGCCGAGCTCTTCGGCGGCGGCGGCCACAAGGCGGCCGCGGGCTGCTTCATTGCTGGCACGCTCGCCGACGGACGCGCGCGCATCCTCCAGGCGCTCGGTCAGACGGCATGATGCCGCGCGCGGCAGCGGGGCGCCCATGACCGGCGTCCTGGTCATCGACAAGCCGGCCGGCCTCACGTCGTTCGACGTAGTCGCGCAGGTGCGCCGCGCGCTCGGCGAGCGTCGGGTCGGTCACACCGGCACGCTCGACCCGATGGCGACCGGCGTCCTGCCGATCTGCGTCGGCGAGGCGACCAAGCTGGTGCCGTTCCTCGTCGGTGGCGACAAAGAATACGAGGCCGAGGCGCTGCTCGGCGTCACGACCGATTCGCTCGACGCGACCGGCGTCGTGACCTCCGAAACAAACGCCAGCCATGTTTCGCGCAGCGACGTGGAACAGGCGCTTCCAGGTTTCGTCGGCGTCATCCAGCAGCGGCCGCCCATGCATTCGGCGGTGCGCGTAGACGGCGAGCGGCTGTACAAGCTGGCCCATCGCGGCCTCGAGGTTGACCGCGCTGCCCGGCCGGTCGTGGTCCACGCCCTGACCCTCCTCGGCTTCGAGGGGCCGCGGCTGCGCTTCCACGTGCGCTGCGGCAAGGGGACCTACGTGCGGTCGCTGGCCGCCGATCTGGGCGCGGTGCTCGGCGTCGGCGCGCACCTGACGGCCCTCAGGCGCACGCGCGTCGGCCCCTTTTCGCTGGAGCACGCGGTGCCTCTCGACGCGCTCGGCCCGGCGGCCGAGCTGACCACGCCGGCCGAAGCGCTGGCCGACCACGCGACCGTCGCGCTCGACGTCGACCAGATGCGCGACGTCCGCGCCGGAAAGCTGCGCACCATCGCTACATTACGGGCGCCGGAGGGCGCCGGCAGCCACGTGCGGATGCTGGGACCCGATGGGACCCTGGTCGCCGTGGCCGAAGCCCACGACGGACAGCTCACCCTGGCCCGCGTATTTTGTTGACAAACCCCCATATTCCGACACAAATACACCACCAAAAAACGACAGAAAAACAGGAAAACGCATGACCCTCGCAGCGAAGCGCAAAAGTGACGTAATGACCAAGTTCGCGACCCATGACGGCGACACCGGGTCGCCGGAAGTTCAGGTCGCACTGATGTCCGAGCGCATCAACTACCTCACCGAGCACTTCAAGACGCACGTGAAGGATCATCACTCGCGCCGCGGCTTGCTGAAGCTCGTCAGCCAGCGTCGTCGTCTTCTCGACTACTTGAAGCGCAAGAACCTCGACCGCTATCGCACGCTGATCAGCGGCCTCGGCATCCGCAAGTAAGCTACCAGAGCTGGCGGCGCCGATCAGCCCTCCAGCCGTGTGTCCAAAGGGCCCGCGCCTTTCCGGCGCGTGCCGACGTCCGCGCCCCGTTTGGGCACAGCGCTGAAGGACTCATCCCGCCGTTGGCTCCCTCACCAAAGGGAGAACGCATGTACATCAAAGAAAGCATCCAGATCGGCGGCAGAGAGCTGTCGATCGAAACGGGCAAGATGGCCAAGCAGGCCGACGGCTCCGTCGTCATCCGCTACGGAGACACGATGGTGCTGGTCACCGCCGTCGCCAACAAGAGCGAGCGCGCGGGCGTCGACTTCTTGCCGCTCACCGTCGAATACGTCGAGAAGACGGCGGCGGCCGGCAAGATCCCGGGCGGCTACTTCAAGCGCGAGGGTCGTCCGACCGAGAAGGAAGTCCTCACCTGCCGCCTCATCGACCGTCCGTCGCGGCCGCTGTTCCCGAAGCTGTGGCGCTGCGAGACCCAGGTCATCGGCATGGTCCTCTCGTACGACAAGGAGAACCCGTCGGACATCCTGGCGATGACCGGCGCCTCGTGCGCGCTGCACGTCTCGGACATCCCGTGGGCGGGTCCGTTCGCCGCCGTTCGCGTCGGCCGTTCCAGCGCCGCCGAGGGCCACAAGTTCATCGTCAACCCGACGTTCGCCCAGAGCGAGGCTTCGGACCTCGACCTCGTCGTCGCCGCGACCCGTGACGCCATCGTCATGGTCGAGGGCGGCGCCGCGCAGCTCTCCGAAGACATCATGATCGACGCGCTGCTCTTCGCGCATCAGGCCGCGCAGCCCCTTCTCGACCTCATCGAAAAAATCCGCGCCGCCGCCGGCAAGGAAAAGCGCGTCTACACGGCGCCGGTCAAGGACCAGAGCATCGCTCAGCGCGTCAAGGAGACGGCGCTGGAGAAGCTCCGCGCCGCGATGTCGATCAAGGGCAAGCACGAGCGCTCCGAGACGCTGTCGCAGCTCTCGACCGAAACGGTCAAGATCCTCTCGTCCGAGTTCATCCAGGCGGCGGCGGAGCAGGCCGCGTCGGCCAGCCCGCTTTTGCGCGACAAGGAGATCAGCTCGGCGTTCGGCGATCTGCACAAGAAGGCCGTTCGCGAGATGGTCGTCAACGAGGGCGTCCGCATCGACGGCCGCAAGACCACCGACATCCGCGCCATCAGCTGCGAAGTCGGCCTCATCCCGCGCCAGCACGGCTCGGCGCTCTTCACGCGCGGCGAGACCCAGGCGCTGGTGTCGACCACCCTCGGCACCGCGCAGGACGTGCAGCGCATCGACTCGCTCCTCGGCGACGTCACCAAGCGCTTCATGCTGCACTACAACTTCCCGCCGTTCTCGACGGGTGAAGCGAAGATGATGCGCTCGGCGTCGCGTCGCGAAGTGGGCCACGGCTATCTCGCCGAGCGCTCGCTGGCGCGCGTGCTGCCGGCCTACGAGGACTTTCCGTACACCATTCGCATCGTCTCGGAGACGCTGGAGTCGAACGGCTCCTCGTCGATGGCGGCGGTCTGTGGCGGCTGCTTGTCGCTCATGGACGCGGGCGTCCCCATCCTCGAGCCGGTGGCGGGTATCGCCATGGGCCTCATCAAGGAAGGCGACAAGGTCGCGGTGTTGTCGGACATCCTCGGCGACGAGGATCATCTCGGCGACATGGACTTCAAGGTGACCGGCACCAAGCACGGCATCACGGCGCTGCAGATGGACATCAAGATCCAGGGCCTCTCCCGGGAGATCCTGCAGAAGGCGCTGCACCAGGCCAAGGACGGCCGTCTGCACATCCTCGGCAAGATGGCCGAGGCGCTCGGCACGCCGCGCGAAGAGCTGTCCAAGCACGCGCCGCGCATCTTCACGCTGAGCATCAAGCCCGACCGCATCCGCGACGTCATCGGACCGGGCGGCAAGATGATCCGAGCGATCATCGAGCAGACCGGCGTCGCCATCGACGTCGAGGACGACGGCACCATCTCGATCGCCTCGTCGGACGACGCGTCGGCCAAGAAGGCCATCGACATCATCAAGGGCCTCACGACCGAGCCGGAAATCGGCCAGTTCTACATGGGCACGGTTCGCCGTATCGTCGATTTCGGCGCCTTCGTCGAGATCCTGCCGGGCACCGATGGGCTCATCCACATCTCGGAGCTCGACGCCAAGCGGGTGAACAAGGTCACCGACGTCCTCAAGGAGGGCGATGAGGTCCTGGTCAAGGTCATCAGCGTCGACCGGCAGGGCAAGATTCGCCTCAGCCGCAAAGAGGCGATTGGTGCGACCCCGGAACACATTCACAATTCCAAGTAGCCTCTGCTACAGTCCCGCGCCGTGAGCGAGACTGTAGTGTCCGTACGCATCATGCGCGTCCGTTCGGATGCGCACCTCCCCAAATACATGAGCGACGGCGCGGCCGGGATGGACCTGGCCGCGTCGCTCGATTCTCCCGTCACCATCGCGCCGCGCGCGCGTGCGCTCGTCGGCAGCGGCGTCGCCATCGCGTTGCCGCGCGGCTACGAGGCGCAGGTGCGGCCGCGATCGGGGCTGGCGCTCAAGCACGGCGTGACCGTGCTCAACTCGCCCGGCACCGTCGACGAAGACTATCGCGGCGAGATCAAGGTGCTGCTCGTCAACCACGGCGAGGAGCCGTTCGTCGTCAAGCCCGGCGAGCGGATCGCGCAGCTGGTGATCGCGCCCGTTTCGCGCGTGACGTTCGAATTGACCGAGTCGCTCGACGAGACCGTCCGCGGCGCCGGCGGCTACGGGCATACCGGCCAGTGAGCGCGCGCCTCAAAGCTGGCTCCGGTGAGGCGGGCTGATGCCGTTCGCCGTCGGAGACGTGGTTGCCGGGCGCTACGAGGTGCAGGCCGAGATCGGGCGCCGGCCGCTCGGTGATGTGTATCGCGCGCGCGAGCGCGAGATTGGCGTCGAGGTGGCGCTGCGCGTGATCGGGCCGGCGATGCTGCCCGACGAGAACGTGCGACAGGCGTTCGTCGCCAAGGTCGGGCGCGCCAAGTCCTTCTCGCATCCGAACCTCGTGCGCGTCTTCGGCGTCTATCCTGCCGGTGACGAAGTGGTGGTCGCGGTGCAGTGGGCGCCGGGGCAGACCCTGCGCGAGCGCATCCAGGCGCAGTTGCTCACTGCCGACGAGGCGCGACCGCTCGTGGCGCAGGCGGCATCGGCGCTGACCCACGCGCATCAGCACGGCGTGGTCCTCGGCGACATGCACGCAGCGACGGTGGTGCTGCTCGGTCAGACGCTCAAGGTGTCCAACGTCGGCATCGGGCCGGCGCTGCCGCGCAAGCGCTTCCTCGAGGCGGTGCGCGACGTGCCGGGCTATCAGACGCTGCCGCCGGAGCTGCGCTCGGGCATGACGTGCGACACGCGCGCCGACGTCTATTCGCTGGCGATGCTGGTCGTCGAGATGCTCACCGGCGGGACCGACGCCGCGGCGGTGCTGGCGCCCGAGGCGCTCAAGACGGTGCTCGGGCGCGCGCTCGCGGTCGATGCGCTGGTGCGCCACACCAGCGTCGACGCGCTGGCGCACGAGCTGGACGCCGCGCTGTCGGGGCAGGCGCCGCGGCCACGCCGGCCGACGCCGCCCATCGGGGTCCCGCTGCCGCCTTCGCTGCCGACCTCGGTGCCGCCCCCCGCGTCGCCGCCGATGGACAAGATCGAGGACGCCTCGGGGCCGATCCCGAGGTTCGACGACGTGCGACCGCCATCGCAGGAGACGACGCGCTCCATCGACGCCGAGGAGCTGGAGCTGCTCAAGGGCGACCAGGTGACCCGCCAGGTGCCGCTCGACGAGATCTTCCCGCTGCGGGTGGCCTCGTCGGAGACCCAGCAGTTCGAGCTGGACGAGATGATCGTCGACGAGGCGGAGGGCGGCGGCGACGACCTCAAGCTCGAGGCGCGCCCCGCGTCACGCGAAGAAGACCTCAAGACCGATCAGGTCATGCTGCTCGAGCCCGACGCGGCGCGCACGACCGAGCATCCGCGGCTGCCGCCGCCGCTCAACGAGGACGAGATCGATACCTCGCGCGTCAGCCGCGCCGACGTCGCCGATCTGCTCGACAAGGACCACGATCCGAACCTGACGCCGCTGCCGCCGCCGATGCCGTCGTCGTCGATGCTGACGCCGCCGCCGCCGGCGCCGCCGGGCGCGAGCGCCAAGCCGCCCAGACCGTCGGACTCGCTCGTCGACTCGGTCGACGCGCCGACCAAGGTGGAGGTGCGCGAGCCGAAGATCGAGATCAGCGTCGAGCTCCCGGTGATCGAGGTGGTGACGGCGCCGCCCCAGCCGGAGCAGCCGTCGTCGCCACAGCCGTCGTCGCCGCAGCCGTCGTCGCCGCAGTCCGCCTCGCCACCGACGGCGTCGAAACCGACGGCGTCGAAACCGACGGCCTCCAAGCCGACGGCCTCGAAGCCGACTCTGCCGACCGGCACCGACGAGCCACTCTACGGCGCCGACGACGACGAAGCGCCGACGCGCACTGCCGGTCCGGCCGTGCCGCTGCCGCCCACGCCGGCGGCGCCGACCTCGGCCGCCGCCAAGAAGAAGCGCAATCCGTTCGCGCCGGTGCCGCCCGAGGAAGAGGCGCGCACGACCGAGCATCGCTCTCCGCCGCCGCGTCGCCGCAAGGATCCCTTCGCGCCCGTCACGGCGGACGCGGTCGGCAACGCGCCGAAGGCCGCGATCGGCGCGCAGACGGCGGACGGCCGGCGCAAGAAGCCGCCGCGCCCGACGCTGCTGGTGTCGCCCATCGGCAAGAAGCCGGGCGTCGGCCCCATCATTCTCGTCGCGCTGGCCGCGTTCATCGCCGCCGTCGCGGTGGCGCTCGCGATCTCGCACTACATGCAAGAGCAGCGGCTCGAGCAGGAGCGGCGTGAAAAGCAGCGCCTCGCCGACCAGCTCAACGTGCAGGCCGAGGCCATGAAAAAGCAGCAGAGCGCCGCGCGCGATGCCGGCACCTCACCACCGGTGGCGACCCCGATCGTGACCCACCCCGAGCCGACACCGACGGTGCTGCCGCGCTCCGGAGCCTGCCCGCTCGGAGCTCACCTCGTCACCGGCGGCGGCAAATCGTTCTGCGTCGACCTCTACGAATACCCCGGCGGGAACACCATCCCGCGCACCGACGTCACGTTGGCGGAGGCGGCGCGCATCTGCTCGGCACGCGGCGAGCGCCTCTGCAGCGACAGTGAATGGGAGCGCGCCTGCCGCGGCAAGGGCAACGCCAGCTTCCCCTACGGCCACACCTTCGACGCCATGCGCTGCAACACCAAGGGCACCGGCGGCGAAGTGGCGCCTGCCGGGACATTCGCGGGCTGTAAGTCCGCCGTCGGCGCCTACGACATGAGCGGCAACGTCGCCGAGTGGACCGCCTCGGGCGCGCATCGCGGTGGCGCCGCCATCTCGAGCGCCAAGGAGTCGCGCTGCTCGGCGTCGGTCCGCAACGGGCCGGAATCGGGCGGAGTTTTCGTCGGCTTCCGCTGCTGCGCCGAACCGACCGCCAAGCACTGATCCGCGTCAAACCGACCGCGTAAAATCGCCGCTCGCCAGGCTGGTCACCGGCCGCTCCGTTTGCTATACGTGGGGCCCCGATGCGGTTCTCCCTGCTCGGCAGCGGCTCCTCCGGCAACGTCGCCTATATCGAATCAGGCCAAACGCGCGTGCTCGTCGACGCCGGCCTGTCGAAGGCGGAGATCGACAAGCGCCTGCAGAAGCTGCCTGCATCGTCCGCGGTCTCGATCGACCGGATCGACGCCGTCCTCATCACGCACGATCACAGCGATCATGCGGGGCACGCCCGCACGCTCGGTCGGCCGCTGTATGCGACCGCCGGCACGCGCCAGGCGCTGTCGCTCGAGGCCAAGCGGGTCCTGGCCGGCGAGCGTTTCACGGTCGGCGCGCTGACCATCTTGCCGGTTTTGTTGCCGCACGACGCGGTCGAGACCGTCGGCTATGTCGTGTCTGACGGCCAGAATACGGTCGGCATCCTCACCGACTGCGGGCACGACGCGCCCGACGTGGCGCAGGGCTTCGCCGGTTGCGATCTGCTCGTCCTCGAGGCCAACCACGACGTCACCATGCTCCGCTACGGCCCCTATCCGCCGTCGCTGAAGCGGCGCGTCGGCGGGCGGCTCGGCCACCTGTCGAACGAGCAGTCGGCGTCGCTGCTCAAGATGATCCTGCAGGCCGGTCCGCCGCCCAAGCTGGTCGTCGCGGCGCATCTGTCGCAGGCGAACAATCGGCCGCAGCTGGCCAAAAGTGCCCTCGATCGGGTGCTCGGCCGCACGGGACGGGTCCTCGTCGCCAGCGGCCGCGGTACACCGATCTTCACGCTCGAAGGTGGGAAGGTTCGCAACGAACCCTCGCGCAACGAGCAGCTCAGCTTTACATTCCCGTCACTGTTACGCGAGCTCCAATGATCGATCGATATTCCAGGAAGGAACTGCGCGCGCTCTGGAGCGATCAGCGCAGATACGACACGTGGCTCGAGGTCGAGCTGGCCGCGTGCACGGCGATGGAGCGCGAAGGGACGGTGCCCGCCGGGACCGCCGCGCGCGTCCGCGAAAAAGCCGGCGGCAAGCTGAATCCGGCGCGCATCCTCGAGATCGAGGAGCGCACGCGGCACGACGTCATCGCGTTTCTGACCCACGTCGAGGAGCTGGCCGGCGCCGACGCGCGCTGGCTGCATCTCGGCATGACCTCGTCGGACGTGCTGGACAGCTCGCTCGGCATCTTGCTGGTCGCCGCCACCGACGAGATCCTCGGCGGGCTCGATCTCCTCCTGGCGGCGCTCAAGAAGCGCGCCGAGGAGCATCGCCACACCGCGATGATGGGCCGCTCGCACGGCATTCACGCCGAGCCGGTGACGCTCGGGATCGTGTTCGCCGGCTTCTACGCGGAGGCGCGCCGCAATCGCCGTCGCCTCGAGGCCGCGCGCGCCGCCATCGCCGTGGGCAAGATCGCGGGCGCGGTCGGGACCTACGCCAACGTCTCGCCTGCCGTCGAGAAGGAGGCGCTCGCCGCGCTCGGCCTGCGCGCGGAGACGGTTTCGACGCAGGTGGTGCAGCGCGATCGCCACGCCGAGCTCTTCGGGGCGCTGGCGCTGCTCGGCGCGTCGGTGGAGAAGCTGGCCATCCAGGTGCGCCACTGGCAACGCACCGAGGTCGGCGAAGCGGAGGAGGCGTTCGGCAAGGGGCAGAAGGGCTCCTCGGCGATGCCGCACAAGAAGAACCCCATTTTGAGCGAGAACCTGACCGGCCTGGCGCGCCTCTTGCGCGGCTACGCGGTGCCGGCGCTGGAGAACGTGGCGCTGTGGCACGAGCGCGACATCTCGCACTCGTCGGTCGAGCGCATCGCCGCGCCGGACGCCACGTCGCTCGCCGACTTCATGTTGCGTCGGGCCGCCGGGCTCGTCGACGGCCTCGTGGTCCATTCGGCGCGCATGCAGAAGAACCTCCAGCTCACCGGTGGGCTCATCTTCTCCGAGGGCGTGATGCTGGCGCTGGTGCGCACCGGGCTGCCGCGCCAGACCGCGTACGAAATCGTGCAGCGCTCGGCCCTGCGCGCGCGCGACGAGGGCGGCGACTTCAAGTCGCTCCTGTCCGCCGATCCCGAAGTGTCGTCGCGCCTGCCCGCCGGCGCGCTCGACGGCGCCTTCGATCTGCAACACCACCTCAGACACGCCGATCGCATCATCGATCGCGCACTCTCAGACGAGGAGCTACCATGATCTCCGACGCCATCTTGCGAGCGCAGCTCGCGCGCACCGTCGACGCCTGCGATTTTCCGACGCTGGGCACGAAGTACGAAGGCAAGGTTCGCGACAACTACACCAAGGACGGTCAGCGCATCATCATCGTCAGCGACCGCCTCTCCGCGTTCGACGTGGTCCTGTGCACCATCCCGTTCAAGGGGCAGGTGCTCAACCAGCTCGCGGCGCACTGGTTCGAAGAGACGAAGGCCATCGCGCCCAATCACGTCATCGATGTCCCCGACCCGGTCGTGACGCGCGCCATCGAGTGCCAGCCGCTGCCGGTCGAGATGGTCGTGCGCGGCTACCTCACCGGCGTGACCAAGACGTCGATCTGGCGCAACTACGAAGCGGGCCAGCGCAGCTTCGGCGGCGAGACCCTGCCCGACGGCATGAAGAAGAACACGCCGCTGCCCAAGGCGCTCATCACGCCGACGACCAAGGCGGAGAAGGGCGCCCACGACGAGAACGTGACGCCGGCGCAGCTCGCCGAGCGCGGTCTCGTCGACAAGCCGACCTTCGAGGCGCTGTCGGCGATGTGTCTGCGCCTGTTCGCGTTCGGGCAGAAGCGCGCCGCCGAGCGCGGCCTCATCCTCGTCGACACCAAGTACGAGTTGGGCCGGACGCCCGACGGGCGCATCGTCTTCATCGACGAGATCCACACGCCCGATTCGTCGCGCTACTGGTACGCCGACGACTACGCCGACCGGCTGGCCAAGGGCGAGGAGCCGCGCTCGCTCGACAAGGAGTACGTGCGCCGCTGGTACGTCGACCAGGGCTACAATGGCTCGGGCACGCCGCCGGCCATTCCCGACGAGATCCGCGTCGAAGCCGCCAAGCGCTACATCGCCGCCTACGAGCAGGTGACGGGCAAGCCGTTCGTCCCCGACACCGACGAGCCGCAGGCGCGCATTCGCAAGAACCTCGGGATCGCCTAGTGCACCCGCGAACGGAGCAATCATGAAGGCGAAGGTCTACGTCACGCTCAAAGAGGGGGTGCTCGATCCGCAGGGGCAGGCGGTGGCGCGCGCGCTCGGTCGACTCGGATTTTCCGAAGTGCAGGACGCGCGCATCGGCAAGTACATCGAGGTGCAGCTCGCCGACGACGTCAAGGACGTCGAGGGCCACTTGAAGCAGATGTGCGAGAAGCTGCTCGCCAACACCGTCATCGAAGAATACCGGTACGAGATCGTCAAATGAACGTCGCCGTCGTCAGGTTTCCCGGCTCCAACTGCGACGATGACGCCTTCCACGTCGTCGGCCGCGTCATGGGGCAGCCGGTTCGCTTCGCGTGGCACAAAGAGTCGTCGCTCGGCGCCGCCGACGCGGTCGTCCTGCCCGGCGGATTCTCGTACGGCGACTACCTGCGCGCCGGCGCCATGGCGGCCAACTCGCCCATCATGGGCGCCGTCAAGGAGTTCGCCGAGAAGGGCGGTCCGGTGCTCGCCATCTGCAACGGCTACCAGATCGCCTGCGAGGCGGGCCTGCTCGACGGTGCGCTGACGCGCAACGCCTCTCTGCACTTCGAGTGTCGCGACGTCCACCTCGCCGTCGAGGGCAAGCCGACGCCGTTCACGCGCGCCATTCCGGCCGGCCGCGTCTTGCGCATTCCCATCGCTCACGCCGAAGGACGGTTCGTGCATCCGAACATCGAGCAGCTGGAGAAGGAAGGGCGCGTGGTCTTCCGCTACGTCGATTCCGCGGGCGGCACCAACGACGCCGCCAACCCGAACGGCTCGATGGCCAACATCGCCGGCACCTGCAACGCGCGCGGCAACGTGGTCGGCCTCATGCCGCACCCCGAGCGCGCCGCCGAGCTGATCCTCGGCTCCGACGACGGCAAGATGCTATTCGCGTCGCTGATCGGCGAGACTGGCAGGCGCGTATGAGCGCCGCGGCCACGAAGAAGGAGCCGGAGATCACCGAGGCGCTGGCCAAGGAGCACGGCCTCAGCCCCGACGAGTTCCGCCGCGTGCACGACATCCTCGGGCGCGCCCCGAGCTACACGGAGCTCGGCATCTTCAGCGTTATGTGGAGCGAGCACTGCTCGTACAAGAGCTCGCGCCTCCACCTGCGCAACCTGCCGACCTCGGGCCCGCGCGTCATCCAGGGCCCGGGCGAGAACGCCGGCGTCGTCGACATCGGCGACGGCCAGGCGGTGATCTTCAAGATGGAGTCGCACAACCATCCCTCGTTCATCGAGCCGTACCAGGGCGCGGCGACCGGTGTGGGCGGGATCCTGCGCGACGTGTTCACCATGGGCGCGCGGCCGGTGGCGTGCCTCGACTCGTTGCGCTTCGGGCGGCCCGATCACCCGAAGACGCGCCACCTCGTCG
This sequence comes from Myxococcales bacterium, assembly GCA_028287105.1. Taxonomy (GTDB): domain Bacteria; phylum Myxococcota_A; class Polyangia; order Palsa-1104; family Palsa-1104; genus JAQBQH01. Next base: position 36,025 of record JAQBQH010000224.1, read on the forward strand.
AGGGCGTGGTCGCGGGCATCGCCGGCTATGGCAACGCGTTCGGCGTTCCCACCGTCGGTGGCGAGGTCTACTTCGACGCCTCCTACGACGGCAACATCCTGGTCAACGCGATGGCCGTGGGCCTCGCGCGCACCGACAAGATCTTCTACGGCAAGGCCAAGGGTCTCGGCAATCCGGTGCTGTACTTCGGCGCCAAGACGGGCCGCGACGGCATTCACGGCGCGACCATGGCCTCCGCCGAGTTCGACGAGGAGTCGGAGTCGAAGCGCCCGACGGTGCAGGTCGGCGATCCCTTCACCGAGAAGCTGCTCCTCGAAGCGTGCCTCGAGCTCATGAGCTCCGACGTCCTCGTCGGCATCCAGGACATGGGCGCCGCGGGGCTGACCTCGTCGTCGGTGGAGATGGCCGCGCGCGCCGGCAACGGCATCGAGCTGGACCTCGACAAGGTTCCTCGCCGCGAGACCAACATGACCGCCTACGAGTGCATGCTCTCGGAGTCGCAGGAGCGCATGCTCGCGGTCGTGCACGCCGGCCGCGAGGCCGAGGCGCTCGCCATCTTCGCCAAGTGGGATCTCGATGCTGCCGTCGTCGGCCGCGTCACCGACACCGGCAAGATCGTCGTGAAGGAGGGCGGCAAGGTGCGCGCGGAGATCGCGGTCGGGCCGCTGGCCGAAGGGCTCCGCTACGAGCGGCCGTTCGCGCGGCCCGCGTCGCTCGACGCCGAACGCGCGCTCGACGTCGCCAAGCTGCCGGTGCCGAAGGATCTCGGCGTCACGCTGACGACGCTGCTCGCCTCGCCCAACATCGCGTCGAAGGAGTGGGTCTACCGCCAGTACGATCACATGGTGCGCGTCGGCACCGTCGTGCGCCCGGGCGCCGACGCGGCGGTCATTCGCGTCCTCGACGGCGCCGAGGATCCGGCGCGCGCCAAGGGGCTCGCGCTCACCGCCGACTGCAACTCGCGCTTCTGCGCGCTCGACCCGTACGAGGGCGCGCGGCTCGCCGTCGCCGAGGGCTACCGCAACATCTCCACCGTCGGTGCCGAGCCGCTCGCGATCACCGACTGCTTGAACTTCGGCAATCCCGAGCGCCCCGAGGTCATGTGGCAGCTCGTCGAAGCCGTGCGCGGCCTCGGCGACGCCTGCCGCGCGCTCGAGACGCCGGTCGTCAGCGGCAACGTCTCGCTCTACAACGAGACCGAGGGGCGGGCCATCAAGCCGACGCCGACCATCGGCACGGTCGGCCTCATGCCCATCGCCGCCGACGCTGTGGGCGTGGGCTTCGAAGAGGGCTGCACGGTCGCGCTCCTCGGCGTCAACACCGACGAGATCGGCGGGTCCGAGTATCTCGACCGCGTGCACGGCAAGCAGGCGGGCGTGCCGCCGCGGCTCGACACGACGCGCGAAGTCGCCGTCGGCACCGCCTGCCGCAACCTGGTGCAGGCCAAGCTCGTGCGCTCGGCGCACGACTGCTCCGAGGGCGGCCTCGCGGTCACGCTCGCCGAGTCGTGCATCCAGCCGGCGCGCGCCGGCGCAGCGTCGGTGGGCGTGACCATCAAGCTCGACGAGCCGCTGCGCGCCGACCTGCTCCTGTTCGGCGAGGCGCCTTCTCGCATCGTCATATCGTTCCCTCCCGAGCGCGAAGCGGAGGTGCGTGCGATGGCCGTCCGTTACGGGGCGCCCTTCGAGGTCATCGGCGCCACTGGCGGACGACGACTGCAGATCTATCAGCAGTCGACGCGAGTGGTGGACGTCCCCGTCGACGAGCTGACCCGGGCCTGGCAGGGCGGATTTCGCGCCGTCGTTTCGTAGAAATACCGGACCGTCCGCGCACGTTCCATCAACCAAGGAGGGATCCGATGGTGCACATTCTCATTCACCTGCTCGTCACGGCGATCGCAGTACTGGCCGCGGCGCGTATCGTCCCCGGCATCCGGGTACGTTCGTTCGGCAGCGCCGTGGTGTTCGCGTTCGTCCTGGCGGTGCTCAACGTCCTCTTGGGCAAGCTCCTCATCATCCTGGCCTTGCCGTTCGTGCTGCTGACGCTCGGGCTCTTCTTGATCGTGATCAACGGCTTTCTCTTCTGGCTGGCCGACAAGGTGGTCAAGGGCGTCGAGGTCGACGGCTTTGGCTCCGCGATCCTGGGCTCCTTGATGACGTCGCTCGTCAGCTGGACCATCATGTTCGTCCTCGGCCACCTCTAGAACTTGCCGCTTCACTAGCTGGTGGGATACTGTAGGCTAAAGACCTACAGGAGCTCGCCATGCGCTCAGCCGCCGTCGCCATCACCCTCGCCATTCTGTTCCTGACCAGCGCCTTCGCGCGCGCCGAAGCGCCGCCGACTGCCGCGGCGAAGCCGCCCGAGGCGGTCCACTATCGCGCGCTCGGCAAGATGCTGCGTCGCTTCGCCGCCCAGGCGGGGTCGACGTCGAGCGGCAAGGTTTACGCTTCGCGCTGAGCGGTGATCGGGAAGAGCCGCGGCTGAGGCCGCCGGCGGGCTAGAACCAGAGGCTGACGTACAGGTTGCCCTGGAAGCCGTACGACGACTTCGGCACGGGAGCGCCCTTGACGTCGCCGTAGTAGGTCGCCGGCCGGTCCGAGCTGTCACGCCACAGGCCGAGGACGCGCCCGTCCGCTTCGATGCCGAACCACTTGAAGCGCAGCTCCGCGCCGAGGCCCGCGTGCAGCATGACCTCGGTGAAGTCTTGCGTCACCTTGATGCGATTCTCGTCGTACAACGTCACGCTGTCGGGAACGAGCCCCACGCCGGCGACAGCATAGATGTTGAAGTGGTGCTTGTCGTCGTTCGGGAAGATGTAGAACATGAGCCCGAGCGAGAACGGGAACGAGTCGCGCTGCCAGGCGCCGCTCCAGTACGAGCCGTGCAGGAAGCTCTGCGCGACCTCGAAGCCGAAGCGCCCCTTGGAGCGCAGGCGCAGCTGAAAGCCGGCGCCCCCGAGCGTGACCTGATCGTTGCCGACGGTCTGATTGAGCGACAGAAAGCCGACGTGGGCACCGATCGAGAAGCGACGCGCGCCGTCCCACTTGCGGACGGGGCGAACGAGGCGCGGCTGTTGCGCGTAGCCGCAGCTCGCGCAACAACAGCAGCTCGCGCAGGCGCCGCGATATCCGGCCGGCGGCGCGTAGTAGACCGGCGGCCCGCCGCCGCTCGGATACAGGTAGTAACCCTGCTGGTACGACGGCGGCGATGGCACCTGCGCCGGGCCGGTCTGCGGCGACTGATAGCCGTAGGCCGGCGGCGCGGGATAGGCGCTGTAGGGGTCGATTGGCTGCGCCACGGCTGTGGGCGGCGCTGGCTGCGCCTCCTCGGTCGCCTCGCCCGACAAGTACGGATTGATGGGCTGCTGCGCTCGCGCCGCGCCACCGACCATCAAGGTCGCCGACAACACCGCCAGGCTCACCGAAATGCGCATGTGACTTCCTCCGCTCGCGCGCGTCGATTCGCACGTTTCATGCCACGGCCCGAGCGCCCAAACTATAGGTCCGGCAGGCGGTTGCGTCCAGCCATCCGGAAGGTGTAACCGCGGGTTGGCTACGGGGTGTGCACCGCCGTTCACGATGCGAAGCCGCCTCGGATGAATTGACACCCCCTCCCTAGCTGAGTAGAACCCGGGTATGGCGCACTATCTCGTGACCGGCGGCGCAGGCTTCATCGGCTCCAACCTTTCCCATGCGCTCGTCGAAAAGGGCGAGCAGGTCCGCATCCTCGACAACTTCGCTACCGGTCGCGAGGAGAACATCGCCGACCTCGTCGAGAAGAAGAAGGTCGAGCTGATCCGCGGCAGCATCGCCGACGCCGAGGCGGCGGCGCGCGCGGTCAAGGGCGTCGACTACGTCTTGCATCAGGCGGCCATCCCCTCGGTGCCGCGGTCGATCGAGGACCCGCTCGGCGGCGACGACGTCAACGTGCACGGCACCGTGACGCTGCTCGACGCCGCGCGCAAGGCAGGCGTCAAGCGCGTGGTGTTCGCCGCGTCGTCGTCGGCGTACGGCGAGAAGGCACCGGGCGAGCCGAAGGTCGAGACCATGCAGCCGGCGCCGCTGTCGCCCTACGCGGCCGCCAAGCTCGCCGGCGAGTACTACCTGCAGGCGTTCTATCACTCGTATGGCCTCGAGACCGTCGCGCTGCGCTACTTCAACATCTTCGGGCCGCGCCAGGATCCGAAGTCGCAGTACGCCGCGGTCATCCCGAACTTCGTCACGGCGGCGCTGCACGGCCGCGCGGCGACCATCTATGGCGACGGCCAGACCTCGCGCGACTTCTGCTTCATCGAGAACGCCATCGAGGCGAACCTCCTGGCCTGCACCGCCGAGGGCGCCGCCGGCCAGGTGTTCAACATCGCGTGCGGCGAGTCGACGTCGCTGCTCGAGACCATCGAGATCATCGCTCGCATCGTCGGCAAGAAGATCCCGCCCATCCACGAGCCGGCGCGCACCGGCGACATCAAGTTCTCGCTCGCCGACATCGGCAAGGCGCGCCGCATCCTCGGCTACACCGGCCGCATCAAATTCGCCGAGGGCCTCGAGCGCACGATTGCCTGGTACAAGCAGTCCCTGTAAAGTCGCAAAATGAAATCTATGACTGGCTATGGGCGGGGGACCTGCGAGGTCGCTGGCCGCCGGCTGGTCGTCGAGCTTCGGTCCGTCAATCACCGCTTCCTCGAGATCAAGCTGCGGCTGCCCTGGTCGGACGCGTCGATCGAGGCGCACGTGACCCAGGCGATCCGCGCGCGGCTGGCTCGCGGCGCGGTCACCGTCAGCGTGCGCGACGAGGGCGGCGGGGTGGCGCAGGCGGTGCGCGCCGACGTCGGCCTGGCGCGCCAGGTGTTCCAGGCGCTGTCGGACATTCGCAGTGGGCTCGGCCTCGAAGAGCCGGTGTCGCTGGCGCTGGTGGCGGCGCAGGCGGGAGTGCTCACCGTCGGTGAAGCGGTCGCCGATCCCGAAGCGCTCTGGCGCATGCTCGAGCCGGGCATGGCCGAGGCGCTCGACGGCCTCGTCGCGACGCGCGTGCGCGAGGGCACGGCGCTCAAGGCGGATCTGACGTCGCGCATCACGGCGCTGTCGGCGATGCAGCGAGAGCTCGGCGAGCTGACCAAGGACGCGCCGGAGAACTATCGCAAGAAGCTGCGCGATCGGCTCGACCGCGCGCTCAAGCCGGGCGAGATCGATGCGCAGCGGCTGGCGCAGGAGATGGCGATCATCGCCGACAAGGCCGACGTCACCGAAGAGCTGACGCGCATGGCGCTGCACCTGACCGAGTGCCATCGCCTCGTCGACGACGGCGCGTCGAACGGACGGCGGCTCGATTTTCTGACGCAGGAGCTCAACCGCGAGGTAAACACCATCGGCGCCAAGTCGCAGTCGGCTCCCGTGGCGGCGCGCGTCGTCGACGCCAAGGCGGAAGTGGAGCGGATGCGCGAGCAGATCCAAAATGTCGAATGAGCTGATAGACCGCGGCCTCCTCCTCGTCGTCTCGTCGCCTTCGGGCGCCGGCAAGACGACGCTCTGTCACCGCCTCATGGCCGAGTTCACCGAGGTGATGTTCTCGGTCTCGTACACCACGCGGCCGATCCGGCGCGGCGAAAAGGACGGCATCGATTACCACTTCGTCGACAGCAAGACCTTCGACGAGATGGTGCACAAAGGCGAGTTCGCCGAATGGGCCAATGTCCACGGCAACAAGTACGGCACCACGGTGGCGACGGTGCGCGAGGCGCTCGAAGGCGGGCGGCACGTGCTCTTCGACATCGACTACCAGGGCGCCCGCCAGCTCAAGGCGCGCTTCGAGCGCGAGGCGGTGCTGGTGTTCGTGCTGCCCCCCTCGCTCGAGGTGCTCGAGGAGCGGCTGCGCAAGCGCGCGACCGACGCTCCCGAGGCCATCGAGCGGCGGCTCATCAACGCGCAGGAAGAGTTCAACGTCCTGAAACAGTACGGCTTATATCAGTACCTCATCGTCAACGACGACCTCATCCGCGCCTACGACAAGCTGCGCGCCATCTACATGGCGTCGCTGGCGGCCATCGACCGCATGGGGCGCATCGCCGAGGAGCTCATTCGTCAGACCGAGGGCCGACAGCCGACAGTTAACAGCTCACAGTCAGTCGACACGGACCCGTCGAAGCGCTAGATTGCTGTAGGCTGTCAGCTGTAGGCTGTCGGCTTTTCCCCATGATGCGGCTCAATGACATCCTCTCGAAAGTCCAGGCGTATCACCCAGCCGCAGATCTGAGCCTCATCCAGCGTGTGTACGAGTTCGCAGCCAAGGCGCACGACGGCCAGTTGCGCCGCTCGGGCGACCCATACGTCGTGCATCCGCTCGGCGTGGCCGCGACCATCGCCGACTTGAAGCTGGATGTCCCGTCGGTGTGCGCCGGCCTGCTCCACGACTGTGTCGAGGACACCAGCGCCACCACCGACGAGATCACCAAGGAGTTCGGCGGCGAGATCGCCTTCCTCGTCGACGGCGTCACCAAGCTCGGCAAGATTCCCTGGAACAACAAGGAAGAGCGCCAGGCGGAGAACTTCCGCAAGATGCTGCTGGCGATGGCGCGCGACATCCGCGTCATCTTGATCAAGCTCGCCGACCGCATCGACAACATGCGCACGCTCGACGCGATGCCGCCGGAGAAGCAGGAGCGGATCGCGCGCGAGACGATGGAGATCTACGCGCCGCTGGCCAACCGCCTCGGTATTCAGTGGATTAAAGTGGAGCTTGAAGATCTCTCGTTCAAGTATCTGTATCCACGCGAATACGAGGACCTGACCAACAAGCTCGCCAAGTACCACAAAGAGCGCCAGACCTATATCGACGACGTCTCGCAGATCCTGAAGGATGAGCTCGGCGAGAACGGCATTCAGTGCATGGTCTACGGTCGGCCCAAGCACCTGTGGTCGATCCATCAGAAGATCGTGAAGACGGGGCGTGAGCTCGAGCAGCTCTTCGACATCGTCGCGTTTCGCGTGCTGGTCGAGAACGTGCGCGCCTGTTACGAGACGCTCGGCGTGGTGCACTCGAAGTGGACGCCCATCCCCGGCCGCTTCAAGGACTTCATCGCGCTGCCCAAGCCCAACATGTACCAGTCGCTGCACACGTCGGTCATCGGGCCGCGCGGCGAGCGCATGGAGGTGCAGATCCGAACCCAGGACATGCACCGCGTCGCTGAGGAGGGCATCGCCGCCCACTGGCGCTACAAAGAAGGGCGCATCGACACCCGCGCCGACGACAAAGATCAGAAGCGGTTCGCCTGGCTCCGGCAGCTCATGGAGTGGCAGCGCGATCTCAAGGACCCGACGGAGTTCATCGAGAACGTCAAGATGGACCTCTTCGCCGACGAGGTCTACGTGTTCACGCCGAAGGGCGACGTCAAGGCGCTACCCAAGGGCGCCATCCCCATCGACATCGCCTACGCGATTCACACCGAGGTCGGGCACCACTGTTCGGGCGCGCGCGTCAACGGGCTCATCGTTCCCTTGCGCTACGTGCTGCGCAACGGCGACACCGTCGAGATCATCACGTCGCCCAATCAGAAGCCGAACAAGGATTGGCTGAAGTACGTCATCACCTCGTCGGCCAAGGCGAAGATTCGCAACTACCTGCGCTCGGCCGAGCGCGAGAAGTCGAAGACGCTCGGCCGCGAGCTGCTCGATCGCGAGTTCAAGAAGTACGGCATCACGGTCAACAAGATGCAGAAGTCGGGCGAGATGGAGCGCGCGTTCGGCGCGCTCAAGGTGGCGTCGTTCGAGGAGCTCCTGATCTCGATCGGCTACGGCAAGGTGCTGCCGCTCGACGTCGTCGAGCAGCTGGTGCCCGAGGCCGAACGGCAGAAGGTGCAGTCGGAGCCGCCACCGACGGAGAACCCGGTCTTGAACCTGGTTCGGCGAATCACGCGTCGCTCGACCGTGGGTATCAAGGTGGCCGGCGAGGACGACGTGCTCGTGCGCTTCGCCAAGTGCTGCTCGCCGTTGCCGGGCGATCCCATCGTCGGCTTCATCACGCGCGGGCGCGGCGTCACGGTGCACACGCTCGGCTGTTCCAAGGCGGTCGACCAGGATCCCGACCGTCGCGTGCAGGTCGAGTGGGACGGCAAGCTCAAGCAGCCGCGCCCGGTCAGCGTGCAGGTAGTAAGCGCCGACAAGCCGGGCATCCTGGCTTCCTTGTCACAGTCGTTCAACGATCTCGGCGTGAACATCTCGCAGGCCAACTGCCGCTCGATGGATGACCACAAAGCGATCAACACCTTCACCTTCGCGGTGCAGGATCTCGATCAGCTCAAGACCGTGATGCGCGCGCTGCAGAAGATCAGCGGCGTCTTTCAAGTCTCGCGCATGTAGCGCTGGCGGCGGCGCGCGCTGCCTAACGCAGGGCGAGGGCGAGCCAGTAGCCGGCGGCGAGGCCGATGGTGCTGCCGGCGACGAGGGCGGCGGTGCGCGACGCCCGCAGGCGCAGCGCGTGGCGGACGAAGCGGCGCGACAGGCCGTCGTCGGGGACCACCATCGGTGCGGTGCGCTCGATGTCGGCCTGCGCGTAGGACGCCTCGAGCAGGGCCGCGCGGAGCGACTCGGCGTCTTCGAAGCGATCGTCGGGCGACTTTTGCAGGCAGCGCCGGACGATGTCGACGAGCTGGCGCGGCGTCTCGCCATGGCCGTGATCGCCCGCCACCGACGGCGCCTTCTGATGCAGGTGCTGATCGATGAGCGCCGCCTGCGACACGGCGCGGAAGGGCGGGATGCCGGTCAGCATCTCGTAGAGCACGACGCCGACGGAGTAGAGATCGGCGCGGCCGTCGACGCGCTGGCCGCGCGCCGCTTCGGGCGACATGTAGAGCGGATTGCCGAGGACGTTGCCGGCGGCGGTGTGGTGCTTGACCTGACCGGCGAACTGCGCCACGCCGAAGTCGATGAGCTTGACGAACTCGGGCTCGCCGCCGCGGCGGACGAGCATGATGTTGCCGGGACGAACGTCACGATGGACGACACCGTAGGCGTGCGCAGCGGCGAGCGCGTCGCACAGCTGCGCGGCGATGCGCGCGGCGCGGTGCGGCGGTAGGCCGGTGGTGCGATCGAGCGAGCGCCTGAGATCGTCGCCGGCGAGATACTCCATGATGTAGGCGACGCGCTCTTTGCGCGGCTCGAAGACGAAGTCGTAGACCTCGACGAGGTGCTCGCAGCCCAGCTCGGCGACGGCGCGCGCCTCGCAGAAGAAGCGCGACATGGCCTCTTCGTCGAGCGCCAGATCGGGGTTCAGGATCTTGATGGCGGCGGCGCGGCCGAGCTGTGCGTGGCGCCCATAGTAGACCTGGGCCCTGGCGCTGCCGCCGATGCGGCGGTCCAAGCGATAGCCACCGACGACCGTGCCGGTCAAATCAGAGGCGGTCGCCTGTGCACGCACGCCGGGCAGTTGTGCAGTGTGTGTGCCACGGCTAACCCATGGAAAGCCGCGCCGCGGCAAGGCAGGCTCGGGGCCGGCAATCCCGGCGCTGGGGTTCACTGACCGCATCAACTGTGGCCACCGCCTTGACAGCGTGATCTCCATGGGATAGAAAGTCAGCCCTTTACGAGGAGCACGGAAAATGGCGTCGAACACGATGGCGACTTGGAACAAGCGCACCCAAAAGAAGCGCAATAACGGGCGTAAGCGCAAGAACAAGGAGTCGCGCCACTCGACGCTGTCGGCCGTCGAGCTCTTCGCGGGGCTCGGAGAGCCCGGTCAGCCTGCGCCGCCCAAGAGCGCGCCGGCTGCCAAAAAGGCCGCGCCGGTGAAGAAGGCCGCCAAGAAACCCGCCGCCACCCCGGCCGCCTAATTCAGTTTTGCCAGTCGACAGATAGAGCGATACAATCCGCCCCGCAGTGCATTGCGCGGCGTACCCGCCGCCTAGACTGGGGTCACGGATGAAGGTCTGTCCCTCGTGCGGCAACACGTATCCTGATGACGCGAATTTCTGCCCGATGGACGCCACGCGGCTGCCTGCACTGGCGGCCCCTGCCTCAGCTCCGGTCGCTACACCTGCGGTAACGCAACCCGACCACCCGGCGCCAGTTGCCGGCCGCTTCGTCCTGGGCGGCCCAGGCGCGCCGACGCCCACAGGCGTTGCCAGCGATGCCACGGACTTACAGGCAGGCGGAGCGCCGGTCGTCGTGAAGCTGATTCCGGCCGAGGTGCTGCCGACGCCGGCCATGGCCGACCGCGCGCTGCGCGAGCTCAAGCAGCTCGCCAAGGTCACGTCCGACCGCATCGTGCGTGTGGTCGATCAAGGGCGCCTGCCCGACGGCCGGCTCTACGTCGTGACCGAGAAGGTCGACGGGGTGACGCTCGAGGAGCTGATCGGGCGCGAGGGGCCGCTGCCGCTCGAGCGCGCCAAGGCGATCGTGCTGCAGGTAGGCGAGGCGCTCACCGAGGCACAGAAGGTCGGGGTCATCCACCGCGACGTGGCGCCGCGCAACATCATGGTGGGTCCGGGCGATCGGGTGAAGGTCGCCGACTTCGGGTTGGCCGAGCCGGTCACCGACAAGGTCTTCGGCGCGCCGGGATTTTTGTCGCCCGAGCAGGCCGAGGGAAAGCCGGTCGATCAGCGCTCCAACATCTACAGCCTCGGGGCGGTCTACTACTTCGCGCTCACTGGAACGACGCCGTTCGTGGGCGACGCCAACAACTTGATGCGTCAGCACCTCAGCGCTGCGCCGCCGCCGCCGTCGACGCGGCGGCCGGGGCTCGGCAGCGACGTGGATCGCGTGATCTTGAAGGCGCTCGAGAAGAGCGGCGGGCGACGTCACCTGACGCTGCGTCAGCTCTTGACCGAGGTGGCGGCGACGCACGCGCAGCAGGTGCGCGCGGGCAGCGAGGCCAAGACGATGATGGGCGAGGCGCCGTCTTTGCCGACGGCGCAGCCGCAGCGCCCCGCGCAGCCCGCTCAGACGATCATGGGGATGGCATCGCCGCTGGCGGCGATGGGACCGCCGGGGCCGAAGACGTCGCCGTCGGTGCCGGCGCGAGAGGCACCTGCGACGCAGCCGACGATGCCGGTGGCGCCGGCGACGACGCCGATCATGGAGGCCGTGACCGCGCCGTCGATGCCGGCACCGTCGCGGCCGGCGCCGTCGATGCCTGCGCCGTCGGCAGCGCCACCGTCGACCGCAGCACCCGCACCGCAGGCGCCGGCACCGCGCGCACCCGCACCGCAGGCACCAGCACCGCAGGCGGCACCGCAGGCGTCGGCACCGCAGGCACCGGCACCGCAGGCGCCGTCGCTGCTCACGCCGCCTCCACCGTCGGTGACGCAGATCGGGCCACCGATGTCGCGGCCGCCGGCGGCGATGCCGGGTACGCCGCAGCATCTGTCGCCCCAGGCACCGACGATGATGGCCGAGGCTCCGCGCGCCGCCGCGCCGCCCGCGACCGCGGCGCCCGTGCCGGCCAAAGGCAACAACACGGGCAAGAAGGGCGCTTTCCGCGAGACCGCCTGGTTCAAGCGCGGAGAGCTCGAAGAGGAGATGGCCAAGGCGCAGGCCGCCGTCGGTGAGAACGCGCTCAAGAGCGGCACTACCGGACAGCATCTGCCCGTCGACGAGAGTCAGGTCGATCTGTCGGCGCACGACCGCGAGCGGCTGTCGCTGAAGACCGGCGCCACGCAGGCGATGCCGATCATCAAGGCGCCCGCGGTGCAGGCGCTGCCGGGCGAGCGGATGGACGAGGCCGAGATGCTGGCCGAGATCAATCCCTCGAAGCGCTACTTCCTGATCGCCGGCGCCATCGTGCTGGCGATCGTCATCGGCCTCGTCTTGTACTTCACGACGCGGCCCGCTTCGCATGCCGAGGCGCCTCCGGCCGACAAGCCGGCGCCCGTCGCTGCGGCGCCGCCGGCGTCGGGAACTACCGCTCCGTCGTCACCCGCTCCAGCGCCCGTCCCTCCGACCCCGCCAACGCCATCCCCAACTCCGAAGACGCCGGCAGCCGCCATCGTGTCACCGTCCGTCTATGGCGCCGCGGTCGAGAAGTTGGAAGGTCAGCCGTCGCCCGACAAGAAAGAGCTCAAGCGCCTCGACAAGCTGATCGGGATCGAGATGAAGGTCGCGCACAAGAAGAAGGAGAAGGCGCTCGAAACGGCCGACCGTGACCTTCTGGCGCGCGTGAAGAAGCTAGAGAAGAAGTAGCGCTACGACTTGGCGACGTCGTCGGCGTCGAGCTTGACGGCGACCTTGCCGACGAGGATGCGGACGCCACCCTTGGCGTCGACCTCCTGCACCACGCCCTGCTTGCCGGAGAACATGCCGCGGATGATGCGCACGGCGTCGTTCTTGGCGAGCCCCTTCTGACGCTTCTGCTGCTTCTCTTTCTGCAGCGTTTCCTTGATCGACAAGAAGTCGTTCTCGCGCGACCACGAGATGAAGCGGTAGACGGGCAAGAGCGCCTGCAGCGCGGTCTTGGCTTCGTCGGCGAGGGCGGCGCCGGCGGCGGTCGCTTCCGCGCGCGGAATGGCGCGACCGACATAGAACAGCCGCTGCGGCGTGCCGAGCGTCAGCACCGGCGCCTGGGCGGGTTTGCCGAGCGACTGCATGAGCGCGATGAGCCTGGCGTCGTCGAGCTCCGCGACGGAGGTGAGCTCCGGCGTGATGCCTACGTTGTAGCCCTGACCGAGCCCGCGCAAGAGGTTCAACAGCTTCTCGCGCTCGAAGTGATCCTCGCACTTGCGCTCGAGGTTCTCGCGATCGACGCGCGCATCGGGATGCAGCTTGAGCGACAGCTCGATGGTCTGCTCGGTGAGCGTCACCGCGAGAAAGAGATGATTCCGCTGCGGCGTCGGATCGTCGATCATCGAGGCCAGCGATTTGCCGCGCTCGATGATGGCGTCGAGCTCCTTGCGCGCGCCTTCGTTGCGCGAAAAGTAGAGGTGCTGCGCCTCGACCTGCTTGTGGTTCCACAGCGCCGGATGCTCGACCGACTCTTCGACGGCGAGCGGGCTGCCGTCGGGCGCAATCATCGCGCCTTGCAGCTCGCGCCCGAGCGACGCGAGCTTCTGCTTCACCTCCAACCGTTCGCGGTTGAAGACATTCGATTTCCACTTCTTGGCCTGGTAGGCGTCGAAGTCAGCTGCGGTGAAGCCGGGGAACATGGGACGCGGAGTATGCCCGCGCCGACGCGGCCAAGTCAAACGCCGCGGCATGCAACATGAGCGATCCGTGGAACGCGGCGCGCGCGACGCGATTGGCGCGGCGCAACGAAGCGGCGGTTTTGTTGAGCACGTGCGCCGCGAGCCAGGTGTCACTCAAGGTTCCGACGAGCGAGGCGGGCGCCGTGGCGAGGACGAGACCGCGGCGATAGGCCTCGGCGGCCGAGAGCGTGTCGCCGCAGACGACGAGATCCTCGGCGTTGCCCTGACCGAGCTTGAGCGGCAGGACGAACGCGGGCAGCGGGCAGGCGCCGAAGCGCGCGTCGCTCGAGGCGAAGACGAAGTTGCAGAAGGCCGCCAGCTCGAGCGCAGCGCCGAGACAGGCGCCGCGCACGACGGCCGCGGTCGGCACGTGGATGTCGATGAGCCGGCGGAAGAGCGCGTGCAGCTCGCCCGGCGTGGCGTCGCCGCCGAGGGAGAAGTCGTCACCGTCGGCGTCGAAGACGACGAGCTTGGTGCCGGCGTCGACCGCCTCGAGCGCGGCGGCCAGCGCGCGCAGCGTCGCCGACGCCAGGCGCTCGGCGGGCGGAGCGCACAGGGTCACGCGTAAGAGGGCACCTCGATGCTCAGTGGCGACGCGAACCTCGGCCATGGTCCCTCCAGCTAAAGCGGCGGGCCCGTATACGCCCGCCGGGTGGGGGGCGTCAAGCCGGGATGGCGATCGGGAGGGCGCCGCCGTCGGCGAGATAAGCGGCGTGGGCCTGTTCGGCGTCGGCGAGCGCGACGCGACGGACCTGATCGCCGAGGCGCAGCTGGCCGCGCACGACGAGCGCGCACAGCTCGGGCAAGAGATCCGGGTGGCCGCCGACGGCCCCGAGGACGTGCGCCTCGGCGGCGACGAGCGCGGACCAGTCGGTGGCGAGCGGCGGCAGGGCCGGCGCGCCGTCGAGGAGGACGAGCGTCACGCCGGGCGCGACGAGCGACAGCGCCCGCGCATAGTCGGCCGGTCCGGCAGCGAGGACGATGGCGCCGGCGCTGGCGTCCTCTTCGACGGTGGCGCCCTTGGCGATCGCGATGGCGGCGGCGAAGCGGGCGCGCGCGTCGCGTCCGACGACGACGACCCGATCGCCGGGGCCGACGCCGGCGCGCGACAGCGCCGTGTAGGGTGCGAGCGCGGCATCGGCGAGCGCGGCGAGCTGCCACAGCTCGACGCCGTCGGGCCACAAGGGCGGCTCGACGTTGGCCAGCCAGCGCGCACCGACGGTCTCGCGTTCGGCGAGGCCGGCGCGCGTGGCCCGTGCCGGACAGTGCGCGACGCGCCCGCGACGGCAGGCGGCGCAGTCGCCGCAGGAGAGGATGCGTGGCACGACGACGCGGCGGCCGAGCCACTCCTTGGCGGCCTCGCCGGCCTCGACGACGGTGCCGGCGACCTCCGCCTGGACGTCGACGCCCAGCGCGGCGCCGGCGACGGCGACGACCACATCAGCAGGATTCATCGGGAGAGCTTAGACTTCGTCGTCGTCGAGGACGTCGTGGATGTCGATCTCGTTCGAGTGATCTTCATCGTGTACCGGCGCCAGCGGCGGCGGCAGCGCGGCGACGCCGCCCGGCATGGCGCCGACGTGGGTCGCGTCGGCATCGCCGTGGTCGTCGCCGAGCGAAGGCAGATCGGGATCGTGCGGCTCGTCGAACGATGCGCTCGGCGGCAGGTCGTCGTCCTGCGCCGACGCGTCGTAGTCGATGGGGGCGTGGGCCGAAAATGCGGCGGCCGGAGCGGACGCTGCCGGGGCCGACGCTGCCGACGCGGACGCGGACGACGCGGGACGGGCGCCTGCGGCGGGTGCGCTCGCCATCGGCGACGGCGCGCTCGACGCCGAAGATGGGACGCGCGCGCTCTGCGGCGTGCCGCCGTTCTTGGCGACATAGCGATCGAGGGCTTCGACCAGCTCTTCGTAGGGAATCATCTCGGCGAGATTACGTCATTTGTCGGCGATGGTCCAGCGCAGGGTGCGCGGCGCGCCGTTGCGTTCGAGGTCGACCACGAGGGCGCGCGACGAGCGCAATTCGCTCCACACGGCCATGAACTGGTCGGGCTGCTCGATGGGCTTGCCGTTGACGCGCGTGACCACGTCGCCGGCCTGCAAGTCGACGCCGGCGAAGCGTGTGTCGCCCGGAAAGAAGCTCACCACGCGCCAGCCGCGGAAGTGTCCGGCGGCGAAGCGCGGCTCGGTCTGAACGTGCTGCAGGAAGTAGCCGGGCGAGGCGTCGAGCACCTGCGACAGCGCCGTGCGCGGGATGACGCCAGGGCCCGACGACAGCGGCGTCTCGATGGGCGGCGGCGTCGGCTCGCTCTCTTTTTTCTTCGACCGCTCCGGCTCCGACGGGGAGTCGGTCACGGAGTCGCCGGCGGACTCGGCGCCTTTTTGCGCCGGCGCCTGCGTGGTGGCGCAGCCGGCGGCCAAGGCCCCGACGAGAACGAAGGCGCGCAAGGGATCGATGGTGCGCATACGCTCCAGTGTGCGTCTCAGGGCCGGTCGAGGCAACTTTGCACCAGCGGCACGAGGTCGGCGAAGACGCTCTCGGCGTCGCGATTGCCGTCGACGATGACGGCGCCGCCGGCGCGCGCGGCCTGACGATAGGCGGCGGTCAGCCGCTCCTGGGTAACGCGATCGTCATAGCGCTCGACCGGCCCGCCGCGCTGAAGGCGGCGCTTCTCGGCGACCGCGACCTCCACGTCGAGGAGGATGGTCAGATGCGGCGACGGCGCGCGCCCGTTGATGGCGGTGACGAAGGCCTCACCGACGGGCGCCTGGTAGACGAGCGACGACATGACGTAGCGATCGCTGACGACCGGGCCGCGCGCGAGCGCCGGGGCGATCTCGCGATGCCAGTGGTCGAGGCGGTCGGCTGCGAAGAGCAGCGCCACCGCCGATTCGTCGACGGGACCCCGCTCGCCGCGCAGGATGGCGCGCAGCTCCTTGCCGATGGGCCCGTCGGACGGCTCGCGCGTCAGGTGCGCGCCGAAGTGCGTGGCCAGCCGGAGCGCCTGCGTCGTCGTGCCCGCGCCGTCGACGCCTTCCAGAACGATCAGCTTCACGTGCGAACCAGTCTACGCGCGATCACGGTGCGCAGGATCTCGTTGGTGCCCTCGCCGACGCAGAAGAGTGGGGCGTCGCGGTAGTAGCGCTCGACGTCGAACTCGTCGGTGTAGCCGTAGCCGCCATGGATCTCGATGGCGTCGAGCGTCGCGCGCGCGCACATCTCGGAGGCGAACAGCTTGGCCATGGCGGCCTCCAGGTCGGCGCGCTCGCCGGCGTCCTTCTTGCGCGCGGCGCCGAGGTAGAGGTGGCGCGCGGCCTCGATGTGCGTGGCCATGTCGGCGAGCTT
Source organism: Myxococcales bacterium (assembly GCA_028287105.1). GTDB lineage: Bacteria > Myxococcota_A > Polyangia > Palsa-1104 > Palsa-1104 > JAQBQH01. The sequence goes on from JAQBQH010000224.1 coordinate 52,535, forward strand.
GTGCGCGATGGCCTGGTGCTCGACGATCGGGCGTCCGAAGGTGACGCGCTCCTGCGCATACGCGAGCGAGTCCTCGAGCGCCGCGCGTGCGACTCCGACGGCGCGCGCGGCGACGTTGATGCGCCCGACCTCGAGCCCGCTCATGATCTGCTGAAAGCCGTGGCCGACCTCGCCGCCCACCAGCGCATCGCCGTCGACGCGGCAGCCGTCGAAGGTGAGCGACGACGTCTTGACGCCCTTGTAGCCGAGCTTGCCGAGCGGTTTGCCTTCGATGAGCGTGCCGGCGGCGACGCGATCCTTCTCGACGACGAAGGCCGAGAGCCCGCCGGCGCCGGCCGCTCCCGTGCGCGCCACCACGACGAACACGTTGCCCTCGTGCGTGTTGGTGATGAACTGCTTCTCCCCGTCGAGGATCCAGCCGTCGCCGTCCTTGTGCGCGCGTGCTTGCAGGTTGGCGACGTCGCTGCCGCCCTGCGGCTCGGTCAGGGCCAGCCCACCGCGAAGGCGCGCCTGCGCCAAGGGCGGCAGCCAACGCCGCTTCTGCGCGTCGGTCCCGAATTCGCGGATGACGTAGCAGACGATGCCGTGCGTGCCGAGAACGCCGGCGAGCGACATCCAGCCGCGCGACAGCTCCTCGAAGATGCGCGCGTACGTTTCGTAGTCGAGGCCGAGCCCGTCGAATTCCGCCGGCACGCCCATACCGAAGAGGCCGAGCTCCGCCATGCGCTCGACCAGCGCGTGCGGATATTGATCGGCATGCTCGAGCGCGCGCGCCGTCGGGCGCACCTCGCGGTCCACGAATCGCCGCACCGTCTCGATCAAAAGATCCATGAAACCTTGTGACGCTACCGCCCCGGGATTAGACTTTGCAAGCCGTGCACGAAACCAACCGGTACCCGCGGCCTTTTGGCAAATACATCCTGCTGCGCCAGCTGGCGATCGGCGGTATGGCCGAGGTCTATCTCGCTCGTCAGAGTGGCCCTGCGGGCTTCGAGAAGGAATGCGTCATCAAGCGCATCCTGCCGTCGCTGGCCGCCGATCAGCAGTTCGTGAACATGTTCCTCGACGAGGCGCGCATCGCGGCGCGGCTCTCGCATCCCAACATCGTCCAGATCTTCGATCTCGGCTCCATCGGCGAGAGCGACTACTTCCTGGCGATGGAGCACGTTCACGGCGTCGACATGCAGCAGATCGAGGAGGCCGAGGCGGCGCGCGGCGGGCGCATTCCGCTCGCGGTCGCCGTGCGCATCGCCTCCAACGTCGCCGAAGGGCTCGAGCATGCGCATCGCGCAACCGATGCACGCGGCCAGGTCATGGGGCTGGTCCATCGCGACGTGACGCCCTCGAACGTCATCGTCAGCTTCGACGGCGTGGCCAAGATTCTCGATTTCGGTATCGCCAAGGCCGTGGCCCGCAAGGGGCGCACCGAGGTCGGGGTCATCAAGGGAAAGATCCCGTACATGAGCCCCGAGCAGGTGCAGGGGGAGTCCCTCGATTTCCGCAGCGACCTCTTCTCGCTCGGCACGATGCTGTACGAGCTGACGACGGGCCACAAGCCGTTCGAAGGCGAAGGGCCGGCCACGCTCTCGATGAAGATTCTGCACGACGAGCCGCCGCCGACCGATTTCTACGTCGAGCGCTATCCGCAGTCGCTGGCCGATCTCATCAAGCGCGCGATGTCGAAGAAGCCGGCCGATCGTTTTCAGTCGGCGCGCGACCTCCACGAGGCGCTCGACGAGTTCCTGATGCAATCGGGGATTCGCTGCACCTCGCACGATGTGGCCGCCTACCTCGAGGGGCTGTTCCCGGGGCTGCGTGACAAGGCACGGGACGAGGCGGCGGCGACGCTGCCGGTCGAGGTCACCGACCCGACGGTGCCGATGATGAGCAGCCTGCACGGCACCGATCCCGGTCCGCGCGACGGCGAGGGCGCGACGCCGCTGGTGATGGGCGATTTGTCGTCGCCGCAGCTGGGTGAGTACGACGACGTGCGGCGCAACTTGAGCGGCGGCGGGCGCGGCGGCGGGTCGCGCGGCGTGATCGTCGTCCTCGTGCTGGCGGTCGCGATCGGGTTCTATTTCCTGGCCACGCACACCGGCGGCAAGTCGACCGCCGAGGAGCAGAAGAAGCCGCCGACGGTCACGCCGGCGCTCGAGGCGCCCAAGCCGTCGGGCGTGGCAACCAAGCCGCTCGAGCTACCGAATCCGGCGGCGATCGGCGAGCCGGCCAAGCCGACGCTCGAGGCGCAGAAGGCGCTCGAGCCGCCGAAGAGCGCTCCGGCCGTCGACAAGACCCAAGCGACCGTGGTGGACAAGAAGGCGGAGCCGACGCCGTCGAAGGCCGACAAGCCGCATCCGAAGCCGCAGCCGCAGGTGCACAAGCCGGCGGTGCAGGCCGAGACGCCCGCGCAGCTGCCGCGCCTGCCGACTCCGCCGCCGCCCGACGACGCACCGTAGCGTCGCCCTCGACTAGCTCGTGGTCGTGGGCGGCACCGTCGTGCGGCGCCACAAGAGCCACAGGCCGAGCGCGATGGCCAGCGCCGCCAGGAGCGCCTCGGCCCCGCTTAGCCAGCGACGCCGGGCATGCAGCGACTGCGCGCGCGCCAGCCCGCTGCGCGCCTCGGTCAGCGACGGGTCGAGCGCCATGGCGCGCTTGAACGCCCCGACGTCGGCGTGGCCCTTCTTGAGCGCCTCGGTCGCGTCGTACAGCGTCACGCGCGCCGTCGCCGCGCGCGCATCCGGACCCTCGGGCGCCAGGTCGATCGCCTGGCGCCAATAGCCGAGCGCGCGCCCGATCTCGCCCTGGTCCTTCAAGCTGTCGCCGTATTTCGCGAACGCGTGCGCCATCTCGCCGCGGCGCGGATGATTCGGATCGTGCGACAAGATCCAGCCGTACTCGTCGACGGCGCCTTTGACGTCGCCGCGCTCTTCCTTGACCTTGGCCGCCGCGAGCTCCGCGTCCCACTCGGCCGCGCGCTTCTTGTCGTAATACTCGAAGAGCTCGTCGGTCATCTGCTTGGCGGTGGCGTTGGCGTCGGGTGGCTCGTTGTTGATCGCCTGCAGCTGCTTCTGCAGCGCCAGCGTGGCGATCTCACGATACGTGAGGTAGTCGGGCTTCTCCTCGGTCTCGGCGCGCCCACCGGGCAGCTTGCGCTTGCGCTTCGGCGCCGGCGGCGGCGCCTTGCCGCTCACGTAGCGCAGCCAGGCCCAGCGCGCCTCGCGCCGCACCCGATGCGCCGGCGAATCGACCTGATTCAAGACCGCCTCGACGGCGTCGAGCGCCCGCGCCTCGCCGTAGGCGTGGATGATGTCGGCGCGCACGCGATCGTCGGGCGCCGTCGAGATCGCCTTTTGCGGCCGCTGGCGGTCCATGCGATCGAGCTGATAGCTGGCGTAGCGCTTCTGCTTGGCGAACGGCTTTTCGCGCGTCGACGGCGTGTTCAACAGGCGCACCAGTGTCGGCACCGCGTAGCTGTCCATCGAGCGGATCACGCGACCGCACTCGTCGCGAAAGACGCCGTCGTTCTCGAACGCCAGCTTGAAGATCGGATCGACCGCGTCGAGCCGCTTCGACGCCGCCAGCGCGCGAATGATGGCCACGGTCTCGACCGCCTCGGCGCGGGCGGTCTCGAGCTCCGCGGCGGAGGGCAGGACCGGACCCGCGGGGATCGCCGGCTGTCCCGATGCCGGTACGACCATCGGCGGCGCCGCCGGCGGCGTGGGACGCTTGGCGCCCTTGGGCAGCGGCGCGACCGGGATCAGCTTGTCGGTGTCGAGCTCCGCGGCCTTGGCGAGATCGACCGACTCGAGCGCGGCGAGCCAGTCGGTCGTCTCCGGATCATGCGGCGGCGGCCGCTTCGCGCGCGGCTGTCCCTTGACCCGTGGCGGCGCCGTCCACGGCGGCTCGGGCTTGCGGATCCACATCGGATCCGGCCCTTTCCAATTCGGCACTTGTGCCCACATCTCTAGAAACAGCTTCCGGAAGACTTCGGGCTTGGACTGCTTTGGTTTGGCAAGGCGCTGCACCAGCGCCGAGTAGGCTTCGGGGCCGAGCGTGGCGACCTCGAGCGCCGCGGCTTTTCGCCGCGACGGGTCGCCCGAGCGGATGGGTTGGATGATTTGATCGAGCTGGGCGTCGGTCATCTGCGGCGCTTCGGGAGCGACCGCCAACGAGAGGAAGAGAATGGTCCCAAGCATCGCCCCGGGTGTAGCAGCGACGGGAGACTACAGCAAGGTGCTACTGCATGGGACCAGGTGCTGTTCGGACGGCCTCTAGTGCAAGATGCGCATGCGCGTCAGCCCGAGCCCGAGCATCTCGCCCGACTCCGCTTCGAACTCGCTGAAGCGGATGGCCAGACCGGTGAGCGACCGCTGCCCGCCGGCGTCGTTGAAGTTCAGGAAGTAGTGGTTCTTCACTTCGCCGCGCGCGATGATCGTCGCTTGCGAATCCGCCATGAAGAAGTGCACGCGCACGGTCGTGCCGAGTGGGAAAGGATCGTTCATCTCGATCAAGATTCCCCCAGCGGAGATGTTGCGCGCCATGGCATTGCATTCGCCGAACTCGTCCGTCGACAGGATGACGGGGAAAACCTTTTCGAATCTCAAGGCGGCGCGCTTGTTCATCCAATCCCTCATCAGTAACATGCCCAAGATCGTATCGTGGTAGGAGGATGAAGTCAAAAACCCTACATGTAGGTGGCTCATGAACCTCGTTACTGGTGCCAGCGGATTCATCGGTTCTGCCGTCGTGAGAAAGCTCCTCGGACGCGGTCAAAAAGTGCGCTGCTACGTCGAGCCGGGCGCCAAGCTCGACAACCTCAAAGGCCTCGAGGTCGAGGTGGTCACCGGGGACGTCAACGACCGCGCGCAGATCGCGCGCGCGCTCGACGGCTGCGACACGCTGTTCCACCTGGCGGCCATCTACGCCATCTGGCTCAAGGACCCGTCGTTGATGTACCGCGTCAACGTCGAAGGGACCAAGACGGTGCTGTGGGCCGCCTACAAGGCCAAGCTGAAGAAGGTGGTCTACACCTCGAGCATCGCCGCCGTCGGTCGCAAGGCCGACGGGCCGGCCGACGAGACGCATCAGTTCTCGTCGCAGGATTGGGAAGACGGCAATGGCTACATCCGCTCCAAGTGGCTCAGCGAGCTCGACGCGCTGCGCTTCGCCCAGGAGGGGCTGCCGCTCGTCGTCGTCAACCCGGCCTTCCCCTTCGGCGAGCGCGACATCGCGCCCACCCCGACGGGCGGCTTCATCGTCGGCGCCCTGCAGAAGCAGGTGCCCGGATACGTCGACTCGGGCTTCTGCGTCGTCGACGTCGACGACTGCGCCGAGGGGCACGTGCTGGCCGCCGAGAAGGGGCGGGTCGGCGAGCGCTACATTCTCGGCAACCACAACGTGACGATGCGCGACTTCTACCGGACCGTGAGCAAGGTCGCCGGCGTCAAGGTCGCCAACCGCAAGATCCCCGTCGCCGTGGCCGAGGGCGCCGGCTGGATGATGGAGAAGCTGGCCAACCGTCGCGGCAAGGCGCCGCTGGCGACCTACAAGGCGACCAAATACGCCGCGCACACGCACTTCTTCGACAATTCGAAGGCCCGACGCGAGCTGGGCTTGCCGACGACGCCGCTCGAGCACACGATCGAGAAGGCGGTCCGCTGGTTTCGGACCAACGGGTACGCATGAGAACGGTCGCCTCTGCCATCGCACTCGCAGTCGTGATGCTCGCCGGCGGCGTGGCGCGCGCCGAGCCGCCGTGGATCGGGCTGTCGCTCGGCGGCGGCTCGTTTGGCGGCGCCAAGATCAAGGCGGTCATTCCGGGATCGCCGGGGCAGCGCGCCGGGATCCTGGCCGGCGACGAAGTGCTCAGCATCGACGACCGCGCCACCGAATCGCCGCAGGCGGTGATCGAGTCGGTCAAGGCGGGCGGCATCGGCCACATCGGCAAGCTGCGCATCGTCGACGGCAAGGGGCACACGCGGACGGTGAGCGTGACCTACGAGGCGCGGCCCGATCGCGAGACGCTGCAGCGCAACGCGCTCGTCGGGCGGCCGGCGCCGGACTTTTTGCCGTCGGTGCAGGCGGGCGACAAGGTGCCGCGGCTGTCGAGCCTGCGCGGCAAGGTGGTGGTCATCGACTTCTTCGCGACCTGGTGCGGGCCCTGTATCGAGACCATGCCGCACGTCGAGGAGATGCATCGCAAGCTCAAGTCCAAGGGGCTGGTCGTCCTCGGCGTGTCGAACGAGGCGCCGGCGACGGTGGCGCACGCGGCCGAGCGCTTTCACCTCAGCTATCCGCTGGCGTCGGACGACTCGGACGGGGTCTCGTCGAGCTATCAGGTGTTCGCGCTGCCGACGATGGTCGTGGTCGACCGGCAGGGCGTGGTGCGTGAAGTCTCGGTCGCCGACACCGACGCGGTCGACAGCGCCGTCAAGGCGGCGCTCGGGAGTAAGTAGCGGTGCTCGACAAGCTCCTCGAGTTCGGCGAGCTGTGCCGCAAGAACGGGCTGCGCGTCTCGACGGCGGAGATGCTCGATGCCGTCGACGCGGTCAAGCTGACCGGCTTCGACGATCCCGAGATCCTGCGCGGCGCGCTCGAGACGACGCTGGTCAAGCGCAAGGCCGACGCCGATATTTTCGACGAGCTCTACGGGCTCTACTTCCGCCGGCGCGGCGATTGGGATGCGCACTCGGCCGACACGGGCGACGCGCCGCCGCTGGTCGAGGCGCTGCGCAAAGAGGGGCTCAGCGACGAGGAGATCGAGCACCTCGTGGCCATGCTCGCCGACGAGGCGGCGCGGCTGTCGCCGCTGGCGCGCATGGGCCTCGGCCTCCGGCGCTCGCACGTCGAGGCGCTCATCCGGCTGGCCGGCGTGCGGCTCGATTTTTCGCGGCTGACCAACCCGATGCAGATCGGCTTCTTCACGCAGCAGCTCCTCGAGGCGCTCAACCCGACCGGTGCGCGCGGCGAGCTGGATGGGATGTTCGCGCGGCTCGGCAAGCGCCTCGGGCAGGAGCGGGCGGAGCTGATGGCGCGGGTCGCGGCCGAGCAGATGAACCGCGTGCGCTCGTCGCTGCGGCGCTACGTCGCCGACGAGTTCGAGCGGCGCAACGTCGACTTCACCGAGCAGATGAAGAAGCAGATCCTGGCGCACAAGCCGTTCGGCGCCATGAGCGAGGCGGAGCTGGTGCGGCTGCGCGAGGAGGTCACGCGGCTGGCCAAGAAGCTCAAGCAGCTGGCGTCGCTGCGGCCGCGCATGGGGCGGCGCGGGCGGCTCGACGCCCGGCGCACGCTGCGCAAGGCGCTCGCGACGGGCGGGGTGCCGTTCCGGCTGGTGCACAAGCGGCGGCGCATCGAGAAGCCGCGCCTGGTGGTGCTGTGCGACATCTCCGATTCGGTGCGGCACGTGTCGCGCTTCATGCTGCAGTTCGCGTACACGCTGCAGGAGCTGTTCTCCAAGGTGCGCAGCTTCGTGTTCGTGTCGGACCTCGGCGAGTGCACCGAGCTGTTCAAGCAGCACGAGATCCAGCGCGCGGTCGATCTGGCGTACTCGGGGGGCGTGGTCAACGTCTACGCCAACTCGAACTTCGGGCGGTCGTTCAAGATGTTCGAGGCGCGTTTTCTCGACGCGGTGACGCCGAAGACGACGGTGATGATCATCGGCGACGCGCGCAACAACTACAATCCGCCCGAGGCGTGGGCGCTGTCGGCCATCAAGGAGAAGGCGCGGCGCCTTCTGTGGCTCAACCCGGAGCCGCCGGGGTCCTGGGCGTTTGGGGATTCGGCGATGCGGGACTACGAGCCGTATTGCGATCGGGTGGAGACGGTGGCGAACCTGGCGCAGCTGGCGAAGGTGGTCGATACGCTCGTCCTGTGAGCGCCAGCGCCAGGGCGGCCAGGAGCGCGAGCAGGCTCACGACCGCGCCGGCGACGAGGCCGCGGGGGCGATAGCGCAGCTCGACGACGGGGTCGCCGGCAGGGACCGGGACGGCGCGCATGGCGAGGTTGGCGCGTAGGATGGGCGCGGCGGCGCCGTCGACGGTGGCGCGCCAGCCGGGGAACCAGGCGTCGGCGACGACGGCATAGCTCGGCGACGAGGCGTGGCAGCGCAGGAGCAGCTCCTCGATCCGGTCACGCTCGAGCGTGCAGCTGCCGTCGCTGCGGAGGTCGCGGGCGCCGTCGGCCGGCGCCAGGACGACGGCGCGGCCGGGGACGAAGTCGGGCGCTTGCAGGAGCTGCGCGGCGCTGGCGTCGTCGGCGACGCGGGCGGCGATGGCGAGGTAGACGCGCGGCGCCGCGTGCGTCGCTTCGGCGAGGACCGCATGCAGCGCCGGCCAGGCGGCGCGCTGTACGAAGCCTTCGCGGCCGGCGAACAGCGACGGTGGTACGAGCGCGAAGCGGGTCGCGGTCACCTCGAGCATGCGCAGCGGGCGCGCGGTCAGCGCCGCCCAGAGCGCCGCTTCGTGGACCATCTCGAAGTTGTCGTAGGCGTCGAGGGGGGCAAGGCCGTCCTCGACGCCGACGTTGGGCCGCAAGGTGGCGCGCGCCACGACGGCGGGCGCGGCGTCGACGTCGGCGAAGGCGAGGTACTGCGGACGATAGAGGCGGATGAGCCCCGGCCCGGCGAGCGCGCGCACGGCAGCGACGGGCGGCGGCGTCTCGCGATAGAGCGACGATGGGACCCAGTCGGTGAGGCGGACGCTCTGCGCGAGCAGATCGGCGACGACGATGCCGACGAGCGCCAGCGGCAGGGCGCGCGGCGAGAGGCGGCCGGCGGCGGCGAAGGCGAACGGCACGAGCGTGGCGGCGGCGATCAGGAGCGGCGACCAGGCGCGCGCGCCGGCGAGCG
>JAQBQH010000250.1 GCA_028287105.1 Myxococcales bacterium
CGCGCTCGCGCCGCAGGCGCGATGCCAGCGCGACGCCGAGCGGCCCCGTGCGGCGCGCGCAGCGCGACGCGTAAGGCCGCGTCCGCCGCCATGCACCTCGCGTCGCTCCTCGTCCGGCGCGCCCCTCTACGCCACCCCGATAGTGACCTCCCCGTCGATGGCGCCATCAGTCACCGCCTCGTGAAGCGCGGCCGCCGCCTCTTCGACGCGTGCCGACGGGACGGCGATGAAGTACGCCCCCGACATCGACGCCGGCGCCGGCAGCGCGTGTGAGACCCGATTGTGCACATAGGCGTCGATGCCCATGGGCTGCAGAACCTCGTCGATGGCTGCCTGCGCCGCCAGCTCATCGCGCGTCCGAAACACTTCCACCAACTCTTCGTCTGCCATGAAAAATAGCCTCCAAATTTGCCTACTTCGACGAGCAGTTGCTCGTGGAGTATGCTAGAGAACGTAGCCAGGTTCTAGGCGCGAGGGTTGGGTTGAAGAAGCCGATCCAGTTCGGAAAGTATTGGCTGCTCGACCGCGTCAATGTCGGCGGCATGGCCGAGGTGTGGAAGGCGAAGGCCTTCGGCGTCGAGGGATTCGAGCGCCTGCTCGCGGTCAAGCGCATCCTGCCGAACATCGCTGAGGACGAAGAGTTCATCACGATGTTCATCGATGAAGCGAAGATCGCGGTCCAGCTCAATCACGCGAACATCGCGCAGATCTTCGATCTCGGCAAGGTCGATGATTCCTACTTCATCGCGCTCGAGTTCGTCCACGGTAAGGATCTCCGCGGCATCTACGACCGCTGCAAGCAGAAGCCCGTCGACGGCAGCCCGGCGATGCCGATCGCGCAGGCCTGCTTCATCATGATGAAGGCCTGCGAAGGTCTCGACTACGCGCACAACAAAAAAGACGTCAACGCCCGCGAGCTGCACCTCGTCCATCGCGACGTCTCGCCGCAGAACATCCTCATCTCGTACGAAGGCGAGGTGAAGCTGATCGACTTCGGCATCGCCAAGGCCGCGGGCAAGGCGTCCAAGACCCAGCAGGGAATTCTCAAGGGCAAGTTCGGCTACATGTCGCCCGAGCAGGTTCGCGGGCTGCCGCTCGATCGCAGGAGCGACATTTTCTCCCTCGGCATCTGTCTCTACGAGATGCTGACGGGCGAGCGACTCTTCGTCGGCGAGAGCGACTTCTCGACGCTGGAGAAGGTGCGCAACGTCGAGATCCTGCCGCCGTCGACCTACAACCGCCGCATCGGCGATGAGCTCGAGCGTATCTGCATGAAGGCGCTCGCCAAGGACGTCGACGATCGCTATCAGAACGCGATCGATCTGCACGACGACCTGCAGGCGTTCATGTACACCGCCGGCGAGTTCTACTCGCGCAAGGATCTCGCGGCGTGGATGAAGCGGGTGTGGGCCAAGGAGATCGAGGAAGAGTCGGTCAAGCTCGAGCTCTACCGCCACATGCCGGTGCCGCCGGTCGCGCCGATGACGCAGCAGCCGATGCCGGGGGTGGCGAGCTCCGCCGACGCCGGGCGTCCGCGCCGCAACTCGGGCGCCATCCCGGTGTCGCCGCCGCCGGTGCCGCCGCGCAACTCGGGTCAGCATCAGGTGGTCGCGCCGCCGGTGCCGGGCGCGCGTCCCTCGGGGCCGCTGGCGATCGTGCCGCCGCCGCCGGGAGCGAACGGGGCGCATCACGCCGCGCCGCACGAGGAGGGGCTGGGCTGGGACGAAGAAGAGCTCGCCACCAACATCTACAGCGGTCCGGGTGAAGAGGATGCCGCCGGCGACATCGTCGACGACAAACCGGATCTCTCGAAGGTCTCGCTGAATCCGAACGGCGCTCCGGTGCCGCACCATTCGGTCGCCACCAAGCTGCCGACCGCGCCGGAGCCGGCCGGGGCGTGGAAGGGCGAAGCGTCCAAGTCGGGGGCCGACAAGCGCGCCGCCAACGGGACGGGCCGCCGCAATCCGTTCGACTATGTCTTGCCGGAAGCGGCGTCCGCAGCCGACGCAGCGACGGTGGCGCCGGCGACCGAGACGCCGTCGCTGAGCGCGCGGAAGCGAACGCGGCCGATGAGTCTCTACGTCGGCGCGGGCGTGGTCGGCGCCGCGATCTGCGTCGCTGCCGCGGCCGGCGTCGTCTATTACAACAGTCGGCCGGGCACGCTGTTCATCGCGTCGGAGCCGGCGACGAACGTGCAGATCCTCCTCGACAACAAGCGCCAGTCGGTCGACGGCACGCCGGCGACGCTGAAGCTCGAGCCGGGATCGTACGTCCTCACGGTGCAGCGCGAAGGCTACGTGCCGTGGAACGAGCAGGTCGAGATCAAGCCGGGTGATACGACGCGGCGGCGCATCTCGCTCGAGCCGCTCGCCTCCGGCACCGGCTTCACGCTCGTGTCGGATCCGGCGGGGGCGCAGGCGCTGCTCGACGGCCGCGCGCTCGAGGGCGTGACTCCGCTCAAGGTTCAGTCGGTCATGCCCGGCAAGCACAAGATCGAGGTCAAGACCGCTTCGGGGGCGTGGTCGCAGGACGTTTCGATCGAGGCCGGCAAGATGCTCGACGTGCGTGCGACCATCGCGCCCGCGGTCGCGCTCGCGGTGCCGAAGTCGGCAGACCGGGCGGCCAGGCAGCCGTCGCCCGTGGCAAAGGCGCCGCCCGCGGCGCCGGTGGTGCAGAAGAGCGCCGAGAAGACGCCCGACAAGAGCCCGCCTGTCGCCGCTGCCAAGGTGAAAGAGCCGGAGCCGCCGCGCGACAAGCCGGCGCCGGCCGCCGCGAAGAGTCCCGACAAGACGGCCGCCGAGGCGTCGAAGAAGAAGTCGTCGTCGCCGGACGTCAGCATGCCCGACGAAGACAAGCCGGCGCCGAAGAAGGTGGCGTCGGCCGACAAGACGGCCGAGCCGAAGGCGGAGAAGGTGACCGAGAAGGCGTCCGCCGGCGGCGAAGGCTACCTGCGCCTGGGCTCGAAGCCGTGGACCAACATCGTCGTCGACGGCAAGGAGACGGGCCTGCACACCCCGCAGACCCATCTCAAGCTCGCTTCCGGGTCACACCGCATCACGCTGATCAACCCGCAGTTCAACATCAAAGAGACCTTCTCCGTCGACATCAAGTCCGGCGAAACCGAAACCGTCATCAAAGATTTGCGGCAGCAGGGCGCGAGCGACGACTGAGCCGCTCGCGCCACTCCAGCGAGCGTCAGTCTTCGAGGTAGCCGAACTTTCCCTGCTGGAAATCGGTGATGGCCTGCTGGATCTCGCGTTCGCTGTTCATGACGAACGGCCCATACGAGACGACCGGCTCGCGGATCGGTTCGCCGTTGAGCACGAGCAGGTGCGCGTCGTCGTCCGCGGCGACGGTGATGCGCTCGCCCTCGTTGCGAAAGAGGACGAAGTCGTCGGTGGCCGCCTTGGCGCTGCCGTTGATCGTGACCGCGCCCTTCATCACCAGCAGCGCCGCGTTCTCGGAGGCCGGGAACGAGAAGTCGGCGCGGCCGGCGCGGTTGAGACGGACATCGAACATGTTGATCGGCGTGAACGTCCTGGCCGGGCCTTTGACGCCCTGGTACTCGCCGGCGATGATGCGCACGATCCCCGCCTCGTCGGGCAGGCGCACGACGCCCATCTGGGCGGCCGCGAGCGGCTGATAGCCGGGCGCATCCATCTTGCGCGCCTTGGGCAGGTTCACCCAGATCTGCGCCATGTGCATCGGGCCGCCCTCGCGCGCGTAGTTTTCCTCGTGGTACTCCCGGTGCAGGATGCCCGCCGCCGCCGTCATCCACTGCACGTCGCCGGGACCGATGACGCCGCCCGAGCCGGTGCTGTCGTGGTGCGCCACGCTGCCCTGGAAGGCGAGCGTCACGGTCTCGAAGCCGCGGTGCGGATGCGGCCCGACGCCGCGTCGCGTATTCGCCGTCGGCGGATAGTTGTACGGAGCGTGATAATCGAATAGCAGGAATGGGCTGAGCTTCCGCTGCGCGTCTGGGATCGCGGAGAAGTAGCCCTTGACCCGGAAGCCGTCGCCGACCCAGTGGATCGGCGGTCCGCTGTAGATACCCTCGATGTTGCGTTCGGTCGTCATGTTCGTCGCTCCCCTCGAGCCACAAGGTAGTACCGGTCGCGCCCACCGATTAGACGCCGCCACGCGAACGGATTGTTGCGCAGATGGGTCTAATGCTTGTCCTCGCCGAGCGTCCAGGCGGGCGGGTCGCTGGCCGGGAACGATTCGACGTCGGCCTCTTCGACGCGGTCGATCGCCGTCCTGTCGCGATAGCGCTCGCTGTAGACCCCGAGGCAGTGGTTCTGCACGACCTTGATGCCGGCGGCGGCGAGCCGCTTCGCCGCTTCGGCGTTGCGAACGCCGATCTGCATCCAGACCACGTCCGGTCGCCGCTCTTTCGGCAGCGCCAGGATCTCGTCGGCGACGGCCCCGAGGGCCTCCGACCGGCGAAAGACGTCGACCACATCGACGCGGAAGGGCAGCGCCGCCAGGCTCGGATACGCCTCTTCGCCGAGCGCGCGCACAATCTTGGGATTCACCGGCACGACGCGAATGCCGCGCTCCTGCAGGATGCGCGGGATGCGAAAGGCGGGCGCCTCGGGTTCGCTCTCGTCCTTCATGCCGACCACCGCGACGGTACGTGCGCCGCGCGCGATCGCCGCCAGCTCCTCCTCCGACTCGACCAGGTTCGACTCGCTGCCGCTCTCGGCCATGCCTCGCCTCCGCCTGGAAGTCTGCGCGCACGCCGGTTCCTTGGCTAGACTGGGCGACGCCGATGGACCTCAATGACATCCTGGTATTCACCCGCGTCGTGCAGAGCGGCAGCTTCACCGCCGCGGCGCGGGCGCTCGACCTCACCAAGTCCAGCATCAGCCGCAAGGTCTCGGAGCTCGAGGATCGGCTCGGCGCCCGCCTGCTGCAACGGACCACGCGCAAGCTCAGCCTCACCGACGTCGGGCGTGCCTACTACGAAAATTGCGCGCGCATCGTGGCGGAGCTCGAAGAGGCCGACCTGGCCGTCGGGCGCATGCAGTCGAGCGCGCGCGGGGTCCTGCGCATCACCGTGCCGCTGGCGTTCGGCGCATTCGGCGCCATCGTCGCCGAGTTCTCGAAGCGCTACCCCGAGGTGCAGGTCGAGATCGTGGCGACCGATCGCCAGGTCGACCTCGTCGAGGAGGGGTTCGATCTCGCGATCCGCGCGGGAGCGCTCGCCGATTCGACGCTCATCGCCCGCCCGCTCGGACAGGTCAGACGCCTCCTCGTCGCCTCGCCCGCCTACTTGAAGAAGAGCGGCCAGCCCAAGGCTCCGGCCGATCTGGAAAAGCACGCCTGCCTGGTCTTCGCGGCCGCGCCGTCGCCGGCGCGCTGGACGCTGCGTCGCGACGGAAAATCGGTCAAGGTCTCGACGCCGGCCCGGCTCGTCGTCAACGACTTCGAGCTCCTGCGCGAGGCGGCCCGCAGCGGCCTCGGGATCGCGACGCTGCCCGAGTATCTGTGCAAGGAAGACTTCGCGCGCGGCCGGCTGCGCGCGGTGCTCCCGGCCTGGTGCACCGAAGAGACGCCCATCCACGCCGTCTATCCGACGACCCGACACCTCTCGCCCAAGGTGATCGCCTTCGTCGACGTCGTGCGCGCGCGCTTCTCGCTTCTGACCCGACGCGCCGGCGCCTGATCTTTCGGGCGGCGTAGTACACTGGCCGCCTGTCGCCGCGCGCGTTCATCCTCGCCGTCCTGGCCGTGGCGCTCTTGGCGGCGGCGCTCTACGTGCCGTCGCTGGCGCACGACTTCGTCATCGACGACACCTACTATATCGGTGACAACCGCGCCGTCACCGAGGGCGTCCCGCTCGCACGGTACTTCACCGATCGATCGACGACCGCGTCGCGCGCGGACTTCGCGTGGCAGTCCTATCGGCCGGTGCGCACCGTCGGATTTCGCGTCCTCGTCGCGGCGTTTGGCGCGCGACCGCTGCCGTTCGGCGTCGCCAACCTCGTCCTCTATGTGCTCGCGATCGCGCTCGTGGCCGCCCTCGCCTGGAAGCTGACCGGCGACCGCGCTGCGGCGCTGGCGGCGACGGCGCTGTGGGCGCTCCTCCCCGTGCACGTCGAGCCGGTCGTCTACGCCTCCGCCCTCGGCGATCACCTGTCGCTGGTGCTGCAGCTGCTCGCCTTCTTCGCCGCGGCGCACGCGATGATGGAACGACGCCACGCCGCGCTCCTCGCGGTCGCGTCGCTCATGCTGGCGGCGCTGGCGATGGGCGCCAAGGAGATGGCCATCACCGAAGGGCCGATCCTCGCCGCCGGCGTCGCCTGCATCTGGCGGCGCCTGCAGCCGGATGCGCGCCGCCGCGCGGTCGCCATCGTCGTCGCGCACGCAATCGTGACGCTCGCCTTTCTGGTCGTGCGCACGCGCGTCATCGGCGCCGTCGGACAGGGCGCGATCACGACGCTGACCGCGCGCATCGCCCTGCGCGCCATCCCCATCTACCTGTGGAAATACCTCGAGGTGATCCTGGCGCCGCTCGGACACGCGGCCGCCTACGGACCCGTGCCGCTCGAGCGCTGGCGCGCGGCGCTCGCCTGGATGGGCGTGCTCGCCGTCGCCGTCGCGCTGTGGCGCGCGCGGCGCGTGACGCTGACCTTCGCGGCGGCCTGGTTCGCGCTCTCGCTGGTGCCGGTGCTCCACGTCGTGCCGCTGCTCGCCTACTACGCCGATCGCTTCGCCTACGTGCCGTCGGTGGGCGTGGTGCTCGCCGTCGCCGATGCGCTCTCGGCGGCGACGCGGCTGCGTCGGGTCGCCTTCGCCGCGGTCGTCCTCGTCGCCGTCGTGTACGCGGCTGCCGTCGTCGTCGAGGCGCGCGCGTGGCAGACCGAGCTGACCCTGTGGGGGCACGCCGCCGACGTCGAGCCCGACGCCGCGCTGGCGCGCTCCAACTACGGCATCCACCTCCTGCGCGCCCGCCGGCCCGCCGACGCGCTGGTGGAGCTCGAGGCCGCGCGGCGCATCGCCGGCGCAGGCCCGTCGCTGTCGATGCAGGTAGCGCTCGCCTACGAGCAGCTCGGTCGCTTCGCCGAAGCGGAGGCGGCGGCGCGCGCGTCGCTGGCGGCCGAGGACTCGCCCGACGGGCGGCGCATCCTCGAGCGCATCAGGGCGAAGGCGTCGGCCGCTCCTCGTCGCTGATGACGGCCAGCGGGCTCAGCGCCCGCACGTCCATCCGCGGCGGACGCGGCGCGCCGATCGCCACGAACAGATCGGCCGGGCCATACGGCAGCGTCGCGTGCCACCTCGTCTCGAAGGCCGCCCGGTCGCGCTCCGCGCGCGCCAGATCGATCTTGGCGTGCAGGCTGAGGAGTCGATTGCGCACCTCTTCGCGGGTCTTGTCGTCCTGCGTCGAGACGAAGACCTCCTCCAGATGGCGCAGCGCCGCCTCCTCCTGCCCCTCCTTGCGCATGATGGTGGCGGCGAGCAGCGGCACCCAGGGCGGCGCGCCACCGACGATGGCCGAGTGTCGCACCCAGCCGCCGCCGAGGTGGTTCCACTCTTCGCGCTGCTTCGGGTCGGTGGTCTTGAGCTCGAAGAGGTAGTTGCAGCCGAGCATGAACGGCAGCTCCCAGTCGTCGGGGAACTGGCGCACGCCGAGCTCCAGGAAGCGGTTGGAGGCCTGCACCATCTCGTTGGTGATGGCCTTGCCGTTGTACATGGTGGCGACGCCGGCCCACTGGTAGGGCGTCTTCCAGTTGGGGTCGAGCTCCGTAATGGTCTGGAGGTAGTTCTCGAGCCAGCGATAGTCGCCCTTCTGCTCGAGCTGCGTGCCGAAGTAGACCAGGCCGCGCACGAAGACGAGGTCGGCCATCAGCTCCGGGTGGCCGACGGAGAGCGCGCGCAACGCGGAGGGGCGGGGGAGGTAGAGGACGTCGTCGCCGGCGGGGAACTTGGCGCGCTTGTCGAGCGCGGCGTCTTGGGTGACGGCGACCGCGGCGACCAAAAACAAAACGCCCGCCGCGGTCATCCCACGGCGGGCGTTCTGGCTAACCATGAAACAGTGTTATTCGATTTCGTTCTTCGAGTACAGACCCGAGCCGCCCGAAACCGAGCGATCGGCCATGACCGAGCCCGAGCGCTCGTAGGTCGACTGGATCGAGTCGCAATCGAGGTCGCCGAAGGCCCACGCCCCGAAGGCGGCGCTGGTCTCGGTGCCCGACGACGAGTACTGGTAGACGAAGTAGAACGGATCGTCGACCGAGAAGTTGAGCGACGACCAGGTGTCCGACTGGAAGTTCGTCGGAGCCGGCTTGCACTTGTCGCCCGCCTGACCGCAGCAGGCGGCCGTGGCGGTCGCGCCCGGCGACGGGCCGGCGTTGGTCGGGAACTGCTTGGCCAACGGGTTGCCGGTCTTGTCGGCGTGCTCGCCTTCGAAGTACGAAACCGACGAGTCGAACAGCTTGCGCACGTTCATCGTGGCTTCGACCGTCTTCGAACGGCGGATGTACTTCATGAACGCCGGGATGGCGACGGCGGCCAAAATTCCGATGATGGCAACGACGATCATGAGCTCGATGAGGGTGAAGCCGTTCCGGATGCGTCTCAACATGTGGTCTCCTTGCAAAAGTTTTTTTGTTACTGATGTTCGTTCTGGGCCGATACCACCGTGGTGTTGAACCCAGTCGTAAACGTTGCGTTCTTGGTGGTGCTGCCGTCGTTGTCGCAAGTCGCGACGGCGTACCACCAGGGCGTCGCGGGAGGCGTGGCGCCGTTCAAGATGCCCTGCCCCATGGTTCCGAGCGTGCCCGTCGACGGCAGACCTGCGAGCACGTTGTAGCCGCACTGCAACCGCGTCTTGCCCGGGTTGATGCCGAGCGCCGCCCAGTTACTGCTGGCCGGCGGAGTCGTGACGTCCTTGTAGCAGGGCTCCTTGACGGCACCGTCGACGACGGGGAAGCCCGAGGTCAACGCCTCATCGGGAGCGGTCGCGAGGTAAGCCGACTTCTCGGCGCGATACGCTTCCTCTTTGGTGCGAATCTCGCCGAGCATCGCGTAAGCCTCGGTCGTGCGCGCCGAATCCATATAGCGGCGATAGGCCGTGCCCGCGACCACGGCGAGGACCGAGATGATCGCGACGACGATCATGAGCTCGACCAACGTGAAGCCGCGGTTGCGTTTCATGGATTGCGTGCCCCTTGTGCACGCGTCATGCCGCCACTGCACACGACGCACGGGCCACGATTTTAAACACTTACGGTGACCCTTGTCCAGGTTGGGGCCGAAAATTGCCGCCCCGGTGACGAAAAACGTCACTCCCGCAGGCGGTCGCGTGCGCGCATGTACGCGCTCAGGTCGGGGTGTTGTCTTTATCGTCGTCCGCGTCGGCGCCGGCGTCGAGGCCGAGCTTGGCGAGCCGATAGCGCAGCGAACGGAAGGAGATGCCGAGAAGCTTGGCGGCTGTCTTGCGGACGCCCTTGGCGCGCTCGAGGGCGCGCGCGATCAGGTCGCGCTCGACGTCTGCCACGATGCGCTCGAGGTCGACGCCGTCGTCGGGAAACCCCTCCCCGCCGCTGTGCGTGCGGGCGACGCGCGTCGTGAGCGGGGGTAGTGACGCGCGCGTGATGCGGTCGGTCGGCTCGAGCGTGGCGGCGCGCTCGATCAGGTTCTCCAGCTCGCGGACGTTGCCGGGAAAGTCGTAATCGACGAGGGCGGCCAGCGCGTCGGGGTCGATGCCGGTGAGGGTGCGACCCATGGCAGCGGCGTGCTTCCTGATGAAGTGATCGACCAGGAGCGGCACGTCTTCGCGGCGCGTGCGCAAAGGTGGGAGCTGCACCTCGATGACGTTGAGACGATAGAAGAGGTCGCGGCGGAAGGCGCCGCGCTCGACTTCGGCGTCGAGGTCGCGATTGGTGGCGGTGACGACGCGGACGTCGACCTCGTCCTCGGTGACGCCGCCGACGCGCTTGACCTTGCGCTCCTGCAGGACGCGCAGGAGCTTGACCTGCATCTGCGGCGAGAGCTCGCCGATTTCGTCGAGCAAGAGCGTGCCGCCGTCGGCGGCGCTGAAGAGGCCGGGCTTGTCGGCGTGCGCGCCGGTGAAGGCGCCGCGCACGTGGCCGAAGAGCTCGGACTCGAGCAGCGCGTCGGGAATCGCGCCGCAGTTGACGGCGACGAACGGGCGATCGGCGCGCGGCGACAGATGGTGCAGCGCGCGCGCGACCAGCTCCTTGCCGGTGCCGCTCTCGCCGGCGATGAGCACCGAGGTCTTGGCCGGCGCGACGCGACGCACCAGCTCGAACATGCGCTGCATGGGAGGCGACTTGCCGACGAGGCGATCGAGGCGGAAGCGGCCCTGGAGCTCGGCGCGCAGCTCGACGTTGTCGCGGAGGAGGGCGCGCTTCTCGAGGGCGCGCTCGACGACGACGCCGATCTCGTCGACCTTGAACGGCTTGGTCAGGTAGTCGTAGGCGCCGCGCTTCATGGCGGCGATGGCGGTCTCGGGGGTGGCGAAGGCGGTGACGACGACGACCTGCGTGTGGGCGCGCGCGCTCTTGACGCCGTCGAGGACGTCGAGGCCGCTGCCGCCGGCCATCTTGAGATCGGTGATGACGACGTCGAAGTCGCGCGCGGTGTACTCGCTGGCGGCGGTGGAGGGGGAGTCGACGACGGTTACTTCGTGGCCGGCGCGCGTGAGGGCGATGCGGAGGAACTCGCGCATGGAGCGCTCGTCATCGACGACGAGGATCGAACCCGTAGGTGGCACCTAGATCGAGTGTATCACGCGAGTTTTCGGATGCGTTCTTCAGAGGGCGTGAGGTCCGAGCGAGAAGCGAGTGAGCTATTGGGTGGACCAGAAGGCTTCTTGGGCGTGGTCGCGGTCGGGGCCGTCGGGAAGCGCGGCCATGGCTTCGAGGAGGAGGGGGCGGGATTGGAGGGCGATCGCCAGGGCGGCGGCGCATTGGGGGCGGGGGAGGCAGGAGCGGGCGGCGGGGGAG
Organism: Myxococcales bacterium; assembly: GCA_028287105.1. Lineage (GTDB taxonomy): Bacteria > Myxococcota_A > Polyangia > Palsa-1104 > Palsa-1104 > JAQBQH01. The sequence goes on from JAQBQH010000250.1 coordinate 10,974, forward strand.
GCGGAGGAGGGGTCGTCGAAGCTGAGGGCTTGGGTGGCGCGGAGGTAGGCGATGCGGGGATCGGATGCGGGCAGCTCGCCGCGGGCGGAGAGGATGAGGTAGCCGAGGAGGCCCGTCGCGGGGTGCGTGGGCTGTTGCTGGCGGGCGAGGAGGAGCTCGCGGGTGGCGGCGGCGAGGTCGTTGCGGGCGAGGGCGATCTGGCCGGCGAGGGCGTGGGCGACGCCGATGGATGGATCGAGCTGGACGGCGATGGTGGCGGCGCGGGCGGCGGCGTCGTGGTTGCCGAGACGGTGGAGCACGTAGGCGCGTTTGAGCTCGACGTCGGCACGGGTGTAGCCGAGCGCGTGGAGCGCTTCGAGCTGCGCGGCGGCTTCGTCGATGCGGCCCTCGGTCATGAGGACGGTGGCGAGGTTCGAGCGCGCGAGCGGGGCGTCGGGTTGGCGGTCGACGGCGTAGCGCCACAGGAGCGAGTCCGAGTGCCAGGGGCGCGCCTCGACGAAGCTGGCCACCGAGTACATCGCGATTGTCGCGCCGAGCGCGACGACGGTGAGGCGGCGCGTCATCGGCGGCAGCGCGGCGGCGAGCGCCAGGGCGAGGCCGACGCTCGGAAAGAGCGCGAAGCGATCGGCCAGATCGGCCCACAGCGGGACGAGATGCAGGACGGGCAAGAGCGACAAGCAGAACCAGGCGAGGCCGGCCCAGACGGTGCGTCGCCAGCGCCAGGTGAGGACGCCGGCCGCGACGATGACGACGACGGACAATGACCAGGCGACGAGGCCCGGCGGTGCGACGTGATACGAGGCGGCGTGGCCGAGCGGCTCGACGGTGATCCACAGGTAGTGCAAGAGCAGCCAGGGGGCGTCGCGCAGGCCGTCGCGCAAGGTCAGCGCCGTCACCGGCTCCTGACCGACGGCGCCGACGACCGCCGTGCGCAGCACGAGATAGGCGAGCGCGACGAGGGCATGCGCGGCGACGAGCCAGCGGGTCCGCGCCGCGCGCCACGCCGCCGGTCGCACGATCAAGACGAGGAGCACGAGCAGCGCGGGCGCGGTGATGGCCATTTCCTTGGTGAGCATCGAGGCGGCGGCGAGGGCGGCGGAGGCCGCGATCCGCCAGCGTCGCGGGCGCGCGTCGTCTGCCAGGAGCGGCAGCGCCACCAGGAGCGCGGCCAGCTCGAAGACGAGCGACAAGAGGTCGCCGAGCGCCGACGCGTAGGCGACGGGCTCGACGTGGACCGGCGCCACGACCCAGATCGCCGTCGCCCACGCCGCCGCGCGCGCGTCGCCGACGAGCCGAACCAGCAGCAAGAGCACCAGCCCCGTCGCCAGCGCATAGAGCGCCAGGTTGGCGATGGCGAAGGCGAGCGGCCGCACGCCGGCGACCACCACGACGGCGCGGAAGGCGAGGTTGCGCAGCGGACGATAGATGCGCGTGTTGTAGTCGGGACGGCTCGAGGTCGTGTCGCGATCGAAGAAGTAGGCGGCCAGCGGGCTTCCGTGCGTCACCGCGCGGTTCTTGAAGATCTGAACGCCGTCGTCGAGGAGGAAGCGGTGATCGAGGGTGCGCGCGTGGGTGGCGACGGCGAGCGCGACGAGCAGCGCCAGCGTCAGTCGCGACGCCGAACGGCCCATCAGCGCTTCTGGGCGGTGATGACCATGAAGCCGCCCAGGTGGCGGAAGAGCGGTGCCGAGGCGGCGTGGGTCTCGGCGGCGGCGAACGCCTGGCCGAGGAGCGGAACGTCGTGCACCGACGAGAACGGCGTCACGACGCGGACGCCGCGCACGTCGATGATGTCGAGGTTCGCCGGCAGGTGGCGGCGGATCGACGGGAGCGAGTCATAGCGCGTGTAGACCGCGGCGTCGGTGGTGCTCGACGAGATCTTGGTCGGCGGCTTCAGGCGCTTGATGAGGCCGCGCAGCGACCACGGGTTGTAGAACTCGGCGACGACGTGGCCGCCGGGGCGCACCACGCGCGCCATCTCGGCGAGCGCGCGCTCGATCTTCTCGACGTGGGCGAGCACCTTGAACGAGTAGGCGAGGTCGAAGTCACCGTCGCCGAAGGGCAGGTCGGTGACCGAGCCGTGCACGACCTGGAGGCCGCGCGCCCGCGCCTGCGCCAGCATGCCGGGCGACAGGTCGAGGCCGACGGCCGTCGCGGCAATGGGGGCGATCTCTTTCAAGATCATCCCGGTGCCGCAGCCGGCCTCGAGGACCCGCGCACCGTCGGCGAACGGCAGCAGGGCGGCGATCTCGAGCCGGTCGATGAGGGCGTGATAGCCGTGGTGGCGCCGCTTCTCGTAGCCGGCGGCAAACTCGTCGTAATACTCGCGATTGGGGCGACGCTGCACGCCAGGCTTTTAGCACGGAAGGTGTGTCCGTGGCCTGCGTACGTTAGCGGGCGATGTGGCTCTGGTTGGCCGAGCGCGGCGAGCGCTGGTTGGTGCTGGTGGCGGTGGGGTTCCTCATCGCCGCCATCGCCGCGAGTCGCTGACGGATGTGGTCGGCGGCTTCAGTGTCGCTCGCGGCTCGCGCTGGAAGTTGCACGCGGGGAAGCGCGAAACCACGAGCGACGCCGTAGCCGCCGACCAGGGTGTCATCGATGCGGACCAGCTCGCGGAGGAGCTCGGCCAGCGTGCGCGCGGTCTCGGCGCGCAGCGCGGTATCGCCGTCGTGCGTCGAGAGATAGGCGCGGAACAGCGCCGCCGATTCGGCGAGCGAATCGACGCGCCGGGTGAGCTCGGCGAGGACGTCCTCGAGCGCATCCCAGACGTCGAGCCGCGTCGCGGGCGAGCCGGTGCGCGAGTCGAGGAAGCTGCGAAAGGCCATGGCCGCTTCGTCGAGACGGTCGAGCTTGCGCAGGCACTGGCCGATGTTGACGAGGAACGCCGGCGACGGATGGGCCGCGTAGCCGGCCTGGAACTCGGCGAGCGCGACCACGTAGTCGCCGGCGGCGTAGTTGTTGCTGCCCGCCTTCCAGTGCACGGCGGCGCGCTCGCGGGCGTCGGGCCCGCGCGTGGTGCGGGCGGCGGCCGGCGCGGCAGCGGCGACGAGGAGCGCGAGCGCCAGCGTGAACGCGAGGGCGAGGCGGAACCGCGGGAGGAGCGCGCGGATCATTGGTCGTCCTTGCCGAACGGATCGAGCAGCGCGCCTTCGCGCACGCGCTGATTGACGACGGCTTTCTTGGCCGGCTCGGCGGCGCTGGCGGTGGTCTGCGCGTGCCGCGTCGCCGCCGGCATCGCTTGCTTCTTGAGCTTGAGGCGCGCGAGGCCCGCTTTGGGCGGCAGCGGTCGGGTCGGCCGCTCGTCGGGCAAGGGCGGGGCGATCTGCTTCGGCAGCTCAGGCAGCGCGGTCGGCGCGTTGCGCGCGGTCGGCGTGGCCGGCGACTGCGACGGCGGCGCTGACGGCGGCACGAAGCTCGACGGCATGCGCGCGGGAACGCAGAGCGGCTGCGTGTCGTCGCGGCGCGGCACGGTACGAGAGACGGGCGTCGGCGTGTTGCGCAAGAACGACGGCGCTCGCATCCGCGCCACCGCGACGCCCGTGATCACGCCCGCGGCCCCGACCAGCGCCAGCGCCCGCCGCAGCGTCGGCGGCCGGCGCGGATCGACGATGGTCTGCATCGGATAGGGCTCGGCCATCGCGACGCCCGGCAGCTCGGGAGCGCCCATCATGATCTCGGGCTGCAGCTCCTCCTCGCTCAGGATGTCCGAGAGCTTGACGTTCTCCGTCGACGATTCCTCCGGCGGCAGCACGTTGCCGCACTCGGAGCAGGCGAATCCGGGCACCGCCTGCTTGCCGCAGATGTCGCACACGGTGGCGAAGGTGGCGGGGAAGAGGCTGGCGAGGAACTCGGCGACGCGCTGGCGCCCGTGGCCGACGCGCTCGACCTGCATGAGCGCCGACGCCATGTCGTCGCCGGAGTCGAAGCGATCGGCGGGGTCGCGCGAGAGCGCGCGCAGCACCACCGCGTCGAGACCGAGCGAGACGTCGGAGTTGTAGACCGACGGTGGCGCGACTTCGCAGCGCTCGACGCGGCGCAGGGTCTCGATCTCGGTCGCGGCGGCGAACAGGCGGCGGCCGGCGAGCATCTCGTGCAGCACGATGCCGGCGGCGAAGACGTCGACGCGGCGATCGACCGGCAGGCGATTGACCTGCTCGGGCGCCATGTACGGGAACTTGCCCTGCACCGTCTGCGAGGTGTCGTAGTCGTGGGCGTCGATGACCTTGGCCACGCCGAAGTCGAGCAGCTTGACCGAGCCGTCGCGGCAGACCATGACGTTCGACGGCGAGACGTCGCTGTGGATGATCTGACGACGCGCGCCGCCCGAGTCGCGAAAGGCGTGCGCGTAGCCGAGCGCGTGGCAGATCTGCGTGGCGATGACGAGCGCCACCGAGACCGGCATCCGGCGCCGATTGGTGTAGAGCGCGTTGAGCAGCTGCGACAGGTTCGCGCCGTTGAGGTGCTCCATCACGAGGTAGGGCGTGCCCTGGAAGACGCCGAAGTCGTGGACCTGCACGATGCCCGGGTGCGAGAGCTGCGCCTGGATCTTGGCCTCGGCGATGAAGCGATCCACGTGCTCGCGATTCGACGCGAGCGTCGGCAGCATCGCTTTGACGACGACGGTCTTCTCGAAGCCGCTCCAGCCTTCGCGCTTGGCGCGATAGACGACGGCCATGCCGCCTTGACCGATGCAGTCGGTCAGGAGGTAGGCGCCGAAGCGTGCTCGCGGGGCTGACATCGCAGTCGAGGCCATTGCCAGCCATGTGCCAGGCTGCGCACACGGTGTTCCGCTAGGTTACATCGTAGGGCACTCTCCGACATTCGAAATACCGGGGCGATTCCGGTTGCCTGCGGTGTTCGGTACGCAGGGGTTCCTTACAACGGATACAAGAGCGTCGCGCCAAGCAGCGTTGTCAGCACCAGCACCAGCGGCAACAGAACGAGGAAGACGAGGAAGGTGTAGCCCATGACGTCGCGCGCGCGCAGACCGAGGAGCGCGAGCACCGGCAACATCCAAAACGGCTGCACCAAATTGGCGACGGCCTCACCGAGATCGTAGCAGGCGACCACCCAACCGATGTGGACGCGCAGCTCGTGGGCGGCGGCGATGACGTAGGGCGCCTCGATGATCCACTTGGAGCCGCCGGACGGCACGAAGATGCCGAGGACGGCCGAGTAGGCGGCCATGAGCGCGGGGAACGAGCGCGGCGACGAGACGCTGACGAAGAGGTGGGCGATGCGATCGTTGAGCCGCGTGGTCGCGATCATGCCGGCGATGCCCGCGTAGAACGGGAACTGCAGGATGACGCCCCAGGTGGCGGGGACCGCTTCGCGCACGGCGCGCATGAGGCGCGCGGGCGTCCAGTGCAGCAGCATTCCGACGAGCAGGAGCGCCAGGTTGATCGTGTTGACGGTCAGCGTCGTGAGCCCGCCCGAGAAGACGCGCGCCAGATAGGCGCCGCCGAGCGCGACCATGGCGAGCGTGAGGATGGGCGAGTGCTCCATCTTTTCGCCGGGGGTCGTGGGCCGCGCATCGGGCGCGTCGGGGTCCTCGTCGTCGAGGGCGATGCCGAGCGAGGCGGCGTCGCGCGCGGTCGCCTCCGACGGGGCGGCCAGCCACATGACCAGCGTGACGACGACGATCTCGATGGCGACCGAGACCAGCGACTGCCACAGAAAGACGGTGTGCTGAAAGCCGACGAGGCCGTCGGGAATGGCGCCGCCGTGCGCAATGATGGCGCGGATCTTCGGCGGCAGCGCGCTCGGCGTCGCCATCTGCAGCGCGGCGGAGCCGGAGAGCCCCTGCGCCCAGATGCTGCCGAGACCGAGCAGCGACGAGGCGGCGAGCGCGCGGTAGTCGACCTTGCGGCCGCGGCGGGCAAGCTCGCGGGCGATCGATCGCGCCAGCACCGCCGAGAAGACGAGGCTGAAGCCCCAGTTGAGCCACGACGAGAGCATGGCGAAGGCAGCGACGGTGGCGACGGCCACGCGCGGGTCTTGCGGCACGCGCGCCAGGGCGTCGATGGCGCGGCGCACGGGCCGCGCGGTGGCGACGACGTAGCCGGTGACGATGACCAGCGACATCTGCATCGCGAAGGCGAGGAGATCGGGGAGGCCGTTGCCCCAGGCGCTGACGAGGTCGCCGGCCGGCACGCCGATGGCGAGGCCGGCGACGAACACGACCACGGTCGCGAAGAGCGCGAAGACGAACGCGTCGGGGAGCCAGCGCTCGGCGACGCGGGACAGCGCCGCCGCGAAGCGCGAGAGCGGCCCGTCGGTCACGTCGCGGTCCGCCGGCGGAGCGTGAAGATCGGCAGCTCGGGCTGGCACAAGAAGCGGAACGGGATGACCGAGGTGCCGACGCCGCGCGAGATGTACGCGGGGCCGAGCGGCGCTTCGTACCAGCCGGACTTGAAGCGCCCCGAGCCGGGCGGCGTATAGGGCGTGCAGCCGGGGCCGCGGATCTGTCCGCCGTGGGTGTGGCCGGCGAAGATGGCGATGGCGCGCGGCAGGTGCCACGCGACGGGGTCGATGCGGTCGATGTAGCCGGGCGAGTGGACGAGCCAGATGCTCGGCAGCGTGCGGTCGGCGTCCTTGAGGGCGCGCGCGAGGTCGGGCGTGCCGACGGACGGATCGTCGAGGCCGATGATCTGCAGGTCGGCGCCGTTGTAGTGGACGACGGCGGAGCTGTTGTCGAGGAGCGTGGCGCCGGCGTCGGCGTAGGCCTGGGCCAGCGACGGCTCGCCGACGCGCGACCAGTGATCGTTGTTGCCGCGCACGGCGAAGGTGCCGCGGCGGCCGCGCGCGCGCAGCATGAACGGCGTGACCAATTCGAGGCGGCGCGGGCGACGCTGGATGGTGTCGCCGGTGACGACGACGAGGTCGACCCCTTCGGCTTCGATCGCTTCGGCGGCGCGATCGGCGGCGGCGCACGGCAGGTGCAAATCGGTCAGGTGGGCGATGCGCAGGCCGTCGAGCGCCGGCGGCAGCGACGGTGCGTCGAGCGTCAGGTGGCGGACCTCGAGCGAGCGCGCCTCGAAGATCGAATCGGCGACGAGCAGGCTGCCGGAGAGGGCGGCGGCGGCCTTGAGAAATTGGCGGCGGCTCGGGCGCGCGCTCACGACAGCGACCGTACCACGTCGACCCCGATGGCGCCGACGGTGAAGAGGAGGAGCGCGGCGAACGACACGCGCAAGGTCTGGCTCGACAAACGCGCGGTCGCGCGCGCCCCGATCTGCGAGCCGATCGACGAGCCGGCCAGGACCGCGAGCGCGACCCGCAGATCGACGTTGCCGCGCAGCGCATGCTCGAACGTGCCGACCAGGACATTGGCGAACAGCAGCAAGATCCCGGTCCCGGCCGCGTCGCGAATCGAAAACCCGTAGCCGTACACCAGCACCGGCAGCATCGCCACGCCGCCGCCGATCCCCAACAGCCCCGACAACAGCCCCGTCGCAAACCCGATGTACGCCATCACCGTGACGCTGACGCTCTCGATCCCCACCGACGGCAGCCCCACATACGGCGGCACCCGCACGCGCACCAGCGCCGGGGCTGAAAGCCGAGAGCCGACAGCTGATCGCCTTTTGTCCGTCGCGCCTTTTCTCACCGCATTGACCGTCATCGACGCGGCGAAGAGCAGCATCGCCGCGTAGCAGACGTCGAGCGTGATGGTCACGATGGAGACCGGGCGGCCGGCGGCGTTGGTGAAGGTGCCGGCGTCCGAGAGCCAGGTCAGAAGGCGCGTGCCGGCGTCGACGCCGAGGAGCGACGCGCCGAGCATGATCCAGTCGACGCGCAGCTCTCCGTGGCGATATTGCCGGTGCTTCAAGAACGACGCGATCGAGGTGCCGATCTTCTGGCACAGCGCCGAGCCGACGGCGATGGGCATCGGGAGCTTGAAGATGAGATGCAGGATGGGCGTCAGGAGAAAGCCGCCGCCGATGCCGAACATGCCGGCGATGACACCGATGCCGAGGCCGCACAGCGCCAGCGCCGGCAGCGAGATCAGCCGCTCGCCGACGAGAACGTGCCACATCTTATAGGTAGTACTCGAGCTCCGGCATGGCGGGCTTGTCGCGCGGCGGCGCGGGCGGACGGCGGCGCTCGACGGCGCGGGTCACGGCGTAGGCGACGAGGCCCCAGGCGAGCGGCCCGAAGATGCACGCCGCCACATAGATGATGCGCCCCACGGTCAGTCCTTGGCGCGCGCCTGACGCAGAAGAAGGATGCACAGGACCGCGAACATGCCGAAGCCGATGAGGTCGCCGCCGATGCCGATATTGTCGAAGTAGTTGCGGCCGATGTTGAGCGTCTTGGCGAGCCCGCCGCCGAAGCCGATCATCAGCGCGATGGCGATGCCGGCGAGCGATCCGCCCGCGACGAGGCCGGTGGCGTAGAGCATGCCGGGGCCGACTTCGCCCTCCTCGGGGGCTTTGCGCATCTTGTCGGCGAAGCCCTTCATGAGGCCGCCGACCCAGATCGGCGAGGTCGTCGAGACGGGCAGGTAGGCGCCGACGGCCCACGAGAGCGCGTGCGCGCCGGCGAGCTGCGCGACGAATGCGGCGAAGACGCCGACGAGCACCGGACCCCACGGCAGCTTCTGCGCGAGGAGCCCCTTGATGATCGTCGCCATGAGCGTGCCCTGCGGCGCGGGCATGCGGCTCGAGCCGATGCCGTGGAGCTCGCCGGGGACCGACTTGTCGAGGAGCAGGATGGTGCCGCCGATGACCAGCGTCGAGACCAGGACGCCGATGATGAGGCCCATCTGCTGCTTGATGGGCGTGGCGCCGACGAGGTAGCCGGTCTTGAGATCTTGCGAGGTGGCGCCGGCGTTGGCCGACGCGATGCAGACGATGGCGCCGACCATGAGCGCCATCGACTGGTGCATGTCGCTGGTCCACTTCATCGAGACGAAGATGAGGCAGGTGGCCATGAGCGTGGCGATGGTCATGCCGGAGATCGGGTTCGACGAGCTGCCGATGATGCCGACGATGCGCGACGAGACGGTGACGAAGAAGAAGCCGAACACGACCACCAGGACGCCGATGAAGAGCGAGCCGGGGAAGGTGCCGGGCAGGTTGGGCAGCAGGGCGATGATGGCGACCAAGCCGACGGCGCCGGCGAGGACGAAGGTGAGCGGCAGGTCGCGCTCGGTGCGCTTCTGCGTGGCGCCGCCGGAGCCGGCGCGCAGATCGCGCATCGAGTCGCGGAACGAGGAGATGATCGTCGGCAGCGACTTGAGCAGCGTCATCACGCCGGCGCAGCAGACGGCGCCGGCGCCGATGTAGCGGATATAGGCGCGGTAGATCTGCTCGGCCTCGGAATGCGACGCGATCCAGGCGTCGGAGAAGCTGAGCGCGTGGAGGTCGGCGATGCGCTGGCTCTCGGGGACGAAGAGCGAGATGAGCGGGATGAGCACGAGCCAGGCGAACACGCCGCCCGAGAACATCTCGGCGGCGATGCGCGGGCCGATGATGTAGCCGACGCCGAGGTACTCGGGCGTGATCTCGGCGTTCATCGTCGCGTTCGGGTACTGCGACCTGGGGCCGGTGGCGAGCGTCGGAACGTCCTTCCACAGCCCGAGGATGCTCATGAACAGCTTGTAGACGATGGCGGTGTAGACGCCGGCGAAGACGCGCTTGGCCAGGTTGCCGCCCTTTTCACCGACGATGAGGACGTCGGCGCAGGCGGTGCCTTCGGGGTAGGGCAGGTTGCCGTGCTCTTTGACGATGAGCGAGCGGCGCAAGGGAACCATGAAGAGGATGCCGAGGATGCCGCCGACCGCCGCCAGCGTGGTGATCTGCAGGTAGCGGAAGAAGTGCTCGCCGTCGGCGAGAAAGAGCAGCGCCGGCAGGGTGAAGACGACGCCGGCGGCGATCGATTCGCCGGCGGAGCCGATGGTCTGGACGATGTTGTTCTCGAGGATGGTCGACTTGCCGAGCTTCTTGAAGACGGCGATCGAGAGCACCGCGATGGGAATCGAGGCCGAGACGGTGAGGCCGGCCTTGAGCGCGAGGTAGACCGTTGCGGCGCCGAAGATGATGCCGAAGATGGCGCCGAGGACGACGGCCTTGACGGTGAACTCGGGCGGTGACTGATCGGCCGGTACGTACGGCTTGAACTCGGCCGGGTCTTGCGGGGATTTCGATGGGGCAACCATGCGTAGTCCTCGGCTAAAGTGGGGGCACCCTACCATGGACCCAGGCGTTGCGCAGCTTGCGGAAACGATCGCGCGTCACCTTTCGGAGTGGCGCGATTCGCCGGCGCACGTGGAGCTCGCGGTCTTCGGCAGCGACGAGCCGCACGCCATCGCCGAGGAGCTCGATCGCTTCTGCCGGCGGGAGCTCGGCGGCGGCGTGGCGGGCGCGCTGTTCCATCAGTCGAGCATCGGCTGCGTCAGCGGGCTGGTTCTCGACGACGGGCGGCGCGTGGTGGTCAAGGGGCATCAGCCGGAGCGATCGGTCGAGTGGCTGCGCGAGGTGGTGCGCGTGCAGATGCACCTGGCGTCGCGCGGGCTATGGGCCACGACGGTGTGCGGCGGGCCGGCGACGCTGGGGCAGGGCTACGCCATCGTCGAGGCGTTCGTCGACGGCGGCGTGACGCGCGACGCGCACGAGCCGGTGGTGCGGCGGGCGCTGGCGCGGGGGCTCTTGCGCATGGTCGCGGCGGCCCGGCCGCTGGCGGCGGCGTCGACGCTGCGCGGGCAGCTGCTCAGCGACGGGCCCGATGCGCTGTGGCCGGTGCCGCACTCGAAGCTGTTCGACTTCGGCAAGACCGCGGCGGGGGCCCGCTGGATCGACGACGTTGCGGCTCGGGCGCGCGTCATCATGCGGGGCGCCGCGACGGGCGACCTGGTGATCGGTCACGGCGATTGGCGCGCCGAGCATGTGCGCTTCGACGCGGTCGACGGCGATCGCATCGTGGCCGCCTTCGACTGGGACAGCTTGTGCAAGGAGCGCGAGCCCTCGCTGGTGGGCTTCTGCGCGCACGCGTTCTGCGCCGACTGGAGCCGCGCCGAGGCGATCGCGCCGGCGCCCACCCTCGACGAAGCGCGCGCGTTCGTGGCCGACTACGAGGACGCGCGCGCCCGCCCCTTCACCGCCGACGAGCGACGGCTCTGCGCCGCCGCGTTCGCCTACGCGTGCGCCTACTCGGCGCGCTGCGCGTGGGCGCTCGGCTCCGACGAGCGGGATCGGCCGGGAACCTTTCAGGCGCTGGTCGCGCGACACGGAGCCCGACTGCTGGAAGCGCGATGATGCCCCGATCCGCGCACGCAAACCCGCTTGACACCTGGGGGGCGCAGCCTCGGGGCGCGCGACGCAAGTTGCTGAAAATGCGTGCGTCGAAAGCGGCTTCGCATTTGCACTACGACCCTGCATGCGACGCTTCTTGTGCGTGTTGGCGCTGGCAGCAGGCTGTGCCGGTGGTGGGACCGAGGTGGATTCGACGGGAGTAGCGGCCCAGGCGGCGTCTCCGGCGCCGCAGGCGGCCTGTGTCACCGTCGGTGGCGGCGAGCTGCAAGCAGGCTTGACCCTCGGCCTCGGTGGCGACATCGAGGTGACTGGGGTGCAGGAGCTCGGCGGCACGCCGGTCGGATTCAGTGTTTCGTCGTCGGCGGCGGATTTCCACTACGTGGTCACGTCGGGCTCGGACTCGTCGTGCAGCGCCGCCGGCGCCTACGCGGGCGGCAAGGGAATCGATCGCGTCACCTTCTGCACCGGCGGCAGCGGCTGCCCCTGAGGCGCCGGAACCACACTCTCCCGTTCTAGCGCGGGCGAACGGCGGGCGGGATCGAGCGTGGCGGCGCGACGGTAATCGTACGCGGAGCCTCGACCGACGGCGGCGCCAGCTGAACGTCGCAGCGCGCGCGGCAGGCGCGTAGATCGGCGTCGCTCCCGGCGGTCATGATGCTGAGCTGCTCGCACGAGTCGCGACACTTGTCGCGCTTCCTGGCGGTGGCCTCGACGTCGCCGCGGGTCACGTACGGTTTCGCTTTCGGCTGCGGCGCCGGCGGGACGAGCGACTCTTCTTCCTCGCAGCCGGCGAGGAGCAGGATCAACAGAAGGGCGCGCACGCCGCGATCATATCAGCCGGCTGACTCGTGGATCGAGCAAATCGGAGCTGACGCCCGTCGGCGGCGGGCGCGCACGGCGACGAGCGCGAGCGCGATCAACACGAGACCCGCGTTCGACGGAGCGCCGCCGGCGGCGAGGTCGCAGCCGCCCGGCATGCAGACGTGGATGTCGTCGACGCTGGTGCACGACAGCGTGCCGCAGACGCCGCTGGCCGACGGATCGCAGGTCGCCGTGCAGAATCTCGTCTTACCGTCGTCGGAGCTGCCGCAGATCGCCGACGCGCAGTCGAGGTTGGTGTCGCAGGCGTCGCCGAGCTGGCCCTGGCGCGCCGGCGGATCGACCCGCGTGACCCACTCGTCGATGAATGCGTGATAGGTGTCGACGCGCGCCTCTACGTCGCCATGTGAAAGGTCGCAGGCGTTGACGATGCTGCCGAAGCCGTACGACGTGACGCTGATGATCGCCTCGTTGCCGGCGATGCGCGCGATGGCGGGGCCGCCCGAATCGCCGAAGCACGTGCCGGAGAAGCCATGGTTCGAGTACGTGATGGCCTCGGGACGAAGGCCGACGATCGGCAAACCGGTCTGGCGGCGTGCCCCGTAGCTGGTGCCGTCGCTCGGTGAGGCCAGGCCGAAGCCGACGAGCCGGGCGCCGTGCGGCCTGCGCGGGTCGTTCCACGAGTCGGGGATGGGCACGCGGTTGTACGACAGCGGCGCGACCGCCGCCGGCTCGGCCAGGATGGCGATCGCGAGATCGTGCGCGGCGTCGACGACGTCGGGTCTGTAGCCCGGGTCGGCGTGGATCTCGGTGACGGCGATGGTGCGGCCGGCGACATGGACGTCGTTGCCGAAGTAGACGCTGTAGGCGGTGCCGGCCGGGGCGACGCTGCAGTGGCCGGCGGTGAGGATCACGTGCGGCGAGATGACCTCGGCGGTGCAGGTGAAGGCGCCGTTGGACATGAGCGCGACGATGTTGGGGTCGTCGTTGTCCGCCGAGCCGTTGACGATCGCCTGCGCGACGGCGGCAGGCGGCGCCGACGCCGTGCAACCGAGGAGCGCGCCGGCAACGACAGCGATGATGGCTCGAGACGCCAGCATGTCGCTCCAGAGTATCATCGGCGGTCGGGGCGCGGCTATGCAGCTCGGCGGCGGAACAGCGCGTACGCGGGCAGCCCGAGGGCGACGAGGCCGAGGCCGATGAGCGCGTCGCGCTTGTCGCCGATGAAGATGTAGATGATGAAGAAGGTCGCGCCCGCGAGATAGAGGAGCGGGGTGACCGGATAGCCCCAGGTCTTGTAGGGGCGCTCGGCATTGGGCTGCTTCCGGCGCAAGACGAAGAGGCCGGCGACCGTGAGCGCGTTGAACGCCAACGACGCGAACGTGACGTAGGTGAGCAGCGCCGAGTAGGATCCCGAAAGCGCCAGCACCGACGACCAGATGCCCTGCATGACCAGCGCGTTGGCCGGCGTCTTGTGGCGCTCGTGCACCTTGCCCGCCGCGGTGAAGAAGAGGCCGTCGCGCGCCATGGCGAAGAGGACCCGCCCGCCGCCGAGGATGAGCCCGTTGACGCAGCCGAACGTCGAGATCAGGATCGCGATCGACACCGCGGTGATGCCGAAGCCGCCGAGGAGCACGCCGGCCACGTCGGCGGCGACGCGATTCTCGACGACGCGCGCCATCGTCGTCATCGGCAGGACGTAGAGGTAGACCGCGCAGGCGCCGGTGTACGCGAGCGTCGTGACGATGCTGCCGAGCACCAGCGCGCGCGGCAGGTTGCGTTGCGGCTCGCGGATCTCCTCGGCGGCGAAGGTGACCGTGTTCCACGCGTCGTAGGCGAACAGCGCCTTGGACATCGACACGCCCACCGCCGCCAGGAAACCGAGGCCGGCCGCCGTCGCCGCCGGGCCGAGCTCCGCGCCGACGAGCGGGTGGAAGTTCGCGAACGAGCCCTTGCCGCTGGCGAAGCCGATGATGACGAGCAGCGCGATGGCGCCGACCTTGAGCACCGTGAAGAGGTTCTGCACGAAGGCGCCCGCTTCGACGCCGCGGCAGTTGACCCAAGTGAGCACAACGATCACTCCGACGGCGACGACCTGCGCGCGCGACAGCGTGAAGAAGCCGAGCTGCATGATGATGTCGTTCTCGCCGACGTGGAGCCCGACCCCGCCGAGGAACTTCGAGAACGCGATCGCGACCGCCGCGTTGAAGCCGCTCTGGATGACGAGGAACACCGTCCACCCGTACAAGAAGCCGACCAGCGGACCGAACGCCTCGCGCAGAAAGACGTACTGGCCGCCGGCGCGCGGCATCATCGCGCAGAGCTCGCCGTAGGCCAGCGCACCGAGCAGCGTCAGGATGCCACCGACGAGCCAGAGCCCGAGGTAGACCCCGGGTGTGGCTACGTAGCCGGCCATGATCGATGGCGCGATGAAGATGCCGGAGCCGATCATCGAGCCCACGATCAGCGTGGTGGCGCTGAAAACGCCGAGCCGCCGTTGCAGCGTTTCCGCCATGCGCCTATTTGACACAGCCGCTGGCGCGATTGCGACAAAACCGTGTTAGAAGCACGGGCAGATGCTCGCGCAATTGATGCGGCGCAAGGCCGTCACCGAGGCGACGTCGGATGCGGAAGCGCCGGAGCACCGGCTCAAGCGCACCCTGACCGCCGTCGATCTGACGGCGCTGGGAATCGGTGCCGTCATCGGCGCCGGCATCTTCTCCTCGACCGGATCGGCCGCGGCGGGTGGCGCCGACCATATCGGCGCGGGTCCGGCGCTCATCCTCTCCTATGTATTGACCGCGGTGGCGTGCGGCTTCGCGGCGCTCTGCTACGCGGAGCTGGCGTCGATGATCCCGATCGCCGGCAGCGCTTATACCTACGCTTATGTCACGCTAGGCGAGTTCCTGGCCTGGATCATCGGCTGGGATCTCATCCTCGAATATGCCGTCGGCAACGTGGCCGTCGCGGTGAGCTGGTCGGGCTATTTCCAGTCCTTCCTGGCCGGCTTCGGAATGCGCATGCCGGCCTGGATGGCGACCACCGTCAACCACGCGCACGACACGCCCGGACTGATCGAGCAGGCGCCGCACCTCTTCGGCGTGCCCATCATCTTCAACTTCCCGGCGTTCGCCATCGTCGCGCTCCTGACGGTGCTGCTGGTCGTCGGCGTCAAGGAATCGGCGCGGGTCAACTCGTTCATCGTCGGGCTCAAGATCATCCTGGTGCTCGGTTTCATCGCCGTCGGGGCGTTCTGGGTCAAGCCCGCGAACTGGCACCCGTTCGCGCCCAACGGCTTCGCCGGCGTCATGACCGGCGCCTCGATCATCTTCTTCTCGTACATCGGCTTCGACGCCATCTCGACGACGGCGGAGGAGGCCAAGAACCCGCAGCGCGATCTGCCCATCGGCATGATCACGTCGCTGGTGGTCTGCACCGTCCTTTATGTCGCGGTCACCGCGGTGTTGACCGGCATGGTGCCGTCGAGCGAGCTGGGCGTCGCCGACCCGCTGGCGCTGGCGCTGCAGAAGGCCGGACTGACGAGGCTGGCGGGCGTCTTCTCGCTCGGCGCCGTCATCGCCATGACGGCCGTGCTGCTGGTCTTCCAGCTGGGGCAGCCGCGCATTTTCATGTCGATGGCGCGCGACGGCCTCCTGCCCAAGTTCGCGGCCAAGATACATCCGCGCTTCCGTACGCCGCACGTCACGACCATCATCACCGGCATCGCGGTCGGCATTCCCGCGATGTTCGTCGACATCAACGACGCCATCGAGTTCACCAACATCGGGACGCTGTTCGCGTTCCTGCTGGTCTCGGCGGGCGTGATCGCGCTGCGCCGCCTCGAGCCCGATCGTCCGCGGCCCTTCCGCTGTCCGTGGGTGCCGGCGGTGCCGGTGGCGTCGATCATCTGCTGCATCGCGCTCATGCTGCGGCTGCCCCGGATCACCTGGATCCGCTTCGTCGTCTGGTTGGCGATTGGCCTCGTCATCTACTTCGCGTATGGAATGCGCAAGAGCCGGCTCAACAAGGCTCACGCCTGAGAAGGGGAATCATGTCGAAACTGTGGACACGAAAACCGCTGTCGTCGCTGCTCGGCGATTCGAGCACCGACGGCGCGCACGCCCTGAAGAAGACCCTCGGGCCCTTGAACCTGGTCGCCCTCGGCGTCGGCGCCATCATCGGCGCCGGCCTGTTCGTCCGCACCGCGGCGGCCGCCGCCAACAACGCCGGTCCGTCGGTGACGCTGGCGTTCGTGGTGGCCGGCATCGGCTGCGCCTTCGCCGGCCTGTGCTACGCCGAGTTCGCCTCCATGATCCCGGTCGCCGGCAGCGCGTACACCTACGCCTACGCGACGCTCGGCGAGCTGGTGGCCTGGATCATCGGCTGGGATCTCATCCTCGAGTACGGCATCGGCGCCGCCACCGTCGGCATCGCCTGGTCCGAGTATTTGAACAAGCTGCTCGAGTTCATACCCGGCGCCCCAACGATACCGTTCGCCTGGTGCCACTCGCCGTTCGAGGTCATGCGGGACGCCACCGGCGCGGTCGTCTCGCGCGGCATCATGAACGTGCCGGCGCTGTTCATCATCCTCATGCTCTCCTTGCTGTTGATTCGAGGCATGAAGGAGTCGGCCTTCGTCAACGGCATCATCGTCATCACCAAGGTGGCCATCGTCATCCTCATCATCATCTTCGGATGGGGCTTCATCGATCCCGCCAACCATCACCCGCTCATTCCGTCGCCGCAGATCGTCGTCGACAGCCAGGGCGTCTCGCACCACTACGGCGGAATTCTCGGAATCCTCGGCGCTGCCGGCGTCGTCTTCTTCGCCTTCATCGGCTTCGATGCCGTCTCGACCGCCGCGCAGGAATCGATCAACCCGAAGCGCGACATGCCCATCGGCATCCTCGGGTCGCTCGTCGTCTGCACCGTCCTCTACATCCTGTTCGCTCACGTGCTGACCGGTATCGCCTCGGTGCAGGACTTCCGCTCGAGCGGCCGTGAAGCCTCGGTCGCCTTCGCCATCACCAGGCACATGCCGGGCTACGGCTGGCTGGCCAAGCTCGTCACCGTCGCCATCCTCGCCGGCTTCTCGTCGGTGATCCTGGTGATGCTGATGGGCCAGTCGCGCGTCTTCTTCTCGATGTCGCAGGACGGGCTGGTGCCCAAGGTCTTCTCGGACGTGCATCCGAAGTTCCGCACCCCGTACAAGTCGAACCTGTTGTTCTTCGTGTTCGTCGGCCTGTTCGCGGCGTTCGTGCCGGGTGACATCGTCGGTGACATGACGTCGATCGGGACCCTGTTCGCGTTCGTGCTGGTGTGCGTGGGCGTGTGGGTGCTGAGGGTGAGGGATCCCAATGCGCCGCGGCAGTTCGTGACGCCAATGGTGCCGTTGGTGCCGATCCTGGGGATCATCGTGAACGCGGCGATGATCTTCGGGCTCGGGTGGCCCAATTGGCTTCGGTTGGGCGTGTGGTTGGTGCTCGGGCTGACGATTTACTTCGGGTATAGCCGGAAGCATTCGAAGTTGACCGCCGCCAAGTAGTCGGCGAGGGGCGGGGGCGGGGCGGGGGCAGGGGAGCTTCTCTCGGCAATGACGAGGGGGCTCTTGCGGACCGCCTGTGCTTGATCGGGACGGGTCGTGGACGTTCCGCGCACGCTCCTCGCGGGCGGTGGATGGGGCGGGCGGCTGGCGGTTTCGCGGCGGGTGGTGATTGTACGGACCGGTCGTGGGTTGTGCGGACGGCCGTCGGCCTCGTGAGTCGCGGGGTGGCCGGGGGCTTCCAGGGGCCGTATCCGCTGGCGCGGGTTGGCATTTTTGCCGATTCGGCTATTGACGATGTCTCGTCGGTAAGGTAACTTCGCAATTCAAGAATGAGACGACGCAAGACAGCGCAGCTCAAGTTGAAGATCAAGCTGAGGGTGAAGTCCAAAGTTGGTTGGGGTGGTCGTCGGGCGGGGGC
>JAQBQH010000265.1 GCA_028287105.1 Myxococcales bacterium
CGAAAAAGTGACGAGCAGGTAGAACCCAATGACGGTGGGCGGCAGCACGACCGGCAGGGCGACGAGGGCACCGGCGCCGAAGGAGCCCGGTAACGCCGAGCTCAAGCAGCTCGTTGCCGCCGCCGAAAAGGGCAAGGTCGAGCTGCAGGACTTCGTCCTGACGCTCAAGCAGCAGCTCGCCGAGCGCGATGCGGCGCTGGCGGAGCTCGATGGCGAGCGTCGCGAGATCGGTCGGCTGCGCGAGGCGGTGCGGGCGGCCGAGCAGCGCGCCGACAAGGCCGAGGCCTCCGAGCGCGAGACGCGCAAGAAGCTCGCCGAGGCGGAGGGCACCATTTTGAAGCTGCGCGCGGGCGCGCCGCTCGCATCGCCGGCAGCGACGGTTGCCGCCGCGCCGCCGCCCGACGTCGCCGCGCTGCAGGCCGAGCTGGAAAAGTGGAAGCAGAAGGAGTCGGACTCGCGCGCCGAGGCGTGGAAGGCGCACAAGCAGCGGGCCGACGCGGAAACGGCGGCGGCCGAGGTTCGCGAGGACACGGTTCGCAAGCTCAAGGATGCGCGCAAGCTGGCGTCGCTGGATCTGACGCGCGCGACCGAAGAGGCAATGAAGAAGGCGGTGACGCTGAAGGAAGAGCTGACGCGCGCTGAACGCGAGCGCAAGGAGCTCCTCGTCGAGGTCAAGCGGCTGAAGGCGGAGCTCGAGACCGTGCGCAGCTTGACCGAGGCGGCGTCGTCGGCGTCGCCGGCGGGCGGGCCCGATGCGGCGATCGCGCCGGGGCCGGAAGGCGACGTGGCCCTGCGCGGGCGCGTGTCGGCGCTGGAGCGCGAGCTCATGAACGCCGATGCCATCGCCGCCGCCGATCGCGCGCGCGCGGCGCAGCTCCTGGCCGACATGGAGCGCGAATCGCAGGAGCGCAGCGACGTGACGGTGCGGCTGCGCCATTCGCTGCGCGAGCGCGATCGGGAAGTGGCCGCGCTCCGGCACGATCTGTCCGAGCGCGACGCGCGGCTGACCGCCGTCGAGCAGAGCGCGCCGGCGTCCGACGAGATCGAGCGGCTCGAGGCCGAGCTGTCGACGGCGCGCACGCGTCTCGGCACGGCGATGCAGGAGCTGGCGCGCAAGGAGGCGCAGGTCGAGCGCGCCTCGGCGGCGGCCGCGCACGAGCGGGCACGCGCCGAGCGCATGATGAACGAGCAGCGCTACGCGCAGGACTCGGTGTCGCACGCGCGCGGGCGCGCCGCCGATGCCGAGCGGCAGCTCGACGTGGCGCGCGAGCGGCTGGGGCGCCTGGAGCTGGAGCTCAAGGGCGAGGCCGATCGGGTCGGCGCGCTCGAGCAGGCGGTCAGGCGGGCGGTCGATTCGGCGCGCAATGGACACGGAGGTCCGGCGTAATGGGCATGGCCGAGCTCAGGGTCGGCATCGTCGGTTTGGGGCCGATCGGGTTGGAAGTGGCGCGCGCGATCGTGTCGCGCCGAGAGCTCAAGATGGTCGCCGCGGTCGATTCTTCACCGTCGCTGACGGGCAAGCGCCTCGACGAGCTGGTGCCCGGCGCGCCGTCCGGCGTCTTGATTCAGGCCTCGCTCGACGAGGCGCTCTCGGGTGGGCAGGTCGAGGCGGTGGCGCTGACGACGACGTCGCGCTTCTCGGGCATCACCGCGGATCTCGAGATCGCGCTCAAGCGGCGCGTGCACGTGGTGTCGACGTGCGAGGAGCTGGCCGCGCCGGCGATCGATCCGCAGACCTGGGCGCGCCTCGACGATCACGCCAAGCACGCCGACGTGACGCTGCTCGGAACCGGCGTCAATCCCGGCTTCGTGATGGACCGCCTGCCGCTGCAGCTCGCCGGTGCGTGTGTCTCGGTGTCGTCGGTGCAGGTCGAGCGCATCGTCGACGCCGCGCGACGTCGCGGACCCTTGCGCAAGAAGGTCGGCGAGGGCCTGACGCGGGAGGAGTTTGCCGCCGGCGTCGCCGCCAATCGCATCGGTCACGTCGGGCTGCGCGAGTCGGCGGTCTTGCTAGCGCGCGGGCTGCACTGGCGGCTCGAGCGCTACGACGAGACCATCGAGCCGGTGCTCGGCCCCGACGGCAACTGCCTCGGCATCCGCCAGCGCGGCATCGGCATCGTCGGCGGCGAAGAGCGCATCAAGCTGTCGCTCGACATGTACGTGGGCGCACCCGATCCGCACGATCGCGTGATGCTGGCGGCCGATCCGCCGATGGACGTCCTCATCGCCGGCGGCACCCAGGGCGATCGCGCCACCGTCGGCACCACCGTCAACGCGCTGGCGCGCATGCGCTCGGCGCCGCGCGGCCTGGTTACCGTCGCCGACGTTTTCGTGTAGCGCGCCGCCGCTCGTGCGCGGCGAACAGCTGATGTAGATCGTCGCCCACGGCCGCCAGCTGCTCGCGCGCTTCGGCGGCGCCGGCGCCGAGGGCGTGCATGGCGACGGCGAGCTTGGGCCGGCCGCCGGCGCGCTTGAGCAGCGAGCGCGCGGTGCGGGCGTCGACGCGACACAGCTCCTCGACGATGCGGCGCGCGCGATCGCGCAGCTTGTCGTTGGTGGCGACGACGTCGACCATGCGGCCGCGATAGACCTTGCCGAGCGCCACCATCGACGCGGTCGAGATGGCGTTCAAGATCATCTTGGTGGCGGAGCCGGCCTTGAGCCGCGTCGATCCCGCCAACACCTCCGGACCGACGGGCGCCGCGATGACGACGTCGGCGAGCGCTTCGTGCGCCGCGTCGGGGGCGCAGGTGACGAAGATGGTGGCGGCGCCGCGCTCGCGCGCGAAGGCGAGGGCCGCGCGGGCGAAGGGGGTGACGCCCGAGGCGGCGATGGCGCAGACCACGTCGCGCGCGCCCAGGCCGAGGCGGCCGAGCCGCAGCGG
>JAQBQH010000323.1 GCA_028287105.1 Myxococcales bacterium
GACCGACTCTTTGTACTTGAGCGCGAGCGAACCGTCCGATCGCTGGATCGTCTTCCAGCCCCCGATGGTCGTCGGCCAGCGCACGAGCGCGATCTCGCCGTCGCCCGCCTTCGCGAAGAGCGTCAGCGTCGGGCGATCGGCGACGGGCGGTTTCCACATCTTGCGGCCGACCTTGTCGAGCTTCGGGCGCGAGAGGACGACCTCGCCGCGATCGACCTCGGCGCGCAGCTCCATTTTGGGGCCATGGTACGCGGGCAGCGGCGGCAGGCGGACGGCGACGGACACCGGCAGCGGCAACAGGCCCTTGCGGGGCGCCTTGCGCTTGGGTGGAGCGACGATCGTGCTCGCGAGGACGGCTTCAGGCGACGTCCAGCCGAGCGCGTCGCTCGCCGCCTGCGTCGCCGCGGCGATGAGATCAGGCGCGGGGGTGATCTTCAGCGCCGGCTTCGAATCGGCGGTCTTCGCTTCTGTCGGCGCCGGCACCGCGGCTTGTGCGACCGGCGCGGGCGCCGCCGTCGACACGGGCACCGCGGCCGACGCGCCAGGCGGCTGCTTAGGTAACGGGCGGAACTCGGCGGTGTCGAGCTCGCGGCCCTGCACCTCGCCGACGACGCCCGACGCCGAGCCGTCCTCGATGAGCCCCGTCGCGTCGACGATGCGCTCGCGCAGGGCCCGCAGCAGCGCGAGGAAGTCCTGCTCGCGGCTGTCGCCGAGCAGCGCCGTGCGCGTGTCGAGATCGACGTTCCCGCTGTCGCCGACCATCTGCAGCCGCTGGTACTTCTGCAGGCCGTCGACGGTTCGGCGATCCATCCGCCCGGCGTTCGCCTTGCCGGACAGGAGATCCTCGCAGCGCAGGTGAGCCTGCATCGCGACGACGGCGCGATGCTCGAGCGCGGTGAGCGGCCGAGGAGAGACCGTCTTCCCCGTGTAGATCATCGACGGCTTGTCCTCGGTCGGCTTCTCGCCCGGGGCCAGAGCGGGGTTCGGAACCTTCTCGGCCTCTTCGGCCGGGATGACGTTCTTCTCCGACAGCTGCTCGAGCACGCTGTCCTTGACGCGCGCGTGGCACGCGTGGCGGCGGCGCTCGGCGATGCGGCGACGCAGGAGGTTCAGGCTGGGCGGGATCCCGAACACCTCGAAGTAGCGATCCTCGCGGGCGCGGGAGTACTTGCTGCCGGAGCGAAACTTTCCGTTCGCGAGATCGATGAGAAATGGACGCAGCGGCTCCGGCTTGTCAGGCGTCTCGGAGAAGATGCTCGGCAACCACTCGTCGGAGAGATCGAGGACGGTCAGACCGTCGTGCCTCGCCGCCTCGGCCGTCTTCTGACCCGTGGCGCGTCCGCCCTCGACAACGGGAAGGTCGCCCGCGTCGGCCTGAGGCGGAGCCGCGGGCGCAGGTGGCTTGGCGGGAGCCGCGAGCGTCGGGGGCGCCGAACCGGCGATCAGTCCCAAGAGCAAGAACGTCAGCGCGGTCACACGGGGGCGCGGTGTGTACCTCATCCCAGCACCTCGACCGGAGAGTACCACTCCCCCTAGCAGCTAAGCGATTCGAGCAGCGTTAGGACCCGCGTTGACATCAAGCTTCATGAGCCGATCGCGATTCCGAATCCAAAGACGCCGGGACTGTCGGCTAGTCGATTCCAGCTAATCGTTGCCGATCCCGATCTCCTCATCGAGGCGATCTCAGCACGCCGCGGCTCCTCGTAAAGGATTCGATCCCAAGCACTTGTGCTTCGCCACGCCCGTCTGACCTACGCAACCAGCTCAAGCTCGACTCCGAACACGCCATTTGCACCGTTTGAGGTTCTGCAACTTCCGCTGAAAAACTGCCGCTCTGGTCCGGTGACACATCTAATCGTGGCGAAGTTGCGGGATCGTCGCGTGGACGGCGCCATCGAGGTGCTCCAATTTTCTGTATGAGGGTATGGCGTCACTGGCGGCTGCATCGCCAAGGTGCGCCTCTTACTCGACGAGCCCGACGTCAAGCTCAGTCGATGATCTCGTAGACGAGCTGCACCGGCACGCCGCGCCGCTTGACCTCGACGCGAATGTGCCGCGACTCGCGCAGCCGCGCGTAGATTTCGAGCGCGCGGTCGGGCGTAGTCAGTTCAGTGCCATTGATGCGCGAGACCAGGTCGCCGTTCTGCAACCCTAGGCGCGCGAACAGGCTCGATGGGCGAATCGCGTAAATCCTGAAGCCCACCGGCCGGGAGTCGTGGATCGCCGGCACGATGCGGCACAACACGCAATATGGCTCGGGCGCGTGGGCCTCCCGAATCAGTGCCGCGCGCAACACGCGATAGTGGTAGCGCTGCAGCTCCTCGATGCCGGGGCGCGCCGCCGCCGGCGGCAACCCCGCCGGCGTGCGCACTATCGCCAGCGACGGTGGTGCCGCCACCACCACCTGGCTGGGCATGCGATGGGCGAGCCAGCCGCCGCCGAGGGCGGCAGTAAGCATCAGCACCAGGGATCGGCGGGGCCAGAACAGACTAACGGGAATGAGCGTCATGCGCGAGCTAGAGAGCAGCCGCCGTGCCGGCGGCGAACTGCGCGCAAGACGCGGCGGCCGGCGCCGCGGGCGCGTTGTCGGCGGACGATCTGGCGCTCGCGCGCCGGTCGCCGTGCCATTTGGTCATCGCGCCGGATACCCCCTCTGTCCAAGCACTTGTGCTTCGGAACGAGCCGACTCTCCGTGTTTTGGCCCCCGGGACAGTGCTGTAACCAGCTGCGCCAAAAGATGGGATCGCCATATCGGGGCCGTCCCTCAAAATCGCAAAAATACGCAGACGCGCTATGCAAAACGAATCGAGAAACGAATTTTGAGCGCGTGAAATGTTGGAATCATTCGAAACGAAAAATCGCAGCAGTTTCTCCGCAATAATCGGGGCGCTATTTTTCGCCTAAGCATCGATTACTGCTGACGGCATTTTTCGAAACTCGCGTCCACAGGATCCGCGGGCTTAGACGCCGTGCCTGCGAAAATCATCTTCGGAGCTCTGAAAAGCGCGCTGTCGCGGCAGAAACTCAGTCAGTTTCGGACGATTTCTCCCCGGAAATGACGTGCTCGACGACAAAAGCGAACGGGTGCGGCTTGGGACGCTTCTCGAAGATGAAGAAACCCTTCCAATCGTCGATGGGTTCCTTCACGACGACGCGGGCGAGCACCGTCGCGCGCGATTTTTCTTCGGCGAGGTCGATTAGCTGGCGCGTTTGCTCGAGGTCGCGGGTGAAGACGGTGGCGTAGAACGGGACGCCGCGGGCGATGTTGCGGGCCAGCAGGAAGCGGGCGCCGTGGCCGACACGGACGTCGAGGACGGTGGCGGCGCGGGCGGGCAGGGCGTCGTGGTCCTTGAGCAGTCCTGAGATGGCGAAGAGCTCGTTCTCGACGGTCGCGCAGGCGGTCTGGCAGCGTTTCAGAAGTGTCGGGCCCAGAAGCGCGTAGCGGCCGCTGGTCGTGGGGAGCGTCTCGTTGTCGCGGCCGAGCTCTTGTTCGCGCTGCGCGCGCCGCGCAAGCGTGCTCGCTGGCGGCAGCGAGATGACCGATTGGATTTCGTCGTCGACGTCGTAACCGCGACGGCGTGGCACCCACGTCGCCAGGTCTTCGGGCACGCACTTGAGCGTGCCGGCGAGCGCCTTGACGGTCGCGGCGTACATCGTCTTCGGAGCGCGCTTGGACTCGAGGAGCCGGATCGCGCGCTCCGTGATGCCCGACTTCTTCGCGAGCTCGCGTTGTTCGAGCTTCGCGGCTTCACGCAGCTTTCGGACGGCGTTCGGAATCGGAACCCAGGTCATGGCGCCTCGAAATCCGTAGGAAGAGTTCGCACGGAATGCGTGTGACGTCAATCTGTTGGGTTTGCCTGTAGCGATCCAGAAGAGGCGTCTCTCGTTGGCGGAGTATCCGGGCATGACGAACGAGAGAGCGACGAAGCGGGATGTTCGGTGGCTGGACGAAGCGGGACTTCATCGTGCGGTGATCGGAGGTGACCAGGAAGCGTTCGCGGAGCTGATGTGGCGATACGATCCACTGGTTCGATCGCAGCTCAAGCGCTGCGCGAGCGACGAGAAGCTCGATGTCGCGATCGCCGACTTCTGGTGCGCGATGATCGCGGAGGATCTGCGGTCGCTGCGCGCGTGGGACACGGGGCGCGGCGGCACGCTCGGGCAGTGGCTGATGGTGCTCGCTGCGTACGCCTGCAAGGAGAAGCTGCGCCAGACGCGGCTGGCACGTGTTGCGGCACAGCTTCGGAACGCACGCAGCGATGCTGGGCGTGAATCCGTGGCGGCTGCAGACGTGGAT
>JAQBQH010000334.1 GCA_028287105.1 Myxococcales bacterium
GCGTACGGGAAGTACGGCAGGACGGCCGTGACCCGCTTGGCCGACGAGTGCTTGAGCGCGTCGAGGATGATGAGCAGCTCGACGATGTTCTCCGACAGGGGCGGGCAGGCGGTCTGGACGACGAAGACGTCCTTCTCGCGCACGTTCTCGTCGATCTTGACCTTGAGGTTCTCGTTCGAGAACCGCATCGTGTGCGCGCGCCCGAGCGGAATGCCGAGCACGCCGCAAACCTCGGCGGCGAGCCCCGGATGCGACGAGCCGGTGAAGACCTTGAGACCGTCGGCCATCGTGTCCTTGCCCTCTAGCAGGATGTTAGTCGCGTGCTACCATGATTGCGTGAACGACGTCTACGCCCTCGTCCGGTCCCTGCGCGCCGCCACCTGGCCGCGCAACCGGCACTTCGAAGCCCACGCCACCCCGACCGGGGCCCAGGCGCGGCGCCTTCACCGCTTCTTGCGGACCGTCGAGCGCGATGTGCGCTCCGCGGACTCCGTGAGCGTGCGGCGCCACAAAGGCGGAGTGGTGGTGGAGATGGCGTTCGGCGCAGTGCGCCTGTCGCGGATGGTCACGCTCTCGGCGGAGGAGCTCCAGCTCCTCGTCGAGGATCCGGACATGGCGGCGCGCCTGCAGCCCGACGAGGGCTGAGGCGCACACCGCTTCACCGTCGAAGAGATTCGTTAGCTAGCTTGCGCGCGCAGCTTCGGCGTGCGCGTAGAACAGCGTGATCGTGAGGCAGTGGAACTCGCGATCGGAGCTCTGCGTGACGATCTTGTCCGTCACCTGAACGCCGGGGTTGGCGCGGATCCAGCGAGTCACGTTCTCGCCGAGCTCTTCCCGCTCCCTCGCCTTTGTCGCCGAAAATACCTTGACGCCCGTGAACGCCATTCTCGTCTCCTTGACCCCACCAAGAATTGAACACCCGGTGTTGCGTATGTGAGCCTATCTAGGATTTATTCTCGTTGCAATAAAATTTTTCAGTGCAGTCGTAATTTTTCAGGGTCGGGTGCGTCTCAAGTGACGCAGTTGACCTCCGTATGCACCGCCGAGCCTTGGCCCGCGGGTGCGCGCGGGGCGAAAGGTCGGACGGTTCGGAGACGCGACATCTCCCCGATTTCTGCGTTCGGTCCGCTATGGGCAGCGACCGCCGGGTGATAACCTGAATTTCTGGTTGACCTACCGCACGGGAATCCTTGACTGAGAAACCTGGCTGTGTAACGGTCGCCGAGCCTAGGACCCGGAGGAAATGGAATGAGAGCCCTGTTGTGGTGCACGCTGGTGGCGGGGGTGGTGGGAACCGGCATTTTCGCCTGTAACCCGAACTCCATCGGCCGGCCGTGCGTCAATCCTAACGGCCAGGCTGTCCTCGGAACGCAGGTCAGCTCGCCCGCGCTCGAGTGCCCGTCGCGCCTTTGTCTGTTGCAACCGCCCAACGCCTCGACCGGTAGCTCCGGCGCATCGGCGGACGGCGGCACCTACCGCGCGACCTGCACGGCCGAGTGCCAGCACGACAGCGATTGCGATCCCGAGACGAAAGCCTCGTGCAAGGAGGGCTTCGTGTGCGCCGTCGCCACGGAAGCCGGACCCTTCTGCTGCAAGAAGCTCTGCATCTGCCGCGGCGATCTGCTCGAGGGTCGTAACGTCGACCCGGACGGCGGAACGGTGGTCCCGTTCTCGTGCGATCCGAAGCAGAACCCGAATCCGACCTGCCCGAACGTCAAGCCGTAGCCTGAACCGCGTCAGCTCGTAGAACGCGTCAGCTCGTCGTCTGAAACGCGTCCTCGAGATGCGTGACCTCGTCGCCGTCGATGGCGACGACATCGAAGCGACACGCCTTCTCCCATAGCTGCTTCTCGTGCAGATAGATCTTGGCGGCGCGGATGAGGCGCCGTCGCTTGACGCCGCCTACCGTCTCGAGCGGTGAGCCGTGCGAGGAGTCCTTGCGCGCGCGCACCTCGACGAAGACGAGGGTGTCCCCGTCGAGGCAGACGAGATCGATCTCGCCGCCACGACAGGTCCAGTTGCGGTCGGCGATGAGGTATCCCTTGCGCTGGAGGAGCTGGGCCGCGCGCGCTTCGGATTCAGCGCCGAGCGCGCGCGACACGGGCTACTGCTGGGGCGGGATCTGGTCGGGCGTGGTCGACGGAACGACGAGCGCGGGCGAGATGCCCGACCGCTCCTTGATGCGAGCCGCCTTGCCGGCGAGGTCGCGCAAGTAGAAGAGGCGCGCGCGGCGAACACGACCGCGGGCGATCACTTCGATCTTCTCGATACGCGGGGTGTGGAGCGGAAAGACGCGCTCGACGCCGACGCCGTAGCTGACCTTGCGGACGGTGAACGCGGCGCGATTGCCAGCGCCGGTGCGTTGAATGCAAACGCCTTCGAACGCCTGCGCGCGCTCCTTCTCGCCTTCTTTGATGAGGACCGACACCTTGATGGTGTCGCCCACCTTGAATTCGGGGAGGGGCTGCTTGCGCAACTGGCGCTTCTCGAGAGCTTCCAGGATCGGTACGACGTCGCTCATTTTTCGATTCCTTCGGTTCCGGGTGCGAAAGGTGCGTTAGTCTTCACGATCCCCATACAGTCGGTCAAGGATAATCGCACAGGCAGAGCGCACGCTCAGGTGATTATAGTCAGTTACACCGCGAATCGGCGGGAGGCGGAGGTCACAGCCGGCCAGGACCTCTTCGGTGAGCCCCCAGCCGGTCCCGAGCACCAGGAGCGCCGGTTGCACCAGGGTCAGGCCGGCGACGTGCTGAAAGCTCACGGGGTTACCGCCGTCGCGGGCGGCGGTGGCGACCAGGATCGGCCGGCGGCCGTGGCGCGCGGTGAGCGTATCGACGGCGGCGGCAAGGTCGGGCACCACCTGCAGGAGGTCGATGGCCTGGCGCCGGAAGTCGTTCTTCTGGGCCCCCTCCTCGCCCGTCCAGTGGCCGGCGATGCGCTGGGCCAGCTCGCGCTGCGCGGCGACGGGATGGACGATGAAGTAGCTCTCGACGCCGTAGGTGCGGCTCGAGCGGGCGATGTCGTGAAGGTCGAGGTTGGTCAGTGCCGTCGCCACGACCTTGTGGTGCTTGTCGTAGACGGGGTGATGGACCAGCGCCACCGAGAGGCTCACGTGGGCACCGCGGTCATGGCTCTTCGCCGTCGAGCATGGCGCGATCCTCGGCCGTCAGCGCCAGCTGCGCGAAGAGATCGGGGCGGCGGTCACGCGTGCGCTCGAGCGACTGCAGCCGGCGCCAGCGACGGATGCGCGCGTGATTGCCCGAGAGCAGCGCCTCGGGGACGGCGGCGCCGCGGAAGAGCGCCGGGCGCGTGTACTGCGGATGCTCGAGCAGGCCCGCCTCGAACGACTCGTCGACGGCGGAGTCGGCGTTGCCGAGGACGCCGGGCAGGCGGCGCGCGACCGCGTCGATGACCACCATCGCGGCCAGCTCGCCGCCGGTGAGCACGTAGTCGCCGATCGACAATTCCTCGTCGCAGAAGCCGCGCACGCGCTCGTCCATGCCCTCGTAGCGGCCGCACACGAGCATGAGGCGCGGCACCTTCGCCAGGCGCAAGACGGTCGGCTGCGTGAGCGAGGCGCCCGTCGGAGTCAGGAGGATCTTGTGCGCCGGGCCGCGCGCCAGCTCGATCGCCTCGATGGCGGCGACGAGTGGATCGGGACGCATGACCATGCCGGCGCCGCCGCCGTAGGGCGTGTCGTCGACGGAGTGATGCTTGTCGGTGGTGAACGAGCGCGGGTCGGTGAGATAGACCTGGAGCGCGCCCTTCTCTTGCGCCTTGCCGATGATGCTGGCGCCCGTCACCGACGAGAACATCTCGGGGAAGAGCGTCACGACCTCGAAGATCACGACTCCGACTCGGACTCGCTGTCGTCTTCGTCGCCGCCGCCGTCGGCGCCGGAATCGGATTCGCTCTCCGTTTCTTCGACGTCGATGAGCCCTTCGGGCAGATCGCAGTGGATGCGTCGCGCCTCGAGGTCGACCGACGTGACCATGGCGTCGACCATCGGCACCATGAACTGCTTGCCGGCGCTGTTCTTGACCTCGAGCACCTCGTGCGCGCCCGAGTCGAAGCTGCCGGTCACGACGCCCAGCACCGACCCCGCCACGTCGACCAGCGTGCAGCCGATGAGGTCGGCCACGAGCAGCTCGTCCTCGTCCAGGGGGACCAGGTCGCGGGTCACGTGCACGTGGCGGCCGCGCAGCGCATCGGACGCGTTGCGATCGCCGACGCCGTCGAGCGTGACCAGCCACTCCTCTTTGTCGCGCGAAGCGTGGCGCACGGTGTACTCGTCGTCGTCGAGCCAGATGGTCTTGGCGGTGGCGAGCGCGTCGAACGTCGAGCGCACGCGCACGACGCCGCGCACGCCATGCGAGCGGACGACGAAACCGATATCGATGGTGTTACTCGAGGATTTCAAGGAGTGCGCGGGCACGCACCTTGGACGCCGCCGCCGAAAGGACGGTGCGTAACGCGCGCGCGGTTCGGCCCTGCTTGCCGATGACCTTGCCCAAATCGTCCTCGGCCACGGTGAGCTCGAAGACGGCAGCGCCTTCCTCTTCCATCTCCTCGACGATGACTTCGTCGGGGCGATCGACGAGCTGCACTGCCAGGTACTTGACCAGATCCTGAAGCTGCGGATGGTCCGCCATCGTCAGCAATTACGCCTTGGCGGCGCTAGCCTGGGCCTTCTCGACGACCTGGAGCAGCTCCGACACGGTGTCCGACGGCTGAGCGCCGACCGACAGCCAATGCTTGACGCGCTCCATGTCGAAGCGAATCTCGACAGGATCACGGTTCGGATCATAGATACCGACGTGTTCGATGAACTTTCCGTCGCGGGGCGAACGCGAATCGGTCACGACGACCCGGTAGAAAGGATTCTTCTTGGCGCCCACGCGCGACAGACGCAACTTCACTGACATTGCAACTTGCCTCCGAAAGGTGACGAAACGTAGTCGCACGCCTCCGACCTGTCAAGTAGACTCTCAAACCCATGTGGGTTTTACCCGTGTTGGTCGCCATTGTCGCCACCGCCGAGGTGAAAGGGACCCCCGAGCCGTGTGGCTGTAGCTCCGATCCGCTAGGCGACGTGGCGAGGGTCGCCACCCTCGCCAAGGGCGGATTGTGGCTCGACGCCGGCTCGCTCTCCTACAACCCCGAGGAGCTCTCGCCCGAGCGGCGCCCCCAGTCGGAGGCCAAGGCGGCGGCGCTGGCGCATATCTATGGACGCGCGCTGGTCGGGCTGGGCGCCGACGATCTGGCCCTCGGTCCCAAAGGCGTCAGGGGGGCGCGGCAGGCGTGCAACGTTCGCGGAATGGCGCTGCAGTCGCCGCGCGTTCAGACCATCAATGGCGTCAAGATCGGTGTCTTCGGCGTGGTGACCCCGTCGCGCGTGGCGCCGCTGAAGGCGGCCGAGCCGGTCCCCGCCGCCGAGCAGGCGGTCAAGACGCTGCGCAAAAAGGGGGCTCAGGTGATCGTGGCGCTCGCGGGCATGAACCGCCTCGAGACGCGGCAGCTGTTGAAGACCGTGGCGGGAATCGACTTCGCCATCGTTGGCGCCGACGTCGGCGACGGCATGGAGGAGCCCGAGCCGGTCGGCACGTCGTGGCTCGCGGCGCCGGGCGACCTGGCGCGCTACGCGGTCAAGCTCGACGTCTCGTTCGTCAAGGCAGGTCCGCCGATCGTGCAGTTCGCCGGCGAGGCGGCCCGAAAGCGGACGCTGCAGAAGGCGCAGCGACGGATCGCGACGCTGCAGACCCAGATCGCCGAGTGGAAGAAGGATCCCACCGCCGACAAGGCGTTCGTGTCGGCGCGCGAGAACGAGCTGGCCGAGCTGCAGGAGCAGCAGCTCATGATGGGCCGGGCGCTGCCGGTCATGCCGCCCAAGGACTCCAACTACTTCGAGTACGAGCTGGTGCCGATGCGCCACACCATCCCGCGCGACCCCGTGGTCGCCGCCGAGCTCACGCGGCTGGCGCACACGATCGGCCAGGTGAACCTCGCGGCGGCGAAGGGCAAGGAGCCGATGCCGGCCGAGCCGGGCGCGCCGACCTATGTCGGGATCGAGGCGTGCGGCAAGTGCCACAAGCCGGCCGTCGACTTCTGGAAGACGACGGTGCACGCACAGGCCTGGAAGACGCTCGTCGACGTCGACAAGCAGTACAATTACGACTGCATCGGCTGCCACGTGACGGGCTGGGAGAAGCCGGGCGGGGTCAACCTCGTCACCGTCGAGAAGCGTAAGCTCGTCGACGTGCAGTGCGAGACCTGCCACGGACCGGGGTCGAAGCACGTCGAGGAGGCCGGGCTCGACGAGCCGCGCACCATCACGCGCAAACCCGCCGACCGCTACTGCGCCGACGCCTGCCACACCAAGGAGCACTCCGATACGTTCGCGCTGGTGCCGTATCTGCGCGACATCCTCGGCAAGGGACATGGCGAAAAGGCGCGGGCCAGATTGGGCGACGGACCGACGGGCGGCGAGCTGAGGAAGAAGGCGCTTGAAGCGGCCGGTCGTTAGTCCCGCGCGAGCGGCGCTGCTGGCGCTCGTCGCCGTCGCTGGCTGCGCCACGACGCGGCCGTCGACGTCGACGTCGATCGTGCGCGACGTCTCGCCCGGCGCGCGCGGCAACGTCATCGGCTCCTTCGAAGGCAAGGCGTCCTGGTACGGCAAGGAGCAGCACGGCCACCTGACGGCCAACGGCGAGCGCTTCGACATGTACGCGCTCACGGCCGCGCATCGGACGCTGCGCATGCAGACGCGCGTGCGCGTGGTCAACTTGAAGAACGGGCGCGACGTGGTGGTGCGCATCAACGACCGCGGCCCCTACTCGCGCGGCCGCGTCATCGACGTGAGCTTTGCTGCAGCCAAGCAGCTTGGAATGCTCGAAGCTGGCGTGATACCGGTGCGGGTAGAGGTGCTGGGACCGTGAGAATATGCGACTGTCCTCGTAGTAAACGCCGATGACGACGACGCTGCTCGAGTTCGCCGACGTCCACAAGCGATACGGCAAGCATCACGCGCTGCGCGGCCTGACGCTCTCGGTCCCCGCGGGGACAGTGGGGCTCCTGGGACCGAACGGCGCCGGCAAATCGACGCTGATGAAGGTTCTCCTCGGGCTCCTGCCCTTCGAGGGCACGGCGGCGGTGCTGGAGCACGACGTGCGCGCCGAGCCGACGCAGATTCGCGCGCGGGTCGGCTACATGCCGGAGCGCGACTGTCACTTGCTCGGCATGAGCGCGGTGGAGCTGTGCAGCTACGCGGCCGAGCTGTCGGGGCTGCCGCCGTCGGAAGCGATGCAGCGCGCGCACATGGTGCTCGAGTTCGTCGGGCTCGGCGACAAGCGCTATCAGCGCATCGACGGCTACTCGACGGGACAGAAGCAGCGGGTCAAGCTGGCGCAGGCGCTGGTGCACGACCCGAAGCTGCTCCTCCTCGACGAGCCGACCAACGGGCTCGATCCGGCGGGGCGCGACGAGATGCTGGCGCTGGTCTCGTCGCTGCCGTCGCGCACCGGCTGCTCGATCGTGCTCTCGTCGCATCTTCTGCACGACGTCGAGAAGGTGTGCGAGCGCGCCATCCTCATGCACGAGGGCAAGATCGTGTATTCGGGGACGATCGAGGCGCTGCGCAAAGACGGGCAGAAGGACGTCTACGAGCTGCGCGTCAAGGACGGCGAGGAGCGCATGCAAAAGGCGCTCGAAGGGCGGGGGCTGCGCGTGGAGCGTGAGGGGCTGATGCTGGTGGTGCACGTCAAGGACGCGCGCCCGACGGAGCTGTTGTTCCAGGTGGCGGCGGCCGAGGGGCTGCAGGTGCGCCATCTGTCGCCGCGCCGGCTGACGCTCGAGAATGCGTTCGTGCGCGTGGTGAACGAAGCCAACGAGGCCAAGGCTTCATGAGCGGCGCCGGCAGCAGCAGCGGTAAGGCGCAGAAGGTCGCCCGGATGGCGGGCAAAGAGGGCGTCATCACCGACCGCGGCTATCAGCCGTACAGCGGCCGCTACACGCCGGAAGCGAGCCGCTGGAAGGTGATCGCGGCGCGCATGCTCAAGATGTCGGCGCGCCAGTGGTGGGCCATCCTCTTGCTCATCGCCACCATCGTTCCGCTGCTCATCTCCGCCGTGAGCATGTGGATCATGTCGAAGCTGGTGGCGCTGGCGCCGCCGGGCGTGCCGCTCGAGTCGCCCGACAAGTACATCATGCTGCCGGCGGGGACGATGACCATCGCGTTCCTCCTGGCGCTGTTCGCCGGCGCCGCGCAGGTCGCCGACGATGCGCGCGCGGGCGCGTTTCAGTTCTACTTCGCGCGGCCGGTGACGCGCGAGCAGTACCTGGCTGGCAAGGTGGTGCCGGTGCTGGCGCTGACGATGTTCGTGACCTTGGCGCCGGCGCTCTTGCTGTCGTTCTTGCGGCTGGCGCTCCTGCCGTCGGGCGCGGAGCTCCTGCACAAGCTGCCGCTCGTCGGTGCGACCATCATCATGGGCTGCGTCGAAGCGATGGCGCTGGCGGCGCCGGCGGTGGCGTTCTCGTCGCTGTCGAAGCGGCGCTCGTTCGTGCAGGGCGGCTTCGCGACGCTCTATCTGTTGCCCTGGGTGGTGGGCGCGATCTTCATGAAGGTGTCGCGCTCGCCGTGGCCGGGCGTGCTCAGCATCCCCGAGCACCTCGAGAACCTGGCGCGCTTCCTCTATCGCATGCCGCTCCCCGACGGGCAGCGCGCCATGCCGGTGTGGGTGTCGGCCCTGTTCTTGTCGGCGCTGGTGGCCGGCTCGCTCGCCCTCTTGCGCAAGCGGCTCGCCGACGTCGAGGTGGTCGCGTCATGAGCGGCGCCTTCATCGAGTGCGAGCATTCGGCGAAGTGGTACGGCCAGATCATCGCCGTCAACGACGTCAGCCTGAGCGTCGCGTCGGGCGTGACGGGCCTGCTCGGCCCCAACGGCGCCGGCAAATCGACGCTGCTCAAGATGATGGTCGGCCAGCTGCGCCCGTCGAAGGGGACGGTCAAGGTGCTCGGCGAGTCGGTGTGGGGCAATCGCCCGCTCATGCGGCGCATCGGCTATTGCCCGGAGCACGAGGGCACCTACGAAGACCTGACCGGCCTCGAGATGGTCACCGCGATGACCGAGCTGCACGGCTTCTCGCGCGACGAAGCGCGCGCTCGCGCCGAGAAGATGTTCGGCATGGTCGATCTGACCGAGGCGATGAACCGGCGGCTCGGCGAATACTCCAAGGGCATGCGGCAGCGCGCGAAGCTGGCGCAGGCGCTGGCGCACGATCCCGAGGTCATCTTCCTCGACGAGCCGCTCACCGGCTGCGACCCGCTGGCGCGCGTGCGTATCCTCGAGGTGATCAACGATCTGGCGGCGCGCGGGCGCTGCGTCGTGGTGTCGTCGCACGTGCTGCACGAGATCGAGACCATGACGTCGCAGATCCTGCTCATGCACAAAGGGCAGCTGCGCGCCGAGGGCGACGTGCATCAGATTCGCGCGCTCATCGACGCCCATCCGCACAAGGTGCGCGTCGAGTGCGACCGGCCGCGCGCGCTCGCCGAGCGGCTGGTGGGACAGGAGCACGTGGTCGGCGTGACCGTCGACGGCGAGGCGCTGGTCATCGACACGCGCATGCCCGACCGCCTCTATCCGGCCATCCCCGAGGCGGCGCGCGCGTCGGGCGTCTACATCCGCGCGCTCACGTCGCCCGACGACAACATGGCGGCGGTGTTCAAGTACCTCACGGAGACGGCAACGTCATGAGCACGGTGGCGCGATGAGCGAGACGGCGATCACGTTGACGTCGGGCGCGAAGATCTACGCGCGCATGACGTGGCTGCGCATGAAGCGCGGGCGCATCGTCTGGGCGGCGGCGCTGCTGCTGGCGCTGCCGGTGGTCTATGTGGCGGCGCTCGCCATCGCCGGCCACTGGGGGCGCGGGCTCTTCGACGACGTCTGCGAGCTCTACTTCCGCTTCCTCATCCCCTTCGTGCCGGCGCTCACCGCGTCGGGCGCAGTCGCGGAGGAGATCGAGAACAAGACGTTCACGTTCGTGTTCGCGCGGCCGGCCCCGCGCGGCTCGCTCGTCCTCGGCAAGCTGGTGGCGACGACGCTCCCGGCGCTGGCGGTGATCGTGCCGTCGCTCCTGGTGTCGTGGCTGATCGCGCACCTCCGCTTCCCCGGCGACATGGCCGATACCTGGCCGCATCTTCTGCGCGTCGAATTCGCGGCCGTCGCCGGCCTGATGACGTTTGCGGCGCTGGCGATGGTGATCGGCACGGTCTTCTCGCGCCATCCCATCGTCACCGTCCTCATCTACCTGCTCCTCATCGAAGCGGGCCTGGGGTCGGCGCCGATCGTGATCAACCTCGTCGCCATCTCGTGGCACCTGCGCAACCTGGCCGAGCTGCCGCTGCCGGAGACCGCGTTCATGGCCTTCTCGGTGCCGTGGTGGGCGTCGGCGATCGTGCCGCTGGTGCTGACGCCGCTTCTGACCTTCCTCGCCACCGTCGCGGTCAACGGCGCGGAGTACCGGACCGATCGTTGAACGCGATGGCCCGCTCTAGCAGCGCGGGCTCGACGTTGGCGCCGGTCACCACGATCACGGTCTCCTCGTCGGTGGCGACCCGCTGCGCGCGCGCCGCGGCGATCCCGACCGCCGCCGACGGCTCGATGACGAGGCCGAGCGCGCGATAGGCGAAGCCGATGGCGCCGAGCACCTCGTCCTCGTCGACGAGCGCCACCGTAAGCCCATGCGCGCGCGCGACCGCGAAGGTGCGCTCGGAGATGGCGCCTTCCAGCCCCTCGCACAGGGTCTCGCCGCCTTCGTAGTCGACGAGCGCGCGATCCTGCGCGAGCGAGTCGTGCATGGCGCAGTTGGTGCGCGGCTGCACGCCGACCACCTCGACGCCGTCGAGCGCGCGCAGGAGGCCCGAGACCAGGCCGCCGCCACCGACGGGCGCGATGACGCGCGAGAGGGCCGCGTGCTGGGCGCGGATCTCGCGGCCGAGCCACTCGCCGTTGCCGGCGATGACGTCGTCGTCGTCGAACGGCGACACGTAGGGCACGCCGCGCTCCTTCGCCAGGGCCATGGCGCGCTTCTCCGCGGCGACGTAGTTGGCGCCGTCGACGATGACCTCGGCACCGTAGCGGGCGATGGCGTCGCGCTTCACCGCCGGACAGAGCCGCGGCACCACCACCGTCGCCGGCACGCCCAGCCGCGTCGCCGCCAGCGCCAGCCCCTGGCCGTGATTACCGGCCGACGCCGTGACCACGCCGCGCGCGCGCTCGCCCGCCGCCAGGCGCGACATCTTGAGCGCGGCGCCGCGCAGCTTGAACGACCCGGTCGCCTGCAGCGACTCGAGCTTGAGCCAGCAGTTGAGCGGCGGCGCGAACACCAGCGGGGTCTTGCGCACGAAGTCGAAGTCGGGCGGCTCGACGGAGGCGCTCATTTGACGAAAGCATGCCAGAAGCGGTGCAGCCACGACACCCAGACGATCGGCTCGGGCGCCTCGAACGGGATGCGCTCGTGGAACGACGCCAGCTCCTTGACCTGCACGCGTCGGGCGAAGAGGCCGAGGCAGGTCGGACAGCGCTCCACCACCGGGCCGGCGTCGAGGTAGGGGCGCTCGGTGAGGACGCTGCCGTCGCGCGGACAGGCGCCGCCGGTGTGGCCCGAAGGTGTGTTGCCCGGCCGCGGCGGCACCAGGCGCGCGATGCCGCTCGGCTCCTCGCGATACCAGTCGACCCAGATGCCGTGGCAGGTCTCGCACTCCGACCAGGTCTCCGCTTCGTCGTCGCTGACGCGCCACTCGGTCATGGCACCGCCGCATGCGGGACAGATGAGGAATGCGTCGCGCCGATCGGTCATTGGGTCACCGTGCAGCTGCCACTCACCCTTCGAGTGTAGAGTCTGGGGACAATGCGGGTCCACCACCTC
This sequence comes from Myxococcales bacterium, assembly GCA_028287105.1. GTDB lineage: Bacteria > Myxococcota_A > Polyangia > Palsa-1104 > Palsa-1104 > JAQBQH01. The sequence goes on from JAQBQH010000334.1 coordinate 11,931, forward strand.
AATTGCGCGACCCTGTGTCCGCCTCTGGGAATCGTCGGCAAGATGGTCTGCCACTGCCTCGCCGTCGAGACGCCGGCCGGCCTGGTGCTCGTCGATACGGGCCTCGGCACGAGCGACGTCACCACGCCCGCGGCGCGGCTCGGCCGCGGCTTCGTGTTCATGACGCGCCCGATCTGTGACCCGGCCGAGACCGCGCTCGAGCAGCTCGCCAAGATCGGCGCCAAGCCGAGCGACGTGCGCCACATCGTCGTCACGCACCTGGACCTCGACCACGCCGGCGGGCTCTCCGACTTCCCCAACGCCGAGGTCCACGTCGCCGCCGAGGAGCTCGCCGCCGCGCTCTCGCCGACGACAGGCAACGAGCGCCGTCGCTATCGCAAGCCGCAGCTGGCGCACGGCCCGAAGTGGAAGCCGTACGCGGCGGGCGGCGAGGCGTGGCACGGCTTCGACGGCGTTCGCGCGCTCGAAGGGCTGCCGCCGGAGATTCTGCGCGTCCCGCTGCACGGCCACACGCGCGGCCATCACGGCATCGCCGTGCACGGCGACGGCGGCTGGCTGCTCCACTGCGGCGATGCGTACTTCTTTCACGGCGAAGTGGAACCCAAACGCCGCTGTCCGGTCGCTTTGCGCGCCTTCCAGCGCTTGATGGCCGTCGACGACGAGCAACGAATGGCCAATCAAGACAGACTGCGTACGCTGGCCAACGGTGCAGCCGGTGTGAAACTTTTCTGCGCGCACGATCCCCGCGATTTGGCGCAGTGCCAGACGTAACTCGGTACGCCTCCTGCTTTACCGGTAGTCACTAGGAGGAGAAACCAATGCTCTGGACGCTCGCTGTCATCTTGGTTGTTCTGTGGGCCCTTGGCCTGGTGAGCTCGTACACCATGGGCGGGTTCATCCACATCCTGCTCGTTTTGGCGGTGGTCGCGGTCGTGATCAGCCTGATCCGCGGTCGTGGTGCCGAGCCTCTCGTCTAACGAGGGTCTCTAGACGGAAATGACGGGCAGTCGCGTCGGCGCGCGCTTCATGCGCGTCGGCGCGATTGTTCCTTCGACCGTCGCCGCCAGGTCATAGTCGGCGTAGCCGGTGACGCGTGCTCGCACGACGTCGCCGATGCGTGGCGTCTTCACCCCGTCCGCGAGGGCGAGGAAGACGCCTCCGTCGATCTCGGGTGCCTGCCCTTCGTGGCGGCCCGCGAAGAGATATTCCGACTCGTCGCTCGGTCCCTCGACGAGCACGGCCAGCTCGCGGCCGACCATGGCCTTCATTTTCTTCCGCGAGATGGCGCGCTGGATGCGCATGAGCTCGCGCCGGCGGCTCTCCATCACCTTGGGCGGAACCGCGCCGAGGTCGGCGGCGAGCTTGGCCGAGTGGGTCCCGTCTTCGTTGGAGTAGGTGAAGACGCCGACGCGGTCGAACGCCGACTCGCGCACGAAGTCGCACAGGTTCTCGAACGCCTCGTCGGTCTCGCCCGGATGGCCGACGATGAACGTGGTCCGCAGCGTGACTCCGGGAACGCGCGCCCGAATCTTCTCGACGAGCGCGCGCGACGTCTTGCCGACGTGGCCGCGGCGCATGTGCTTGAGCATCTGATCGTCGATGTGTTGCAGCGGCATGTCGATGTACTTGGCCACGCGCGGCTCGTCGGCGATGGCCTCGAGCAGGGCATCGGTCGTGGCGGTCGGATAGGCGTAGTGGAGGCGCAGCCAGCGCATGCCGTCGACACCGGCCAGCCGGCGCACGAGCGACGCCAGGCCCAGCTCGCCGTCGAGGTCTTTGCCGTAGGTCGTCAGATCTTGCGCGACCAGGTTGATCTCGACCGCGCCGCGCGAGACCAGCTCCTTCACCTCGCGCTCGACCGACTCGGGCGCGCGCGAACGCTGGCCACCGCGCAGCTTCGGGATGATGCAGAACGAGCAGGGGCGGTCACAGCCCTCGGCGATCTTGACGTACGCCGTATAGGCGGGGAGCGACTGCAGGCGCGGCGTGACGTCGTCGTACAGGTACGCCGGATCCATCGACACGCCGTCCCGCGGGGTCTCGCCGCGCAGGGCGCCCACGATCTTGTCGACGTCGCCCGACCCGAGGAACTGATCGACTTCGGGCAGGTCGCGCGCCAGATCGCCGGCGTAGCGCTGGGTCAGACAGCCGGTGACGACGAGCCGCTTGGCGCGCCCGCCGTCGGCCTTGAAGCGCGCCATCTCGAGGATGGTGTCGATCGACTCTTCCTTCGCCTCGCCGATGAAGCCGCAGGTGTTGACCACGATGGCGTCGGCGTCTTCGGGCGCGCGGGCAATGGTGAAGCCCGCGTGATCCGACAGGCCGAGCATGACCTCGGTATCGACGCGATTCTTCGGGCAGCCGAGCGAAACGAAGTAGACAGCTTGCTTCTTCATGAAAACGGAGAAATCTGGTCCATCACCGACGAGAAGTCAAGGCGATCAGTGATTTGATGAGGCGCTGGCAGGCGTCCTATCGTCGCTGGCGTCGCTGGCGTCGGCGGCGTCGCTGGCGTCGGCGGCTTCGGGCAAAGGGGTCGGCGTGACCTCGTGGGCGAAGTCGCCCAGACCGCGGCGGCGGCGGCGCACGCTGGTGGCGACGAGCAGCCCCACGCCGGTGACGCCGGCGCCGGCGCACAGGTAGAGCGCCGTGTGCAGGCCGTGGGCGTCGATGAGCACGCCGGCGATCGGGGCAAAGGCGCCGAACGCGAGGCGGCGCGCCATCGACTCGACGCTGAGCACGGTGGCGCGCTGGCCCGAGTCGGCGATCTCGCGGTTGAGCAGCTCCTTGGAGAACGGCGAATAGAGGCCGTTGACGAGCGATTGCACGGCCAGGAGCGCGACGCCCCAGACGGCGACGAAGCGGCCGCACAGCGCATAGGTCACGGCCAGCGCCAGCGGCATGGCCCACAACAGGCGCGCCTCGCCGAGGCGGCGGCGCACCGCTTCGATGCGCTGGGCACCGAGCGCGCCGATGACCGAGAGGATGGCCAGGACGATGCCCACCCACGCCGTGTCGAGGCCGGCCTTGCCGAGATAGGGCGGATAGAGGTAGAGGCCCATGCGCAAGAGCACGAACATGAGCACCGAGAAGCCGACGGCGAAGCGCAGGGGCGCGCGCGTGGCGACGGCCTTGGCGGCGTGGGCCATGCCGTGCAGGAAGTCGGAGTCGTCTTCACGCACGAAGGTCGGCTCGCGCATCATCATGGCGACGAGCGCGGCGCCGGCGCAGACGCAGGCGGTGGCGGCGTAGGTGACGGCTGGCGAGTGGCGGCCGATGAAGCCGCCGGCGACGAGGGCGGCGGCGGCGCCGAAGAGCTTGGCGCCGGTGGCGGAGCCTTCGTAGCGGCGATACTCGTGCTCCTTGCCGTAGGCGCCGAGGAGGTCGTAGAGATAGGCGGAGTCGGCGCCCGAGGTCAGCGTCATGCCGAGCGCGAGCAGCCCCTCGCCGAGCGCGAAGGTCCAGAAGTCGCGGCCGTTGAAGTCGACGACGCAGCCGATGGCCATGAGCAGCGAGCCGAGCATCATCGCGCGGCAGCGGCCGAAGCGATCGGCGAGCGCGCCGGTGGGGACCTCGAAGACGATGGCGGTGAGCGCGTAGACGCTGTTGAGCAGAACGATGTGCGTGAAGTCGAGCCCGCGCGAGACGAAGAAGGTGATGAGCACGGGCAGGAACAGGTACGACGTCGAGAGCAGGCGATAGACGTGGAACAGCTGGAGGTCACGCGCCAGGCGCGCGTCGTCCTTGCGCCGGTTCGGCAGGTGCGGGCTCAACGCAGCACACGAGAAGAGACGGTCACGGGAAGACGAGAACCTTGTCGGCGCCGAGCTGTGCGACGAGGCCGTCGACGTAGCGCAGCGCCACGTCGCGGCGCGCGATCACCGACGCCATCTCGTTCTCGCTGAGCACGCCGGGCTCGGGCTGCAGCGCCTGATGGAGCGCGGCCAGGTCGAAGCGGCGCAGCGCGGCCACGGCCTTTCTACTGAACTTCTGGCAGCGGAACAGATAGGTGCGCGAGCGCAGATGACCTTCGGGCTCGATCTGAAAGCCAAAGGTGTTGTCCATCCAGAACAGCACCCGCCCGTCCTTCGACGCCATGAGATTGCCGCCGGAGAAGCGATCGCTGTTGTTGGTCAAGAGATCGAACAGCAGCAGCGACGAGAGCTGTCCCAGGAGGCCGAACTTCTCGGGCGGGATCTCTTCGCCGACGGTCATCCAGCGCCACCAGTTCATGACGCCGTCGACCGTGTCGAGGTGCGAGTCGAAGATGACCGGGATCCAGTAGCTGACCTCGCCGCGCGTGAAGCCCTCGGCGTCGAAGGTGGTCTCGGCGTTGATGCGGTTGGCGAGGAAGGCGGCTTCGGGCGGCAGCTTGCCGACGAGATCGTCGCGATGCAGCGTGCGCATCGTCGCGGGCGGCACGGCGTTGAAGCCGAGCCAGCGGTTGATGCGGTAGGCGGCCACTTCCTTGCGCGGCACGGTCTGCGGGTTGATCTGCTCCGGCTTGAACGCCGCGCGCGAGCCGTCGGCGAAGTCGAGCCGGAACGAGATCGACGAGCCGCCCTTGTTGAGCTTGGCCTGCTTGATCTCGGCCGTACGCATGCGATCGATCAGGAGCTCGTCCTGGATGCCGAGGAAGGTGCCGGTCGCCTCGGTGGCGACGTCGATGTGCTCCGGCTCGAGACGCGTCGGATCGAGCGGCACCAACATGGTCGACTGCAGCGCGCCCGACGCACGGGCAACCCGCTGCACCCCACGCGCGCCGGCAACGATGCCGACACCCGCGCCGCCGAGTGCCAGGCACTCGAGCAGCACAAAAGACCAAAGCCGCACGACTGTAAATGGTATCACTCCGACGACACGATCTCAAATTGTCGCCGCGGGCGACAATCCGAGAACAGCGCTATTGTTGCTCGCTCGCCTCTGGCGAGCTGACGATGTGTGCCGCCGTGTGGCCGTGTGGCCGGGTGATTGATCCCACTCACCTCTAGCGCGCGTTCGCCCGACGATTCTTGTGCTACCCTGGCGTCCCATGGCGCCGTTCGCGGTCTGCTCGATGTGCCGAAAGCCCATCCAACTCGGGTCGAAGTATTGGCGCTGCTCGGTGTCCACCTGCAATTCGGGGCGCATCAAGCTCATGTTCTGCTCGGTGTCGTGCTGGGACGCGCACCTCCCTACCGCGCGCCACCGCAACGCCTCGGCCATCGAAGAGGTCGCCCAGGCCCAGCCACCGAAGTAGCGCCGCCCCCTTTCCAATCAGGAAACGCGTGTAGCAAACGTAACGGATAGGCGGGTCGCCGGGTTCGGCGTATTCCACCGGGATGCGCTGGCGGGCTCGCCCGATCTCGCCGGCGGCGTCGCCGATCTGGCGCCGAGCGCAACCGATGACCTGGCTGCAGCATCCGATTTGCTGAACGCGCCCTCCCCCTCCGGGCGCGATTTGACGACGCCGGCCGGCGACTTCGGGTCCGCGGGGCCGCCGGCCGGCGCACCGTCGCGCATGAATTCTTCGAGCGGCTGCAGCGCCGCGCCCGAGGCTGGCGACGGCGCCTGGTGGGCGATGGCCCTGCTCCTCAGCGCCCGTCGAGCTCTTCGATGGTCTTCTCGACGAGCAGCCCGAGCAGCCGCTGGGTCTTGGCGCGCACCCGCTCGCCGTTGACCGCCAGCGTCAGCGGCTCGCGCACATCCCAGCCGCGCACGCGTATCTCGGCCAGCTCGCCGCGCGCCACGTGACCGGCGGCGGCGATGACCGGCCCGAACACCAGCTGCCCCGTCGCCAGCGCCAGGTCGAGCCCCACCATCAGCGTCTGCGACTGATGTCCGAGCCGGCGGTGCATGTGCGTCAGCGGGCAGCCGTCGTCGGCCGGCACGAACTGGCCGTTGACGTTGTAGATCGGCGTCACGAACGGCACCTCGGCCACCTTGCGTGGATCGACCGGCGCCGGACCGAGCGCCTTGGCCACGCCGGGCGTGGCGTAGAGCGCCTTGCGCACGTGGCCGACGGCGCTGTTGACCCAGCCGCCCGAGAGCTTCTCGGTACCGACGAGCAGCGCGATGTCGAAGAAGTTCTCGACGGCGTACGCGCGCACCAGGGCCGGCGGCAGCTCGAGGCCGCGCACCAGCGTCTCGGGCAGCGCGGCCGCGATGCGCGGGAGGAAGATCGCGTTCAGGTACGACGGCGCCGCCATCGCCAGCTCCTCGCGCGGCACCACGTCGGGGCGCATCTGCTGCAGCCGCGCGGCGACATCCTCGAGCTGCGGAATGAGCCGCCGCCCCGCGTCGCTGACGATGACCCCGCGGGTCGACCGCGACAGCAGCGTCGCGCCGAGCTGACGCTCGAGCCGATGCACCGCCTTCGACACCTGCGACGGCGTCACCTTGAGCGCGCGCGCCGCCGCCGTGATGGCGCCGCAGCGATGCACCGTCAGGAACGTCAGGACGTCGCCGAAGCGCAGCTCCGCCAGCGACTCGCTCACGGCGAGGCCCCCGTGCGCTCCTCGACCTCGAGGATCGCGCGCAAGAGCTCGTCCTCGGTCGACATGCCGCGCATCACCGCCGCGATCTTGCCCGCGGCGTCGACGATGACGGTGTGCGGGATGGTCCGCACGTGGTAGCTCGCGGAGGCGCCGCCGTCGTCGAGGGCGACGCGCATCGAGAGCCCGAGCCGCTGCACCGCGCCGGCGGCCGCGTCGCGATCGCCCTCGGTGTTGACGGCGACGAGGTTGGCCGTGTGCCCCGGCTTCCGCAGGATCTGCGCGACGCGCTCGATGCCGGGCAACTCCGCCATGCAGGGGCCGCACCACGAGGCCCAGAACACCAGCACCACCGGATGGCCGCGCTCCGCCGCCAGATGGAAGCGCCCACCGTCGAGGAGCCGCGCCTCGAAGTCGGGCGCCGGCGAGCCGCTCGCGGTCGCGACCTTGGGCATGCCGCCGTGCCCGAGCTGCACGATGCGCAGCACGAACAGCGCCGCCAGCCCGGCGAGGAGCGCCCATCCGGCGACCCGCCTCACGCGCTCCTCCGCGCCGCCAGCATCCCCACCGTCCAGGTGACGACCGCCCACGCCACGCCGACCGCGGTGACGATGTTCGAGGCGCGCACCGACGGCGGATACCCACGCGCCGTGAAGTAGAGCGCGCCGATGACCATGGTGGCGAGATAGGGAATCCAGGCGTACGCCGCCAGATCGAAGGCGCGCGTCGTCTTCGGCACGAAGAAGCTCAGCACCATGCCGGCGACGAGGATCCCGCACACGTCGGGCAAGACCACGGTGAACGTGGCCAGCATCTGCTGCGCGCCGAAGCCGACGCCGATCTGCCGCACCATCGACCAGGCGCGCGCGAATTGATCGAGCTCCCCCGCGACCACCCGCGCCACGACCAGCCACATCACGTCGCTGGCGCGCGCCTCACCCGCCGCCAGCCGCGCCATCGTGCTGCGCGGCGCCACGAGGACTCCACCCACGCGCTCCGTGAAGGCGAGCCGCGCGCCCTTCGGGTTGCCCGCCGTCATTGGTTGCGCTGCTGCAAGAGCTGCTTGGCCGCCGTCGACAGCGCCGACGGAATGCCCTTCGAGCGCGCGAGCAGCTTCAGGTCGCGCGCGTTCAGGTGCGGCAAAAAGCGCATCGCCACCGGCAGCGGACACTTGGGATTGTTGCACAGCGCGATCTTGACCGAGCTCAGCCGGACCCACTGCCGCTGGCCGGCGATGTAGCGGATGATGTCGTCGTCGAGCGCGCGGTTGGTCGCGTAGCGGATGACCTCCATGGGGCTGACGCCCGGCGAGCGGATGGCGGCCATCGAGACCAGCCGATTGGTGTCGCGAATCAGGACCGCGCGCGCGAAGGCGTTGCCGAGCGTCGCCAGCCGGATCTTCGCCGCCGGCGAGAGGTCGGAGATCTTCTTCTTCTTCTCCTCCTCGACCACGCCGGGCGCTTCGACCGCCTTCTCCGCCTCGGCGGCGTCGAGCTCCGCCTGCCGCGCCGCCTCCTCCTCGTCGACCGCGACGAGCTGCAGCGCCGCCGTCTGATCGACCGCCACCTCGGCCGCGCGCGCGAACGCCTCGTCGTCGTTGGCGGCCTCGACCGGGTCGATCCCGCCCGACTGTCGGATGGTGCGCGACGCTTCGTCGAACGCCGGAATGCCGTCGACGCGCACCTGGTTGCGCACCGCCAGCTCGAGCGCGCGCTGCGCCGTCGACATGCGGGTCTTGGGATTCATGTAGAGCGCCGCGATGATCTGCGGGTGGCGCAACAGGCGCTCCTCGTTCTTGGCGATCATCTCGAGCGCGTTCTCGTCGACGAGCCCGGCCAGATGCGCGAAGGTCTCGTCTGCAGTGGCGCGATTGAGCAGCACCTTCTCGAGCAGCGCCGGCTTTGCGAAGACGCGCCGCGCGAAGAAGTCGAGCACGCGCGCATCGAGCGCCCCCTCGAGCGCACCGCCGAGCATCTTCTCGGGCAGCTCGGTCGCCGTCTTGTAGGCGGCCGACTTGATCGCCTCGTCCTCGACGAACGTGAGCTGATAGAGCGCGGTCACCAGCTCGCCGGGCGGCATCGGCGCCAGGCCGCGCGCCGCCATCATCTTCAGCGGCGCGGGCGCCTTCGCTCCGACCGCGCGCTCGACGCCCGGCGGCAGCTGCTCGAGCGGCTCGAGCACCAACGCCATCAGCGATTGCGCTCCCACAAGATGCCGAGCCCGGTGAGCGTCAACATCTCGTCGGTGTGCTCGATCGTCTTGGAGTCCTTGGCGATGAGCGTCGCCAGCCCGCCGGTGGCGACGACGGTGCAGGGGAAGCCGACCTCGGCGCGCATGCGCGTGACGATCTCGTCGGTCAGCCCCACGTAGCCGTAGAAGAGGCCCGCCTGCATCGAGGCCACCGTGTTCTTGCCGACCACCGACGACGGGCGATTGAACTCGACGCGCGGCAGCTTGGCCGCCTTCTCGTACAGGGCGTCGGCGGAGGTGGTGATGCCGGTGGCGATGGCGCCGCCGGCGTACTCGCCTTTCGGGGTCACGAGGTCGAACGTGGTCGCCGTGCCGAAGTCGACGATGATGCAGCCCTGCTTGTGGCGCTCGTAGGCGGCGACGGCGTTGACGATGCGATCGGCGCCCACCTCTTTGGGATTGTCATAGAGGATCGGCATGCCGGTCTTGAGCCCGGGTCCCACCGTCAGCGGCCGGATCTTCAAGTACTGCTCGAAGAATTTCTCGACGGCGAAGAGGGCCGACGGCACGACGGTCGCGATCATGCCGCCGTCGATCTGCCAGGGCAGCTGCGCCATCTGGAAGAGCTGATACAGCGTGGCCGCGTACTCGTCGGCGGTGCGGCGGGCGCGCGTCTCGAGGCGCCAGTGCGCGCGCACCTCGCCGGCGCGACCGCCCTTGGCGTCGAACACTCCGACGACGGTGTTGGTATTGCCCACGTCGACGACGAGGAGCATGCAGTCGACTGTAGCATGTTCGACCTCGCACGCCCGCGGTCGGACCGCGCGACTTGCCCGCGTGCCCGCTTCCCCCGCGTGCGCGCTTCCCGCGAACGAGTCGCCGCGCCAGTTGTGACAATCGTAGGGCGCAAGACGGTTTTGCCGCCCTGTTCTAGCGTAAGATGCCCTCGTGCCCGAGCTGCTCACGCCGCTCACCTATGCCACCTCGTTCCTCTCGACGCGCCAGTTCGTCGTCGAGCACAACGGCGAGGAGGGCTGGACCCGGCTGCGTCAGGAGCTGGCCGCCAAGCACGGCATCGAGCTGCCGCACGACTTCTCCAACGCCTCGTGGCTCCCGACGCTGTGGTTCACCACCGCCCTCAACGTCGGGCGCGATCTGTTCGGCCCGGCCGATTTTCACGCGCAGTTCGGCAACGCCGCCGCCGAGTACGAGATGAGCTGGGTGCATCGCGTGGCGCTGCGCTTTACCTCGCCCTTGTGGATGCTCGAGCGCGGGCGCGACTACTGGAAGCGCGCGCACAACACCGGCCGCTGGGACGCCGAAGGGCGCACGGGCTGGATTCGCGGCACGCTCCACGAGTTCGGCGTCGTCGACGCCGGCTACTGCGACTCGCTCGTCGCCTGGCTCAGGCGCTCGTGCATGATGACCGGCGCCGGCAAGGTCTTCGTCGTCGAGCGCCAGTGCCGCGCCCGCACCCCCGGCGCGACCTCCTGCGTCTTCGAGGGCAACTGGTGAGGGCGGAAAGAGACGTCAGCGGATAGCTGACAGCCAACGCGCGCCGTCGTATGATCCCGGGCCCATGGCTGTAGCCGGCAACGCCAACCCTCGACGGCGGACGCTCCTGTATCCGCTGCTCCTCCTGGGCGGCATTGCGCTGGCCGTCTTCCTCGGCTTCTACCTCATCGACTGGCTCATCCTGGCGCCCGGCAAGAACCCGTTCGTCCTGCTCTTCAACTTCGACGTCGACACCCTGCAGAACGCGCTCGGCAACATGGCGCAGGTGGTGGCGGCCATCCTCGGCATCGTCATCACCGTCGTCTCGATCGTCGTGCAGCTCGCCGCGACGCGCTACACGCCGCGCCTGGCCGACATGTTCTTCCGCGATCGCACCAACCTCGCGGTGCTCGGCTTCTTCGTCGTCGCCTGCATCAACGCGGTCTGGGTCTCGGTCTCGGTCGCGCACACGTTCTTGCCCAAGGTCTCGATCATCTTCACGATGGTGCTCGTCACCGCGTCCCTCCTCATCATGGTCCCCTACTTCGCCTACGTGTTCGACTTCCTCGACCCCGACCGCGTCGTCGGTCGCATCCAGGAGCAGGCGGTCGCCTCGGCGCTCGGCCGCGGCCGCCTCCTCGGCGACATGGCCGACCGTCAGGTGCGCGCCCTCGTCGGTGTCGAGCAGCTCTCCGACATCTCGATCAACGCCGCCTCGCAAAAGGACAAGGCGATCGCCTCGGGCGCCGTCGACGCCATCAAAGATTTGATCTGCGCCTATCTCGCCGAGAAGTCGCACGTCGAGGCCGACTGGTTCCACGTCGGGCCGCGCATCCGCCGCAATCCCGACTTCGTCTCGCTCGCCGCCGAGTCGGTCGACGACCTCGACCAGAAGCGCGTGTGGCTCGAGTACAAGGTGCTGCGCCAATATCAATCGATCTACAACGAAGCGCTCGGCACGGTTCCCGACGTCAACCACCTCATCGCCATCAACACGCGCTACATCGGCGAGGCGGCGCTCAAGGCCAACGACGCCGAGGCGCTGCAGCTGGCGGTGAAGTTCTTCAACACCTATCTGCGCGCGACGCTCAACGCGGCCAACATCCGCACCGCCTACAACGTGCTCAACCAGTATCGACAGCTCACGGAGCATGCGCTCGAGCTGGGGCAGTCGGTGCTGGTGTGCGAGATTGCGTTCTTCTTCAAGTACTACGCGCAAATCGCGCACTCGATGGACCTCGGCTTCGTGACCGAGACCGCGGCCTACGATCTGGCGACCCTGTGCGAGCGCGCCTTCGCCCTGCGCGCGCCGTCGCACGACGCGATCCTGAAGGTGATGCTCGAGGTCGACAAAGAGGCGGAGAGCCAGACGCAGGAGCACACGCTGCGCGGCGTGCGCAAGGCGCAGGCGAAGCTGGCCAGCTTCTACCTCGTCGCCGGCGAGAGCGGCGTCCAGTACGCGCGTCAGATCTTCGACGACATGAAGGACGAGCGCGCCGAGCGCTTGCGCTCGATCTGCGACGAGCTTCTGCGGATCGAGTCGAAAGATTTTTGGGAAGTGATCGATCGCGGCACGAACTTCGACTACGTGGACGCGACGCGCAAGGCGCAGCTCAAGGTCTTCTTCTCGTGGTTCCCGAGCCTTTCAAAGGAGGCAGCACATGCGTGAGACGTTGCTCTCGATCCTGGTCCTCGGCGTCGCCGCTTGCGGCGGCGGCGGCGCGAAATACCACGTCAACGACAACTCGCTGGCGACGGCGTCGGTGCAGGAGAAGCAAGGCGTCCTGGCCGCGCAGCAGGAGAAGGAGGTCGCCAAGACCGAGCAGCAGAAGGCGGAGGCCGATCTCAAGAACATCGAGAACGAGGTCGACGTGGCCGACAACGACTACAAGACGGCCAAGCTGCAGCTCGACACCGCCAAGCTGCAGGCCAAGACCGCCGAGCAGGCCAACGACGTCAACCGCAAGAACCAGGCGACCCACGACGTGCGCGTCGCCGAGCTGGGGGTCAAGTCGGCCGATGCCAAGGTCGACTGGCTCAACAAGAAGCGCAAATGGATCAAGGCGCAGCGCGATGCCGCCGACGATCACTTCGCCGCCGCCGATTCCCGCTACGAGCTGGAAAAGGCCAAGCTGGCGCAGCAGAAAGGCATCAAGCCCTCGGACGACTTCAACGTCATGAACTTCGAGACCGACAACTTGAAGAAGCAGCAGAAGTACTCCGAGGCGCGCATGGACTCCGACAAGATGCAGGCGGACGTCGACCGCCTCGAGCGTGACTGGCACGCGCAGCAGGCCGCCTTCGAAAATTCCAAAGCCTCGCGATGATTGGCAGCTGCGACTCCACGATTTCCGCTAACTGCCAGCTGTTAGCTGTCCCCTGTTAGCTGTCTTTTGTAGCGGCCGTCGCGGATTTCACAGACCGAAATGCGTTGACCGACGGGCGGTTGGAAGTTTAAGCTCAGGCTGCGTCTATATGTGCCGATGAAGCTCTTGGGGGGGCCCGAGAGAGTGCATGGAGTATCAAGTCCACGAGGAATCGCCACGCGTCTTAGTGGTGGATGACGAAAAGGTCATCCGCGAGATCCTCTCTGACTTTTTGACGATGGAAGGGTACGTCGTCCGCACCGTGGAGGACGGCGACGCCGCGCTGCGTGAGCTCGAACGGCGCAGCTACAACCTCGTCATCAGCGACCTCAAGATGCCCGGCATGGGCGGCCTCGAGCTCCTGGAGAAGATCGCCGACCTCAAGGCAAACGTCCTCACGGTCATCATGACCGGCTTCGGCACCGTCGAGACGGCGATCGAGGCCATGAAGAAGGGCGCGTACGACTACATCCTCAAGCCGTTCAAGATCGAGGAGGTCGTGCATGTGGTCGAGCGCGGCCTCGACCGGCAGCGACTGCACGCCGAGAACATCCGCCTCAAGGAGGCGGTGTCGCTCTACAAGATCTCCGAGGCGATCGCCGAATCGCTCTCGCTCGAGAAGGTGCTCGACCTCATCCTCGACGGCGTTCTCGTCGAGGCGCAGGCCGACGCGGTCACGCTCATGCTCAAGGATCCGCGCACCGGCCTGTTCGTCGAGCGCTCGCGCAAGATCTCGCCGCTGGCCGACAGCGGCTTCACGGGCGAGCTCAACCTGACCGAGCTCCTCGAGCACTACTCGCACGACAAGCCGCTCCTGGCGCACGGGCTCAAGGCGCTCAAGTTCTTCGCCGAGCCGCCCAAGGATCGACGCCTGGTCTCGTTCTGCTCGATCCCGCTCAAGGTGCAGGATCGCGTCATCGGCATGCTCAACGCGTACTCGTACACGCGCGGCTACAAGTTCACCGAGGGGCAGCGCAAGATGCTCTCGGTGCTCGCCAATCGCGCGGCGGTGTCGATCGAGAACGCGCGGCTCTACGAAGACCTGGTGCAGAAGAACTGCGATCTGACGACGGTGAACCAGTCGCTGGCGGACAACTTCCGCGCCACCATCATCGGCTTCGCGCATGCGCTCGAGGAGTCGGACAAGTACACGCGCGGCCACTCGGAGCGCGTCGCCTTCTACTCGTCGTTGACCGCGCGCGGGCTGACGCTGGGCGAGCCGGAGACCGAGCGCATCGTGCAGGCCGGTCTCATGCACGACATCGGCAAGATCGGCATCCGCTACGAGAAGCTGAACAAGCCCGGCAAGCTGACGCCGGAAGAGGTCGCGATGTTCCGCACCCATCCGGCCAAGGGCAAGCGCATCCTCGAGCCCATTCCGTCGATGGCCGAGCTCATCCCGGGCGCCTGGTGCCATCACGAGAACTGGGACGGGTCGGGCTATCCGCGCGGCCTCCTCGGCGAGAACATTCCGCTGCTCGGGCGAATCGTCGCCATCGCCGATACCTACGACGCGATGACCAGCGATCGCTCCTACCGGAAGGCCCTGCCGCACGACGTCGCCGTCGCGGAGCTGGAGCGCTGCGCGGGCGCGCAGTTCGATCCCGAGCTGGTGCCGCAGTTCATCCGCATGGTCGACGACCACCGCAAGACCCAGATCGCCGCCGGCAACGAAATCCCGCGCTGAGCTGCGAATTTCGCGGCGCTCGCCGCGCGCGTGTAACATGCACGCATGTCGCGTCTCAGCCGTCGTGAGTTCGCAGGGGGTGCGGCGGCGCTGATCGGCGCGACGCTGTTGCCGGCGCGCGTCGTCGCCGACGAAAAAACGACACCCAGGGCGCAGGCCAGCAGCGCAACGCCGGCCGCCGCGACGCCGACTCCGCCCAAGCCGCTGACCGCGGGGCAGGCCGAAGCCGAGGCGCGCGTGCAGATGATCGTCGCCCGCTATGGCGCCCGAATCTCGGCGGCCGATCGCTCGGAGCTCGTGCGCATGTCGAACGACGTGCAGGGGCAGCTCGACAGGCTGCGCGCCTTTCCGCTCGACTGGGACGATCAGCCGGCGCACACGTTCCGCGCGCCGCGCAGGCGGCGCTAGTGCCGCTCGGCGACGACATCCTCTTCGCGAGCGTGCGCGACCTGTCGGAGAAGCTGCGCAAGCGCGAGCTCAGCCCCGTCGAGCTGACCGATGCCTACCTCGAGCGCGCCGACTCGACGGGCGCCGCGATCAACGCCTACGCGACGGTGACGCGCGATCTGGCGCGCGCGCAGGCGAAGAAGGCCGAGCAGGAGATCAGCGCCGGCTTCTGGCGTGGCCCGCTCCACGGCATGCCCTACGCGGCCAAGGATCTGCTCGCCGTGCGCTGGTACCCGACGACCTGGGGCGCCGCGCCGCTGCGCGCGCAGAAGCTCGCCTACGACGCCACCGTCATCCAGAAGCTGACCGACGCCGGCGCGGTGCTGCTCGGCAAGTCCGCCATGGTCGAGCTGGCCGGCGGCCTCGGCTATCGCTTCCCCTCGGCCTCAGCGACGGGAGCCGCCAAGAATCCATGGAACCCGTCGCGCTGGACCTGCGGCTCGTCGTCGGGCTCGGCGGCCATCGTCTCGGCCGGGCTGGCGCCGTTCGCCATCGGCTCCGAGACCTGGGGCTCGATCCTCTGCCCGTCGTCGCACTGCGGCGTCAGCGGGCTCAGGCCCACCTACGGGCGCGTCAGCCGCCACGGCGCCATGGCGCTCTCCTACACGCTCGACAAGATCGGCCCGCTCGCGCGCACCGCCGAGGACTGCGCGCTGGTCCTGCAGGTGCTCGCCGGCCACGACCCCGCCGACGAGGGCTCCTTGCCGCAAGGCGAAGCGCAGTTCGTCTGGCCGCCGCACGAAAAGCCGTCGCCTTCGCGGCTGCGCATCGGCTGGGTCACGCAACAGGGCAAGGGTGGACCGCCCGCCGTCGAGGCGGCGTGCAGGGCGGCGCTCGAGCTCTTGCGCAAACAGGGCGCCAGCGTCGAGCCGGTCGCCATCCCCGACGGTGCCTGGGTCCCGGCGACGACCGTGATCCTCTATGCCGAGGCGGGGTCGGCGCTGCGGCCGCTCATCCGCTCGGGCCAGGTGGGCGAGCTGGTCGACCCCGCGGCCAAGCTGGGCGGCTACCTCTACGAGACGATCCCTGCCGCCGATTTCGAGACGGCGCAGCGGGTGCGGCTGGTGGCGCAGAAGAAGATGGACGTGCTGTTTCAGCGCTTCGACGTGCTGGCCGGCCCGTCGGTGGGCGAGCCGGCGTGGGCGCTCGACCAGAACCTCGACACGGTCGCCGACCTGCCCGACCCGCTCGGCGCGCTCGGCAACTTGTGCGGCCTCCCTGCCATCAGCGTTCCCTGCGGCTTCACCGCCGACAAGCTGCCTATTGGCATCCAGTTCGTCGGCCGCGCGCTCGACGACGCCGCCTGTGTCACGACCGCCATGCACCTGCAGGCCGCCACCGACTGGCACAAGCGCCGCCCACCGGCGCTCTAGCTCAAGGGCAGGGTTGCGCGAAGGCGAAGAGGCCCGGATCCATCCCTGCGACGGTCCAGGAGAACGCGACACGCGGGCGCCCCGAGGCATCGAGCGCCAGGCGCCCGCTACTTCCCGTCGACGGCGCCAGCTGCGTGATGGTCGACTGCGTCCAGCTTCCCGTCGCGTTCGTCGCGTACACGAGTGACTGCGACGTCGCCAACAAGAGATGCATGTGGTCGCCGGCGTCGAAGAGGAAGTCGTAGGCGCCGCTCATGACGAAGGGCAGCGTCTCCTGTTGCCACGCGCCCTGCTCGTACCACCAGTGCAGGGGGCCGCTCGCGCTCGGGTGCAGGAGGTGTGGTCGGCCGCTGCGGTCGACCGCGCTGTTCACGCCCCACACGTTCGGCGGAAAGGCGATCGCCTGCCAGCGGCCGCCGGCGTTGCTGGCCCAATAGTTCGTCTCGACCTGGGTCTGGGCGTCGTTGCCGGTAAAGAACAGATGCAGCGCGCCGCTCGGATCGCCGAGGAGCGCCCACGGCGAGGACTGCCGCTGGTCGCCGACGGTGGTGAGCGTCCAGGAGCCGCCGGCGTCGGTGCCGTAGTAGAGCTGGCCGCCCGCGCGGAACGCGACGTCCGCATGGCCGGCGGCATCGAAGGTCGCGAGCGGCGCGTCGCCGCCCGAGTCATAGCCGAACGCGACCGGATCGCGCTGCCAGCCTCTGGCATCCTCGTACAGGCGCACGATTCCTTCACCCGGCTCGCTCATGAACACGGTCGGCGTGCCGTCGGAGGCGACGGCGATCGACGCCGCGTTTGCCTGCAGCGGCAGCGTCTCGGCCGCGAGCGGCGTCGCCGCGCCGACGTGACGCCACGCCGACTCGCCGGCGTTGGCGACGCCCTGACCGAGATAGAGGAGATGCAGCGTGCCGTCGGCGGCGCGCGCGAACTGCGGGTGATGGCCCTGCCGCGGCACCTGTGTGAACAGCCAGCCATGTTCGCAGGTCGCGGTGGGCGCGCTGATCTGATCGAAATTGGCGGGCGGTGGCGTGAACGTGGGCCCGAGGTCGGGCGCGGCGCGGTTCGAGCTGCCGCCGCAGCCGCCCAGGGCCACGAGAGAAGCGACGAGAGGTATCAGGAAGGGGCGTCGAAGGAGCGTAGCCAGCACGGCGGAGAACATTCCACCGCCGGGTAGCAACATGCGATCCAGAGCCGGCCGTCGATGTTTCGCGGACCTGCCCCGGCGCGGCGGACCGATGTGTCCTCTCAGACTACGGGACGGCCGGCTGGTCGTCCGGCCAGCTACTTCTTGGTCGCCTCGCCGCTCGGCGGCGTTGCGGCCTGGTTCTGCGCCGACGCCGGCGGATCCGGCTGCACCGCGGAGATGTTGCTCATCGACAGCTTCCAGTCCTTGCCGCGACGCACCATGGTCCCCGTGACGCGCATCGGCCGACGCACCGGCAGAGCGCCCGGCGGGACCTTGGGCGAGAACATGTAGTCGCCGATGTACCAGGCGGTGTCGCCGCTGTCGTCGGCCTTGATGACGATGGCGTTGCGCACGATGCGGGCGCCCGAGGCCGCGTCCTTCTCGAGCTGCGTCCTGGCGGCGTCGGCGTCGCCAATCTTGGCCGAGACATACGGCCCGGCCCCGAAGAAGCTCTTGTCCAGGAACGACGCCGTGGCCTTGGCGTCATGGGCGTTCCAGGCCTCGTCGAATTTGTCGAGCGTCGCCTTGGCCGAGGCCGCCGCGTCCTTCGATTTGTCGCCGCCTTTGTTGCTTTCGCCCTTGTCCGCATGGGCCGCGCCGGCGACGAGAATTGCCAGCGCAAACGTCAGATTCCGCATGGTCCCTCCAAAGTGATCGAAGCGGCCGACCATACCCTAAAATGTGCTAGAACGCTGCGCATGTCGGATACGCCTCCGCCACCGGCTCCGTTCGCCGCGCAGCGCACTCCCGTAGCCATCGAAGACGAGATGAAGTCGTCGTTCATGGACTACGCGATGTCGGTCATCATCTCGCGCGCGCTGCCCGATGTCCGCGATGGCTTGAAGCCGGTTCACCGCCGCATCATGTTCACGCAGCACCAGCTCAACAACAACTGGAACCGCCCGTATCTCAAGTCGGCGCGCGTGGTCGGCGACTGCATGGGCAAGTTCCACCCGCACGGCGACGCGTCGATCTACGACGCCGTCGTGCGCATGGCGCAAGACTTCTCGCTGCGCTATCCGCTCGCCGACGGCCAGGGCAACTGGGGCTCCATCGACGGCGACCCCGCCGCGGCCATGCGTTACACCGAAGTCCGCATGACGCGCCTCGGCGCCGAGATGCTCGCGGACATCGATAAAGAAACGATCGAGTGGCAGAAGAACTACGACGACAAGGAGGACGAGCCGACCGTCCTGCCGACGCGGGTTCCGAACCTCCTCATCAACGGCACCACCGGCATCGCCGTCGGCATGGCGACCAACATCCCGCCGCACAACGTCACCGAGGTCATCGACGGCACCATCGCGCTCATCGATGACCCGACGATGACCGTCGACCAGCTCATGCACCACATCCCGGGACCCGACCTGCCGACGTCGGGCACAATCTTCGGGCGCCAGGGAATCCGCCTCGCCTACCACACCGGCCGCGGCTCCATCGTCATGCGCGGCAAGGCGGAGATCGAGGAAGACAAGCGCGGCCGCTCCTCGATCATCGTCACCGAGATCCCCTACATGGTGATCAAGGCGCGCCTCGTCGAGAAGGTGGCCGAGCTGGTCAAGGAGAAGCGGCTCGAGGGCATCAGCGACATCCGCGACGAGTCCAACCGCAAGGGCATGCGCATCGTGTTCGAGCTGCGCAAGGACGCCGTGCCCGCGGTGGTCCTCAACAACCTGTACAAGATGACGCAGCTGCAGTCGTCGTTCGGCGTGACCATGCTCGCCATCGTCGACTCGCAGCCGAAGATCCTGTCGCTCAAGGACGCGCTCTCGCACTTCGTCGACCACCGCCGCGACGTGGTCACGCGCCGCTCCCTGTTCGAGCTCAAGGAAGCGCGCGCGCGTCAGCACGTCGTCGAGGGTCTGGTCATCGCCGTCGACAACATCGACCGCGTCATCCAGATCATCCGCGCCGCCAACACGCCCGAGGAGGCCAAGGCCAACCTCATGGCCGAGCCGCTCGCCGGGCTCGACGAGTTCCTGCGCCGCGCCGGCCGGTCCGAGGAAGAGATCCTTCGCCGCACCGAGAAGGGCGACTACGCGCTCTCCGATCGCCAGGCGCAGGCCATCCTCGACATGCGGCTCCAGCGCCTCACCGGCCTCGAGCGCGAGAAGCTCGACGAGGAATACCGCGCGCTCAGCGTGACGATCGATCGCCTCGAAGCGATCCTCGCCTCCGAAGAGAAGCTGATGCAGGTCATCAAGGACGAGCTCATCGCCATCCGCGACCAGTTCGGCGACGAGCGCCGCACCCAGATCGTCGACGACGAGGGCGAGATCGCCATCGAGGAGCTGATCGCCGACGAGGACATGGTGGTCACCGTCAGCCACGGCGGCTACGTCAAGCGCAACTCGGTGAGCGCCTATCGCTCGCAGAAGCGCGGCGGGCGCGGCGTCACCGGCGCGTCGACGAAGGACGAAGACTTCGTCTCGCAGCTCTTCGTCGCCTCGACGCACGACCACATCCTCATGTTCACCTCGCTCGGGCGCGTCTATGCCAAGCGCGTCTACGAGCTGCCCGAAGGGTCGCGCGCGTCGCGCGGCAAGGCGCTCGTCAACTTCCTCGAGCTGCGCGAGAACGAGAAGGTCGTCGAGATGCTGGCGCTCAAGGAGTTCGAAGCCGGCAAGATCATCGTGATGGCGACCCGCCGCGGCGTGGTCAAGAAGACCCCGCTCGAGGCGTTCTCGGCCATCCGCTCGTCGGGCATCATCGCGCTCACCATCGACGCCGACGATCACCTGGTCGAGGTCCGCCTCACCGACGGGCAACACGACGTGCTGCTGGCCACGCGCGAGGGGCGCGCCATCCGCTTCCCCGAGGAGAAGGTGCGCCCGATGGGCCGCACCGCGCGCGGCGTCAAGGGCATCGCGCTGCGCGAAAAAGACGAAGTGGTCTCGTGTCAGACCTTCCCGCGCAACGCGCCGGCGACGCTCATGACCGTCTGCGAGCATGGCTACGGCAAGCGCACCGCGGTCGCCGAGTACCCGGTCAAGGGGCGCGGCGGGCTCGGCGTCATCACCATCAAGACCACCGAGCGCAACGGCAAGGTGGTCGGCTGCCGCCTCGTCACCGACGACGAGGACCTCATGCTCATCACCGACGCGGGCAAGGTCATCCGCATCCCGGTCAAGGGCATCCCGACGCTCGGGCGCAACACCCAGGGCGTGCGGCTCGTGCGCATGGACGAGGGCGAGAACGTCGTCGCCGTCGAGTCGCTGGCGGAGCGCGAGGACGAAGCGGGCGAGGTGCAGGCGGCCCCGATCGAAGTCATCGAGGGCGAGGAAGACCTCTCCGGCGACGACGACGACGACACGGTGCAGGTCAAGACGCAGACCGAGGACGACGACGGTGAAGGCGGCAACGGCGGCGGCGGCGAAAGCGATGCCGAGTAACCGCGAGCGCTCGCGGGCGCTGTTCGAGGAGGCGAAGCAGCGCATCCCGGGCGGCGTCAACTCGCCGGTGCGCGCCTTTCGCGGCGTCGGCGGCGATCCGGTCTTCTTCGCGCGCGGCAAGGGCGCCTACCTCTACGACGTCGACGGTAACGAGTACGTCGACTACGTCGGCAGCTGGGGGCCGCTCATCGTCGGCCACGCCCACGAGGAGATCCTCGACGCCATCGCCAAGGCGGCGGCCGAGGGGACCAGCTTCGGCGCCCCGACCGAGCGCGAGGTGCTATTCGCCGACGAGCTGTGCCGCGCGGTGCCGTCGATGGAGATGGTGCGCCTGGTCTCGTCCGGGACCGAAGCGACGATGGCGGCGCTGCGCGTGGCGCGTGGCTTTACCAAGCGCGACAAGATCGTCAAGATCGACGGCGGCTATCACGGCGCCTCCGACACGCTGCTCGTCGCGGGCGGCTCGGGCATCGCGACGCTCGGCATCCCCGGATCCGCCGGCGTCACCGCCGGCACCGCCGCCGATACGCTCACCGTGGCGTGGAACGACGAAGCGGCCATGCGCGCGCTCTTCGCCGCCAACGACGGGCAGATCGCCGCCGTCATCGTCGAGCCCATCTGCGGCAACATCGGCTGCGTCCCGCCGGCCAGGGGCTACCTCGAGGCGCTGCGCGAGATCACGCGCGCGGCCGGCGCGGTGCTCATCTTCGACGAGGTCATGACCGGATTCCGCGTCGCCTTCGGCGGCGCCCAGGCGCGCTACGGCGTCCAGCCCGACATGACCACGCTCGGCAAGATCGTCGGCGGCGGGCTGCCCGTCGGTGCCTACGGCGGCCGTCGCGACATCATGAGCATGGTCGCCCCGCTCGGCCCCGTCTACCAGGCGGGCACGCTCTCGGGAAACCCGCTCGCCGTCGCCGCCGGCCGCAAGATGCTCGAGCTCTGCGGACGGCCCGGCACCTACGAGACGCTCGAGCGCTCGTCGGCGGCGCTCGTCGACGGCCTCGGCGCGCTCGCGGCCAAGAAGGGCCTCGCGCTCACCTCGAACCGCGTCGGCTCCATGTTCACCGGCTTCTTCAGCGACGCCGCCGTGACCGACTACGCCAGCGCCAAGAAGTCCGACACCGCGCGCTTCGGCAAGTTCTTCCACGCCATGCTCGACGGCGGCATCTACCTGGCGCCGTCGCAGTTCGAAGCGGCCTTCGTCTCGACCGCGCACGACCAGCGCGCCATCGACCGCACGCTCGACGCCGCCGCCCGCGCCTTCGCCGCGTTATAGCGGTGTCCAGGCGGGCGCTCACGCTGGTCGTCGCGCTGGTGGTGGCCGCGGTATGGGTGCCGTCCTTGCGCAACGGCTTCGTGTGGGACGATCAGTACGACATCATCCGCTCCGATCGCCTGCATCACGCGCGCGCCATCGGCGACGTCTTCTTGCACCACGCGATGTGGTCGGCGGACCAGCCCGAGACCGCGATCGCGACCTATCGCCCGCTGGCGCTGGCCACGCTCGCCGTCGACTATCAGGTCTGGAAGCTGCGGCCCGCCGGCTATCACGCCACCAACGTCCTCTTGCACGTGCTGGCGACACTCGCCGTGCTGCTCGCGCTCTCGGTCCTCGTCGCTGATTTTCGTTGGGCGGCGGCGCTCGCGCTCCTGTTCGCGCTGCACCCGGCCAACGCCGAGGCGGTGGCGTGGATCAACGGCCGCTCCGAGATGCTGGCGCTCGGGTTCGGCGCGCTCGCCGTGTGGGCGGCGGCGACCCGCCGCTTCGTCGTCCTCGGGGTCGCGCTCCTGGCGGCGCTCCTCGGCAAGGAGACTGCTGCGCTTTTCATCCCGGTCACGCTCGCCGTCACGTTCGTGCTGCGCGGTGAGGGTCGGGATCGACGCGCCATGGTACCGGCGCTCTGCGCGGCAATCGTGGCCGCGGCTGCCTACGCCGGGCTGCGCGGCTACGCCCTCGGGCACACCGCGCTGCCGTCGCACGCCGGTGCGGTGGCCACGCTCGGCCCGGTCTGGTCGCGCGCGACGTTCGCGGCGCTGGTGCCGTGGCGCTCGGGCCCCATCGAGCTGTCGACGTGGCTCGCCTCGCTCTCGACGGGCGCCCGCGTCGCCTGGGCCTTCGGCGGCGCGCTCCTCGCGGCGCTGGCGCTGACCCTGGCCGCCCGCCGTCGCTGGCTGCCGGCCATCGGCCTCGGCTGGTGGCTCCTCGCCATCGCCCCCACCGCCGCCATCGCCGCGCTCGACTATCCCTGGCCGGGGCTCGCCCGCTGGCTCTACATCGGGCTGCCCGGCCTCCTCCTCGTCGTCTACGCCGCGGCACGCCGCCTCCCCGAGCGCGTCCGCTTGGCCGCCTTCACCGTCGCTGCCATGCTCTTCGCCTTTGCCAGCCAGCGCGCCATCGCCGCCTGGCACGACGACGAGGCGCTCTACTCCGCCATGACCTCGGAGTCGCCCGACGACGCCTGGGCCTGGCGCGCGCTCGGCACGGTGCGCCTCGCGCAGGCGCGCTACACCGACGCCGCCGACTGCTTCCACAGCGCCGCCCGCTTCGATCGCACCGAGGAGATCCACGCCGCCTTCGCGCTCGAAGCCTACGCCTGGACCTTCCTCGACCGCTGCGACGAAGCGAGCGCCCAGTTCCACGCGCACCCGGTGACACCCGCGTTGAAATCCGAAGACTTCGACGTCGCCGAGGCGGCCTGTCGCAAACGGTTGACCGCAAAGACGCGGCGTGTTAAGAGCGCGCACGCCAACGAAGAAATCGGAGCTGCCGCATCGACAAAAAGATGATCCAGGTGATGGGGACCTACAGCTACATCGGCATCTTTCTCGGTGTGGCGATCTGCCTCGGATTCTTTGCCGGGCGATGGGCCGACAATCGCTGGCACACGGCGCCCTGGCTGCAGCTGGTGGGGCTCGGCATCGGGCTGGCGGCCGGCGGGCGGGAACTTTATAGATTGAGCAAGAAAGCGCTGAGAGAAGAGGAACGCTAGAGTGGGCTTGAAACACCTCATCGCCGTCGAGAAGTGGACGCTGCTGCTGGCCGCCGTCGTGCTGGCCGGCGGCATGATCCTGCTCGGCCGCCATGCGGCGTTTTCACTCGGCGTCGGCGCCTCGCTGTCGACCCTCAACGCCATGTCGATCCGCCGCATCGCCGGCAAGCTCGGCCCCGTCCTGCAGCAGAAGCCCGGCCTGACGGTCCTCCTCTTCAACCTCAAGATGGGCCTGCTGGTCGCGCTCATCTACGCCGCCATCCGCTGGCTGCACGTCGACGCGGTCCCGTTTCTCGTCGGCATCTCGCTCTTGCCGGCCGCCATTTTCGTCGTATTCGTTCAGTACTCGCTGACGCCGCCCAAGGGCGACGAGGAGACTCATGGGTGAGGAGACCACCTGGTTCGACCTCCTTCCGGGAGTGAAGAACCTGGAGCATTTCGCCAAGCACTACCTGGCCCGTACGCAGGCGGGCGTGCAGGCGTTCCCGTCGGCGTTCTCGCTCACCCACGTCTTCGCGGTCTTGATGGTGCTCTTGTTCGTCACCATCGGCGCGCTGGCCTACCGGTCGGAGGTGTCGAAGGGCGGCGAGAAGGCGATCGTTCCGCCGCCGAAGCTGACGCTGCGCAACCTGTTCGAGATGATCACCGAGGCCGTCCTCGGCATCGCCGAGCCGGTCATGGGCCCCGAGAACGCGCGCCGCTTTCTTCCGCTCATCGGGACCTTCGCCTTCTTCATCTTCTTCTCGAACATACTGGCGCTCATCCCCGGGTTCGCGCCGCCGACGGCGACGCTGAAGACCAACGTGGCGCTGGCGCTGACCGTGTTCGTGATGACCCACGTCTACGGCATCGCCGCCAGCGGGCTCGGCTACTTCAAGCAGTTCCTCGGCCACGCCCCGATCTACATGGCGCCGTTCATGATCCCGATCGAGATCGTGTCGCACCTGGCGCGGCCGCTGTCGCTGTCCTTGCGCCTCCTCGGCAACATCGCCGCCGATCACAAGGTGGTCTCGGCGTTCTTCTTCCTGGTGCCGTTCGTCGTTCCGGTTCCGTTCTTGATTCTGGGCGTGCTGGTCTCAATCATCCAGACGCTCGTGTTCTGCCTTCTGGCAATGGTCTATATCAGTAGTGCGGTGGCCCAGGATCACGGGGACGACCACGCGCACGAGAGTCACCACTAGTTCTTTGGAGGAAATGTGATGAACAAGCTCGGCAAGATTCTGGTCTCGGTCGGCGCGGCGATGGTCACCATGCTGGTGACGGCGGCTGCGTACGCGCAGGAAGCGGCGGGCCCGACGGCCTTCAACGATCGCGACAAGATCATCGGCCTGGCGGCGGGCCTCGGCATCGGCATCGCGGCCTTCGGCGGCGCCCTCGGTCAGGGTCGTGCGGCCGCGGCTGCGCTCGACGGTATCGCCCGCAACCCGGGCGCGTCGGACAAGATCTTCACCCCGATGATCCTTGGTCTCGCGCTCATCGAGTCGCTGGTCATCTACTCGCTGATCATCTCGATCCTGCTGCTCAACAAGATCCACTAGCCGGGCGCGCCACCCGGCGCGCTTCGCTCCCCCCTCTTTCGCGTTTCGCGCGCAAGCGCCACCGCGTCGCGTCCGAGACGCGGACGTATGCGGCAGCATGCGGACCCATGCGGACGAATGCGTACCCATGCGGAATAGCCCCTTCGCCACGCGCGTTCGCTCGTGACATGCGCATCGCCGCGTTCTCGACCCTCCCTCTCGCATTGACCCTCTGCGTCGCCGTCTGCGCCGCCACACCTGCGCGCGCCGCGTCACCGACCGACGTCGCCGCCACCGTGTGCGACGGCAAGGGCGCCTTGCCGCTCGAGGTGGTCGGCAGCCGCCACTTCGTCGCGGTCGAGCTGAAGGGGCCGAAGGGCACCGAGACGGTCCGCTTCCACGTCGACTCGGGCGGCAACACCTTCGGCCTCCTCCTCGACGAGGCGGTCATGAAACGGCTCGGATTCGCCAAGGCCGAGGCGCTGCCGCGCACGCTGCGCATCGGCGGCCGCGAGCTCGCCGTACCTCGGGCAACGAAGTGGCTCGCGATGAAGTACGCCGACCCGCGCGGCGAGCAGCTCGCGAGCGGCCAGATCGGCGCCGGGTTCTTCGGCCACTTCCTCGTGTGCATCGATCCCGGCAAGGGACACATCGCCTTCGCCAGGCCCGAGGCGCATCCCATCGACGACGACGGCCGCGGCCTCGCGCTCGAGCTTCCGCGCCTCGGCCCCACCAAAGCGCCCTACCCGTTCGTGCACGCCGAAGTCGGCGGGCAGAAGGTGCTGCTCCTCTTCGACACCGGCGCCACCACCAGCATGCTCGAGCGGAAGTACCTCGACGCCATCCACGGCGCGCACGCCGACTGGCCGCTGGTGCGCAACGCCGCCGGCGACGCCGACATGCTGGGCGGCCGCTTCCCCGAGCGGCTCCTCCGCGTCCCGTCGCTGACGGTGGGCGGCCGCGACCTCGGCGCCGCGCTCTTCGTCGAGCGTCCCGACGACACCTGGCCCAAGATGTTCGGCGTCGACGAAGCGCACGGCGCGCTCGCCAACGACGTCCTCGGTAGCCAGCGCATGCTCATCGACTACAAGGGCGCGCACGTCTGGCTGTGGCCGTCGGGCCGCGCGCCCGACGCCTCCGCGTCGCTCACCCGCGTCGGGGTCGGCCTGCGCTACGGCGCCGACAAGTGCCCCGAGGTGCGGCTCGTCTCGAGCGGCAACGCGCCCGACGTCGCGGCGCGCCTCCAGCCCGGCGACGTCATCCTCGCGGTCGACGGCAAGAGCGTCTGCGACGGGCTGCACCACACCGCCGCGACCGCGCTCGCCGGCAAGGAGGGCCAGCCGAAGCAGCTGCGCATCCGCCGCGCCGGCGCCACCAGCGACGTCACCGTCACCGTCCGCGATCTGACGCGCCCGACGACCGCGGCGCCCTGACGCGCCCGACGGCCGCGGCGCCCTGACCCGCGCTACTTCTTCGCCGTCGCGCCGAGCATGTCGTTCAGCAGCACCGCCGGCGGCCGCCCACCCGCCGTCGAGCCCATCACGCGCCCGTCGACAGCGACATAGACGATGAGCGGCGTCGGCGCCTTGACCGCCAGTCCGGCAACGAGCTCCGCCGCGCGCGGCTCGAGCGCGTCGAGGTCGGCCGCCACGACCACGAACTTCTCGCGCGTGAACTCCTCGATCTCTTCCTTGGCCAGCGTGCGCTCGACGAGCCCGCGGGTCCCGGAGCAGGTGGCGCGCCCCACCACCAACATGAGCCGCTTGCCTGCCGCCTGCGCCTCGGCGAGCGCCTCGTCGAGCCCCTTGTGCCAGTCGAGCCCGCTCGTGAACCACGGATGCTGCGCCATCGTCACCCTCCGCCGTACGATCGCTCCCGGTCGGCGCGGATGTCATCATAGATCGCCTGCAGCGTCGAGACCCCTTCGCGCACCAGCAGCTCGTGGTTGTCGCGCGCGATCCGCTCCGACGGCGGCAGGCGATGCTCGCGCTTCTTCAGCTCGGCCCACGCCGCCGCCGAGAAGTCGAACAGCATCTTGCCGCCGGCGCCGCGCAGCGCGTCGAGCACCGACTGCCGCACCAGCTGCAGCGTCGGATCGGGCGCGCGCCGAAAGAAGCCTACCGCCTGCGCCGCCGTCGCCAGCTCGTACGGCGTCTCGGGGTGGAACACCGCGGCGACGAACGCCGGGTTGGCCGCCCGCAGCGGCGCGCACCACTGATCGAACGCCGCCGCCGACATCGTCACCGACGGGAAGATCAGGAGCGCGACTTCGATCTTCTCGTCGCGGGCCAGCGCGTCGATGGCTGCCCGAGCCGCCGCCGCCAGCGCCACGGCATCGCCATCGCCAGCGTCGCCGCCGCCGATCACCTGCCGCGCCACCGCGCCCGCCTTCATCGCCGGCTCGGCGAACGGACAGATCCCGAACCGCTCGACGACCTCGACAATCCAGCGCGCGTTGATCCGCAGGACCTCCGCTTCGTGCTCAGAACTTATTGGTCACCGACAAGAACGTCATCTTGTCGTTCGTCTCGCGCAGTCGCCCCGACAAGGTCCGCACGAAGTTCCACAAGAGCTCGTAGGCGAGGTCGCGGTCGACGAACAGGAGATCCTCGAGATCTTCCTTGCGAATGACGAACAGCCTGCACTTCTCGTGAACGATGGCGTGCGCCGAGCGCGGAAAGTCGTCGATGAGCGCCATCTCGCCGAAGTAGGCGCCCGACTTCAAGACGGCGAGCGCCTCTTCGCCCATCCCCGGCACCATGCGCGAGATGCGCACCGCACCGTCGATGATCAAATAGAACTTGTCGCCCTTGTCGCCTTCCTGGAACACGACGGTCGCGCCCATGTGCTCCTCCTCGCTGCCGATGTCGGCAATGCGACGGAGATAGGCGGCGGGCAGTCCCGCGAAGAACTTGATCTTGCCTAGCAGCTCTACCGCTTCGGCAGGCGTCATCGTCCGCCCATGGTAGCGGAGCGCGGCTAGTGCGACAAGAATCGCTGCGCGTCGATGGCGGCCATGCACCCGGTCCCCGCCGCTGACACGGCCTGGCGATAGACGTGATCGGCGACGTCACCGGCGGCAAACACCCCCGGAATCTTCGTTGCCGTCTGGGCGCCCTTGGTAAACGGCAGCACCAGGTAGCCGTTCTCGTCCATGTCGAGCTGGCCCTTGAAGAGGTCGGTGTTCGGCTGATGGCCGATGGCGATGAACACGCCATTGACCGCCATCGTCGACTCCTCGCCGGTCTTCAGGTTCTTGAGGCGAGCCGCGGTGACGCCGATCTTGCCCGGCTCGCCGATGATCTCCTCGAGCGCCGTATTGAGCAGCCAATGGATCTTGGGGTTCTCCTGGGCGCGCTTGACCATGATCGCCGAGGCGCGGAAGTCCTCGCGACGGTGGACGATGGTCACCTTGGCCGCGTGCTTGGTGAGGTAGGTGGCCTCTTCCATCGCGGTGTCCCCGCCGCCGACGACCAGGACGTTCTGGCTGCGGAAGAAGAAGCCGTCGCAGGTGGCGCACGCCGACACGCCGTACCCCGCCAGCCGCTTCTCCGACGGCAACCCGAGCCACTTGGCCTGTGCGCCGGTGGCGATGATCAGCGACTCGGCCGTGACGCGTACGTCTTCGATGCCGGCGACCTCGATGGTGAACGGCCGCTTCGACAGGTCGACCTTCTCGACGTCGCCCTGCAGGAACTTGGTCCCGAACCGCTCTGCCTGCGCGCGAAACGACTGCATCAGGTCCGGTCCCAGAATCCCCTTGGGAAACCCGGGGTAGTTCTCGACCTCGGTCGTGTTGACCAGCTGCCCGCCGGGCGGCCCGCCCTTGACCAGCCCCTCGATGACCAGCGGCGGCAAGGCCGCGCGCGCGGCGTAGATGGCTGCGGTCAGTCCCGCCGGCCCCGAACCGATGATGACGATGCGATCAGATACCTCTTTCATCACACCCTTCTTTATCAAAAGAACGTTCTAAGCAACATAAGACGTGCGCGTCAGCCGCGCAGCGCCTGCATGATGAGGCCGGGCAGCTTGAGCCACGACGGCTGCGCCTCCATCTTGACCAGCTTCCGGCCGATCTCGGCCGCCGTCTTGTGCCCCGCGAACCAGGTCGGCTTCGGCTTGACCACCAGCGGCCCCCGAATGACACACTTCTCGATGTCCTCGAGCATGAACGTGTTGTGCACCCAACCCTTGCCGCTCTGGATGTCCTCGAGCGTCGCCGACGGGTGGCCGCCCCACGGCGTGGTGCCGAAGGCGAAGCCGAGCGCCGGCCAGTGGTTGATGCAGACCGTCCCGTAACGCAGCTTCTGGATGGCGCGGTCGAGCGCCTCGGCGAACTTGGGATCCTTGAGCGTCGACGGATGCACGATGATCGTCGCCGACAAGGTGCCCCACACCTTGGCGTTGACGAACTCGACCGCAGCGTCGAGGAACGCCACCGGATCGGCGCTGCCGACGGTGGTCTCGCTGATGACCGAGCACCACGGCTCCATGGAGAACACCTTGTCGGTGCCGGCCGCGTCGATGTCCTCGATGATGGCCCACGGCAGGGTCCCGGCCTCGGTCGAGCCGATCCGCTGCACCTTCGGGTGCGACTCGACCAGCTCCTTCCAGCGCTGCTCGGCGCCCGGATAGTAGGCCTTGCGCACCGGCACCTTGCCGAGCGCATCCGCGATCGACTTCTTGAGCTTCTCGCGCCCGTCCCAGCCCGTCGGCGAAACCAAGAGCTTGGCCGAGTTGCAGTTGAACGAGGCGTTGTTGGCGATGGCCGAGGTGATGCTCTCGCCCTGGAACGCCAGCTCCGCGTCGGTGTACGGACCGGGCACGACGATGACCGGCGAGATGTTGCCGAGCTCCGACGTGATCTCCTTCTTGAGCAGCGGCTCCTTCTTGGCCTTGCGCGCCTCGCGCTCGGGACCCGGCGGGCCCCACACCATGAAGTCGTGCGTTTTGTCGGAGCCGGTGATGTGGATCTCGTCGACGAGCGGATGCTCGACCAGGTAGCCGCCCACGTCGGCGCCGCCGTAGACCACCGCGACCAGCCCCGCGTCGACGGCGTCCTTGAATGCCTTCTCGATGAACGGGCCCACGTGCGCGTTGACCGGGTTCATCTTGATGACGCAGACCTTGCCCTCGACGAACATCTTGTAGATGGCGTCCGTCGGCGGGATCGAGGCGACGTTGCCGGCGCCGAGAATGAGCGAGACCTTGCCCTCGCGCTTTTCGGCGGGCACGCGGTAGTGCGCCGCCGCGCGCTCGGTCACCTCGGTGGCCTTGACCCCCGGCTCGAGCCAGACCTCGGCGGAGAAGCCGGCGAACAGCATCTTGTCCATCCCGCTCGAGGGAAACACCTCGACGACGACCCGGCCGTCCGGCCGGGTGCGGACCTTGGCCGGATCGAACGGCGGGCGCCCGGCGTCCAGGCGCTCCATCGTCTCGATGAGCAGGCGCAGGTTGCGAATGACGATGGTCGGCCCGGCGAACCACTCCTCGGACGCCAGCTGCGAGCTGGGGTCGATGCCCTTGGCGTGGCATCCCGCCAGGACGCTCGCCTCGGCGATGTCGACGTAGCCGGCGAGCATCTTCTTCGCCAGCGCGATGCGCTCCTTGAGCGGCGACTTCGCCCACCCCGGGGCCGCCGCCTCGAGCTTGGCGAGCGTTGCGTCGATCTCGGGCCGCGCGGTCGTCTGCGGCGCCGATCCACCATCCACCCTGTGCGCAGCGTGCATGTTTCGCTCCGTAATCCCGGGAGTGTAGATCAAGTGGAACGGGTCCAGGTACCCGATCGACCACCACGCTTTTCGAGTAGCCGGATGTCGACGATGCGCATGCCGCGGTCGACCGATTTGCACATGTCGTACACGGTCAGCGCCGCGAGCGAGACCGCCATGAGCGCCTCCATCTCGACGCCGGTGCGGTCGAACGCCTTTACGGTCGCTCGAATTTCGATGCGCGGCGGCGTCAGATCGCTGCGCGGCTCCAGCGTCACGTCGACGCCGGTGATGCGCACCGGATGGCACAGCGGGATGAGCTCGCTGGTCCGCTTGAGGCCGGCGATGGCGGCGACGCGCGCCACCGCGAGGACGTCACCCTTGCCCATGATGCCGGCCCCGATGGCGTCGACGGTCGCCTGCTCCATCTCGATGGCGCCGGCGGCCAGCGCGATGCGCTCGGTCTCGCTCTTGGTGCCGACATCCACCATGTGCGCGTGCCCGGCGTCGTCAAAATGGGTGAGCTTGGACATGCCGCTCTTGTAGCACCGTTGCGCTACAATGGGCTCATGCGGGCGTTTTTGGCTTTGGGCCTCGCAGTCTGCGGCTGCGCGCATGGCGCGGCCGACATCGAGAACCAGCCGCTGTTCGCGGCCGGCTGGAGCGGCCCGCCGCCGCGCGTCGCGGTGCAGCTCACCGGCAACCGCGCGGCGCCGGCCGATCAACAGCGCTGCGTCGACACGGTCACGCGCGCCGGCGCCATCGTCGACGGCGGCGCCGCGGTACAGGCGCTCGTCATCGTCGACGGCACCGGAAATCGGCTGCAGATCACGTCGACCCGGCGCGGCCTCGTGCGCGACGAGCCCCGCCCCGCCTGGTCGGTCGAGCGCCTGTGCAACGACGCGCTCTACGCCATGGTGGGCGCCATCCGCCGCGACACCCCGCAGGCCGAGACCGCCGTCCCCGGGGCCACGACCACCTATCGCACACACGTTCCGCCGCCGAGCGGACCGTACGCGGCACCCCAACCCGGCGGCTCGCCCGACGACGGTCCGCCGCCCATGCCGTACACCTCGGGCGCGCCCTATCGCGGGCCGGCCCAGCCCTGAGCTAGCGCAGGTAGTCCGCGGTCGGCTGCGGCGGCACCGTGCGTCGGCGCTCGAGGTCTTCCCACATCGCGTCCTGCCGCTCCTGCGCGCGGCGCACCATCTTCAGAAAGAGCAGGCCGGCGGCGCCGCTGATCGCGAGCAGCACCAGCTGCTCGACGGTGGCGGTCGACAGTCGGTTGGCGCTGAACAGGTCCGCGCGCACCAGCTTCCGGCCGAAGTAGCTCACCAGGCACATCGCCCACCACCAGTTGACGATGGTGGTCTTGAGCGGCAGGTGAAACCCGTTCTCATTCATCAGCGCCGGCTGGCTCTCGGTCCAGATGGTGGCCATGACCTGATGGCCGCGCACCAGGTTCACGAACGGGATGAGGTAGCTCCACACCGCCCCCGACGGTGTGAAGCGGCAATTCAGCGAGCCGAGCGCCGGCAGGTTGGCGATCGAGCGATGGACCCAGGTCAGGAAGACGACAGAGGCGGCGATGAAGAGGAGCCACTCGAAGCCGCCGATCACCGACGCCACGACGATGGCGGCGATCCCACCGCTGAAGTCGCCGTGGAGGAGGAGCCGACCGGCGCCGTATCCGACCATCGAGAGCCCGTGCAGCACCAGCTGCACGATGACGAGAATCTGCAGTGCCAGCGCGCGGCCTCGCGCGGAGACGTACGAGTCCATGGGCGAAGAGTACGTCATGGGTCCCCTATCCTTCCGTCAGCGCAGCCCGTCGGCTGCCGGCTGCGGCACCGCGCGCTTGAGCTCACCATCGTTCCACTGCTCATCTTGCCGTCGCTGAACCGCGCGCACCGCGACCAGGCAGGCCGCGCCCGCGAGCAGCCACCCGGCCTCGCCGAGCATCTCGACGAGCGCCAGGCCGCGCCCGACCGCGCCGCGCAGCTCCGCCACCGCCGCGAGCGAGAGCGCGAAGCCGCCGTACCAGGCGATGAGCACGTTGCGCACCCGTCCGCGCGCCGGCGGTGTCGGGTCGGTATCGAGCCAGACTGCGCGTGCCACCAGCGGCGCGGCGACGAAGTTGACGATGGGGACCAGGATCAGCACCAGCGCCGAATCGGGGTCGAGCCGGCGCCGCGCGACGCCGAGCGCCGGCAGATTCGCCAGCACGCGGAACGCCCACGCGGCCAAGACGACCGTGGCAAACACGAACAGCACCGCTTCGAAGGCGCCGATCGTCGTGCGCCCGCGATTGAGGACGTGGATGAGGTTGCCGTTGCCGGACAGCGCAGCCACCAGCCACGCCACCAGCTCCAGGCCGCTCAGCGCCAGCTGCGCGGCGACCAGGACGTCGAAGAGCTGCGCGCGACCTCGCGCCGACGCGAACCGTTGCACCTATGTAAGGATACCGCGGTCCGACCGGTTGTCGAGTGATCCGGGCTACTCGACGGTTACGGACTTGGCGAGGTTGCGCGGCTGATCGACGTCGGTGCCCTTGAAGTCGGCCACGTAGTAGGAGAGGAGCTGGAGCGGCACCACCGTCAGCAGCGGCTGCAGCTCCGGCGCGGTCTCGGGGATGAGGATGCACTCGTCGGCGAGCGAGCCGATGTCGGTGTCGCCGCGCGTGCAGACCGCGATGATCTTGCCGTCGCGCGCCTTGACCTCCTGCAGGTTCGACATGACCTTGTCGTACCCGGGCCCCTTGGGCGCGATGACCACGACCGGCATCGCCTCGTCGATGAGCGCGATCGGTCCGTGCTTCATCTCGCCCGACGCGTAGCCCTCGGCGTGGATGTACGAAATCTCCTTGAGCTTGAGCGCGCCCTCGAGCGCGATGGGGTAGTTGTTGCCGCGCCCGAGGAAAAGGAAGTCGCGCGCGTGCCCGTAGCGACGGGCGATGACCTGGATCTGCCCGGCCAGCCCGACGATGTCCGCCATCTTGTGCGGGATGGTCAGGAACTCCTGAATGAGCGCCTTGGCGCGGTCATCCTTGAGCGTCTTCGTACGCCGCCCGAGGTGGATGGCGAGCAGCATCAGGGCCGCCAGCTGCGTCGTGAACGCCTTGGTCGAGGCCACGCCGATCTCCGGCCCCGCGTGCGTGTAGAGCGACGCCTGGCAGGAGCGCGGAATCGAGCTGTCGACGACGTTGGCGATGCACATCGTGTAGGCGCCCTGCTTCTTCGCCTCCTTGATCGCCGCCAGCGTGTCGGCCGTTTCGCCCGACTGCGAGACGGCGAGGATGAGGTCGCCCTTGGTGATGATCGGCTCGCGATAACGATACTCCGACGCCAGGTCGACCTCGACCGGGATGCGCGCCAGCTGCTCGATCATGAACTTGCCGACGAGCGCCGCGTGCCACGACGTGCCGCACGCGATGATCGTGATCTTCTTCAGCGTGGCCACATCGGGCAGCTCGATGCCGTCGAGGAAGGCGTCGTTGTGCTCGACCGAGAGGCGGCCGCGCAAGGTGTCGGTCACCGCGCGCGCCTGCTCGTGGATCTCCTTGAGCATGAAGTGCTTGAAGCCGGCCTTCTCTGCCGACACCGCGCTCCAGGTGATCTCCTTGGGCGCGCGCTCGACGCGCTTGCCGTCGAGGTCGACCACCTCGATGCCGGTCTTGCGCACCTCTGCGATCTCGCCCTCCTCGAGGAAGAGCACCTTGCGGGTGTGCATGAGGATGGCGGGCACGTCCGAGGCGATGAAGTTCTCGCCGTCGCCGAGGCCCAGCACCAGCGGCGAGGCGTTCTTGGCGGCGACGATCTGGTCCGGCATGTTGTCGGCCATGACCACGATGGCGTAGGCGCCCTGCACCTGCTTGAGCGCGCGACGGACCGCCTCGCGCAGCGTCACCTTGCCGTCGACCTTGAGCTCCTCGTCGACGAGGTGGGCGATGATCTCGGTGTCGGTCTCCGACGTGAAGACGCGCCCCTTCTGCTTGAGCCCGTCACGCAGGATCTGGTGGTTCTCGATGATCCCGTTGTGCACGACCGACACGAGGCCGGACTTGTGCGGATGCGCGTTCTCGTCGCTGGGGCGGCCGTGCGTGGCCCATCGCGTGTGGCCGATGCCGGTGCGGCCGGTCGGCTTGGAGTCGCGAAGGAGGTTCTCGAGATTGGCCAGCTTGCCGCGGCAGCGCACCACGCGCGAGATCGTCATCCCCTCCTTGGAGGGGTCGAAGACCGCCACACCGGCCGAGTCATACCCGCGATATTCCAGACGTCGCAGCCCTTCGATCAAGATGGGCGTGCACTCTTTGTCGCCCACGTACCCGACGATTCCGCACATTCTATGAAGTCTCCTCGCTCACACGTAGCGTAAGCGCCCGGGTGTTTCCCTTCAAGGCGCACGCTCGCTCGCCTAGAGGCATTTGTTGCTTCCCTGCGCGCAAGTGTGACCGCTGGCGCACTGAGTCGAGGTGCTGCACGGGCGCGCGAAACAGGCGCCCGACGCGCTGTTGCAGCTGTAGGGGCTGCAGCTGCTGACGGTGCCGGCGGGGCAGGTGCCGGCGGCGGTACAGCTGCGCGCCGCGACGACGCTATCGCCCTGGCAAGTGGCGGCCGCGCACTGGGTGCCGGCGGCCTGCGGGCTGCAAACCCCGACCTTGCCGGCGATGTTGCACGAGTGGCAGGCGGTCCCGCAGGCGCTGTCGCAGCAGACCCCGTTGGCGCAGAAGCCGGAGCTGCAGTCGCCGGCGAGCGTGCAGGGCTGCCCCTGGGCGCGCTTGCCGCAGCTGCCGTTGGGGTCGCAGACGGCAGGCGGCTGGCAGCCGGTGTTGGGTTGCGTGCACGTGGTCGCGCACACGGTGGCGTTGCCGCAGGTGTAGGGAGCGCAGCCGACGGTACCGCCCGGCTGGCATGTGCCGTTGCCGTCGCAGGCGGGCGCGAAGGTCAAGGTGTTGGCGCTACAGGACGACGAGCCGCAGGCGGTGCCGGCGGGATACTTGCGACAGCCGCCGGCGCCGTCGCACAGCCCGTCCTTGCCGCAGGTCGGCACCGGGTCGGCCTCGCAGCTCTGGTGTGGATCGGTGCCGGCCAGCGCCGCGACGCAGCGCCCCTCGAAGCCGGGCACGTTGCAGGCTTTGCAGCGATTGGCGGAGTCGCCCGGGTCGCACAGCGACTCGCAGCAGTAGCCGTCGACGCAGGCGCCCGAGTCGCACTCGCCGGTGAAGTCGCACGGGAAGCCGTTGCCGCGCGGCACGGCGCCGTCGGGGACGGCGCGCGCCAGATCGCCGGCGGCGAAGTCGCTCGCGGCGGCGAGATCGTCGCCAGGCGCGGCCGCGTCGACGAGCGGGTTGACGCGAAAGCTGCAGCCGCCAGCAAGCGCAGCGACGACGGCGACGACGAGCGCAGCGACGACGACCGGCGCAGCGACGACGACCGGCGCGCGGCTCATCGCAGCTGCGCGAGCGCAGCCCGCGACCGGTCGACGCCCTCCTGCCAGCCGACTTCGGCGGCGAGCGCGTCGGCCTCCTTGAGCCAGGCGCGCGCGTCGACGACGCTGGCGCCGTTGGGATCGGCCAGCGCGATGAGCAGCTCCGCCGTCGTTCGCCGATCGCCGAGGCGACGCAGCTCGTCGACGGCCTGACGGCGATGCTCCACGGCGTGCTGCGGCCAGCCGAGCTGCGAATGGATCTCCGCCAGGAACGCATGCACGCGGCCGCGCCCGACCGGCGTGTCGACGCGCTCGGCGTGACGAAGCGCGTGCAGCGCGTACGAGCGCGCGCCGGGGATGTCGCCGGCGCGGCGCGACAGATCGCCGAGCTGAAGCAGCATGCGCCAGAGCGGCTCGGGTCCGCGGTTGGCCTCGGGACCGTCGCCGGCGGTGACCAGCATGAGCCCTTCCCACAGCTCGCGCTCCGCCGCCGACCCGTCGCCGAGCCGCATCAGCACGTCGGACAGATCGAGGTACAGCTCCGCCAGCGTGCCCGCGTCGCCGCCGCCGAGCGACGCCTGCAGCGCCAGCGTCAGATGCTCCTTGGCGCCGTCGAGGTTCTGCCACTGCGCCGCCAGGCGGGCCAGCCCGCGTCGCGCCTGCACCTCGGCCCAGCGATCGCCGCGCGCCGCCGCCAGCTCGAGCGCCTCGCGCAGCACGTTCTCCGACGCCACCACCTCGCCGCGGTAGCGCAGCACCAGCGCCAGCTTGAGCGCCAGGCGGATCTGCGTGCGCTCGTCACCGGCGCCCTCGGTGAGCGCCTGCCGTCCGCGCTCGAGCGCCGCGCGATACCAGCGCACCGCCGAGTCGTCGTCGAAGCCCTGGCGCGCCGCATCGCCGGCGCGCTCGAGCAGCGCCACCCGCGACGACTCGTTGGCGCGATAGGCGTGATGCGCCACCACCACCGGCTCGGCGCCGCGCGTCTCGAGCAGCGACGCCAGCGTCGCGTGCAGCTGGCGGCGCCGGTCGTGCGGCACCGCGTCGTAGACCCGCTGCCGCAGCGTCGGCGACGCCACCTCGAGCCGCTGCTGCGTCGCGCGAATGAAGCCGTGCAGCGTCAGCTCCGCCAGCGCCCGTCCCACGTCGGTGAGCCCGGCCACTTGCGCCAGCACCGCGGTGGTCACATCGCCGCCGGCCACCGCCGCCGCCTCGAGCAGCGCCCGCGGCGCCTCCCCGAGACGCTCGAGACGCACACTGACGTCCTGCGAGGTCGTCGAGCCGTCGCCGCCGGCGAGCATACGCAGCTCCTCGACGATGGCGAAGGGCACCCCGCCCGAGCGCTCGGCCACGCCCGGCGGCAGCGCCAGGTCGGCCAGCGCGCTCGAGTCGAGCGGCGGCAGGCGCACCACTTCGACCTCGACGTCGACCACCTCGGCCCGCGTCGACGTGGCCAGCACCGTCGCTGCGCCGGGGTGGGTCACCAGGTCCGCCAGGATGCGCTGCGACGGCCCGTCATAGCGATCGGCGTCCTCGAAGACCAGCGTGGCGTCGGCGCGGCGCAAGCGTCCCAGCGACGCGGCCACGCACTCCCGGCGCCGCACGTCGAGCGGCAGCTTCGACGCCGCGCCGCCGAACCCGAACAGCTCGCCCAGGCCCGCGCGATCCTGCGGATACTCGGCGGTTGCGCGATCCAGCTCGTCGCGCGTCGGCCGCTCGGACAGCGCCAGGAGCTGCGTCAGCGCGCGCCGAATCGGATACCAGGGCGTCGTCGCGCCCGACGGATCGGCGCCGGCCACCACCACCTTGCGGAAGCGCCCCTCCTCGCGCGCCACCCACGCGTCGACCACGGCGGTCTTGCCGACCCCCGGGTCACCGACGAGCAGCAGCGCCTCGCGGTCGAGCCCTTCGAGCCGCTCGAGCACGTTGTCGCGACCGACGAGCGGCAGCGGCAGCCGCGGCACGCGCTGCTCGACCGGCCCGGTGATGGCCGCCTGCACCGTCGCGAAAGAGCCGGTCGGCCGCAAGACCGCGCCGCACTCGGGACAGAAGCGCGCCGTCCCCGGCAGCGCGGTCCCACACTGCTGGCAGCGCTCGCCCGACATGCCGCGCACGGCGGCCTCGATCGCCGCCTTCATCTCCGACGCCGAGCGGAAGCGGTTGTCGCGATTCTTCTCGAGCGCCTTCATGCAGACCAGCTCGAGCGCCTTGGGCAGGCTCAGGTCGGGCCGTCGCAGCTGCGGCGGCTGCGGCGGCTGGTTGAGGTGCGACATGAGCACGTCGATGAGCGGCCCGTCCGACGCGAACGGCCGCGTGCTGGTCATCGTCTCGTAGAGCACGATGCCGGCCGCGTACAAGTCGGAGCGCGCGTCGAGCTCCTCGCCGCGGATCTGCTCCGGGCTCATGTAGTCGGGCGTGCCGCAGACCGCGCCCTTGGAGGTGACGCCGTGATCGGCCTCGCCGCGCAACTTGGCGATCCCGAAGTCGAGCACCTTGACGTGCTCTTTGCCGGTCCGCAGCGTCTCGATGAAGATGTTCTCGGGCTTGAAGTCGCGATGCACCACGCCGGCCGCGTGTGCTTCGTCCAGCGCCGCCAGCGCCTGACCGAGGAGATCGCAGATGCGCGGCGGCGACAGCGGCGGCTCGTCGGCGATGATCTGCGCGAGGTTCCGCCCCCGCAACAGCTCCATGACCAAAAAGAGTGTGCCGGTGTCGGACTGCCCGAAGTCGAGCACCTGGATGGTGTTCGGATGGCGCAGCCGCGACGCCGCCCGCGCCTCGGTCTGGAAGCGCTTGAGCGTCTGCGCGTCACCCGACACCTCGGGGTTGAGCAGCTTGACCGCGACCTGCGCGTCGAGCGACAGGTGGTCGGCGCGATAGACGCGCCCCATGGCGCCGACGCCAATGAGCTCCGTGATGTGATACTTGGCGTTGAGCGTCGTCCCGACGTAAGGATCGCCGGGCTCGATATAGGCTTGGCTGACGTCCGCCCCGCAGCTGGGACAGTGCCTGTGGCTGTCCCAACAGGCAGCCGCGCAGGCAGGGCATCTTTTCACGAGCAAATTGTACACGGGAATCATCATTATGGGTGCGCCTTGACAACAACGCCGCGTATCTGCTAGATCCTCCGCTCCTTCAGTCAGTGGGCAGTGGGACTGCGTTGGGATTGTTAAAGCTTTCCGGGATTTTCCTGGGGCGTCGACAAGCGGTAAGTCACGGGGTTTTGGTCCCCGCATTCGTAGGTTCGAATCCTACCGCCCCAACGAAGAAGAACTAGGACGACGGATGATCAAGGCGCTCACCATCTTCAGCGGCAACGGCAATCGCGACCTCTCGGACGCGATCTGCCGCGCCGTGGAAGTGCGGCCCGGCCAGGCCGAGGTGACCACGTTCTCCGACGGTGAGCTCTTCGTCGAGATCGGCGAGAACGTACGCGGCGTCAACTGCTTCGTCGTGCAGTCGACCTGCTCGCCCACGAACACGAACTTGATGGAGCTGCTCATCATGATCGACGCGCTCAAGCGCGCGTCGGCGGGCTCCATCGTCGCGGTGATGCCGTACTTCGGCTATGCGCGCCAGGATCGCAAGGTCAAGCCGCGCACCCCGATCAGCGCCAAGCTGGTGGCCGACCTCCTCACCACCGCCGGCGCCGACCGGGTCCTCACGGTCGACCTGCACGCCGGTCAGATCCAGGGTTTCTTCGACATCCCCGTCGACCACCTGTACGCGATGCCGGTCATGATCGACCACATGCGCCAACACCACCTCGGCAAGGACACGGTCATCGTGTCGCCCGACGCCGGCGGTGTGGAGCGCGCGCGCGCGTACTCGAAGCGCCTCAACTCGACCCTCGCCATCGTCGACAAGCGCCGCGAAAAGGCGAACGTGTCGGAGGTGATGAACATCATCGGCGAGGTCAAGGGCAAGGACGCCATCATCGTCGACGACATCATCGACACCGCCGGCACGCTGACCCAGGCGGCCCGCGCGCTCACCGAAGCGGGCGCCCGCTCGGTCTCGGCCTGCTGCTCGCACGGCGTGCTCTCGGGCCCGGCCATCGAGCGCATCGAAAAGTCGCCGCTGTCGGAGCTGGTCATCACCGATACGATTCCGCTCCGCCCCGAGGCGAAGGCCTGTCCCAAGATCAAGCAGCTCTCGGTCGCGCGCATCCTCGGCGAAGCGATCAAGCGCATCCACCACGGCGACTCGATTTCGAGTTTGTTCATTTAAAGCAAGGCATCTGAAAGGACGCGATCATGGAAGTCGGAAAGCTCAACGTCGAATATCGGAACGACACCGGCAAGTCGGCAGTCCGCCGCCTGCGCAACTCGGGAAAAATCCCTGCGATCGTCTACGGCCCCGGCAAAGAGCCGATGGCGCTGACGGTCGACCCGACGGCGCTCGTCAAGTCGCTCGATCCGGTCAAGAAGACCAACACGGTGCTGACGCTGACGGTCGAGGGTGCTCCCGCCGACGGTGACGGCTCCCTGACGGTCATGCTCCGCGACTTCCAGAAGGACGCGCTCCGCGGCCAGCTGACGCACGCCGATTTCGTGCGCGTCGATCTGACCAAGCCCGTCCACGCGACCGTGCCGATCGTTCTCGTCGGCAAGGCCGAGGGCGTCAAGCTCGGCGGCATCATGCACCAGGTCATCCGCGTGCTGCCGATCTCGTGCACGCCGGACAAGATCCCCACCAAGCTCGAAGTCGACGTCACGGCCCTCGGGATGAACGAGGCCATTCACGTCAGCGACCTGAAGCTCGGCGAAGGCGTCAAGCCGCTCGCCGACGGTGGCTCGACGATCTGCGCAGTCACGGCGCCGAAGGTCGAGAAGGAAGTGGCTCCGGTCGCGGCAGCAGAAGGCGCAGTCCCGGCCGAGGGCGCTGCGGCTCCCGCGGAAGGCGCTGCGGCAGCTCCGGCAGCAGGCGCCAAGGGCGCGGCTCCGGCAGCAGGCGGCGACAAGAAGGCGCCTGCGAAAGACAAGAAGTAGTCACCCGTTCGCGGTGCTCGGCTCGTGTTCCTCGTCGTCGGACTAGGCAATCCCGGGGACGAGTACGAGCATACGCGTCACAACATCGGCTTCATGGTGGTCGACGAGCTGGCCCGTCGCTGGAAGGCGGCGGGCTGGCGAGACAAATTCGGAGGTGAGATCGCGCAGGCGAAGGACATCGTGGTGCTCAAGCCCCAGGAGTACATGAACGTCTCGGGTCAGTCGGTGCAGCGAACCCAGGCGTTCTACAAGGTCGAGCCGAGTCAGACGATCGTCGTTCATGACGAGATCGACCTGCCCTTCGGCAAGATTCGAGTCAAGGTGGGCGGCGGACACGGTGGGCACAACGGGCTGCGATCGATCATCCAGGCAACAGGAGACGCCTTCGTTCGGATTCGCTGCGGAGTCGGCAAACCGGACGGCGGCAAAGAAAAGGTTACCGGCCACGTACTCGGTGGCTTCAGCAAGGTAGAGAAAACTGAATTGCCGTTCTTGATCGGCGGAGCGGCAGACGCGGTGCAGCTGGTTCTGGAAAAGGGACCGACGGTCGCGATGAACAAAGTAAACGCTGATCGGTGAACCACCTCGTTCCGGGCTCTTAGAGGGACCCGGGGCAAACCCAAGAGGGAGCGAACAAGACATGCAATCGATGCGAGACGAACCCGGTACGCAGCGCGAATTCGAAACCATCTTCATCCTGCGACCCGACACCAACCAGGACGGCATCCAGCTGGTCAACACGCGCGTCAAGGGCGTGATCGAGCAGCTCGGCGGCCGCGTCCTCAAGCTGGACAATTGGGGCAAGCGCAAGCTCGCCTACGAGGTCAAGAAGCAGCTCAAGGGCATCTACCTCTACTGGCAGTACCTCGGCTCCACCGGCGTGGTCGAAGAGATCGAGCGTAACCTCCGCATGCTCGACCAGGTCATCCGTTACTACACCGTCAAAGTCGACGAGAACGTCGACCCGACGGCCAAGCCGGCCGCCATCGACGACGAGACGTTCAACAAGGCCGCCTCGACGGTGCCGGACGAGGAAGAGCTCGCCACGGGCGCTGCGCAGCTGCCGCGCTTCGAAGAAGACGACATCCCGGATCTCGACGATGAGTTCCTGCCGGTGCTCGACAACGATCTGCCGATCAAGGGGAAGGAATAAGCCATGATGCCCGAGACTGAAAGCAGCGAAGGTCGCGGAGGTCGTGGTGCACGCGGCGACAAGGACAAGAAGGGCAAGGACGCGCGCAAGCGCGGCTTCGCGCGCCGCAAGGTGTGCCGCTTCTGCGCCGACAAGAACGTCTCCATCGACTACAAAGATCCGCAGACGCTGAAGTACTTCATCACCGATCGCGGCAAGATCATTCCGCGTCGCATCAGCGGCAACTGCGCGACCCATCAGCGCAAGGTCGGAACGGCGATCAAGCGGGCGCGTATGATTGCGCTCATGCCGTTCACGGTCACCGGAAAGTAGAGGACGCCCATGGCAATGCAGGTCATTTTGAAAGAGGACGTCCACAACCTCGGCAAGGCCGGCGAGCTGGTGAAGGTCAAGCCGGGGTTCGGGCGCAATTTCCTGATTCCCCAGGGCAAGGCGATCGTGGCCACGGCCGCGAACGTCAAGCAGATCGAGCACGAGAAGAAGGTCATCGCCGCCAAGCAGGCGACGCTCTCGAAGGACGCACAGGCGGTTGCCGACAAGCTCGGCAGCGTCGAGGTGCAGATCGAGCGTCAGGCAGGCGAAGAGGACAAGCTCTTCGGCTCCGTCACCGGTCGCGACATCGCTGACGCGCTCAAGGAAAAGGGCGTCACGATCGACCACCGCAAGATCGTCATGGGCGAGCCGATCAAGACGATCGGCTACCACACGCTCGACATCAAGCTCGGCAGCAACGTGACGGGCAAGATCAAGGTCGTCGTCGTTCCGAAGACCGCCTAGCTCGTCGCTGCTCGCGTCCCCCGCCTCAACCCTTCTCCACCGGCAACTTCAGCTTTTCCCAACCGGCGATCCCCGCCGGCATCACGAACACGTTCTTGTAG
Organism: Myxococcales bacterium; assembly: GCA_028287105.1. Taxonomy (GTDB): domain Bacteria; phylum Myxococcota_A; class Polyangia; order Palsa-1104; family Palsa-1104; genus JAQBQH01. The sequence continues at coordinate 55,206 of JAQBQH010000334.1, forward strand.
CCCAACTTGACGGCGCGCCCGGCGCCTTCATGACAGGCCGTTCAATGCGGGTTGGCGCAGTAGAAGATGAGCGTCGCCGTCTTGTCGGCGGGGAGCTCCTTGGCGTCGTACTCCGAAGGATGCACCCACTTCGCGCCGGGCACGTGCGACTTTTCCCAACGCTCCTTGGCGTTGTTGTCGAACACGTACACGTTCTTCTGCTTGAGCTTCGACATGACTTCTTGCGGAGTCATCTCGCCGAAACCCTCGCCCGCGCGCGCGACCATCGGCACGACGGACGCGATCAAAAAGGCCGCTGCCAGAATCGTTTTCATGTCTCTCAGCGTAGCAGCAAACTGCTACAGTTCACCTCCTCCAATGCAATTCGCAGCAACGCAAGAGAGCTCGCGCCCGACGCCGCCGCACAGCCAGGAAGCCGAGGAATCGGTCATCGGCGGCATCCTCGTGCACGCGCGTAAGTTCAACGACGTCGCGGAGTTTCTCGTCCCCGACGACTTCTACCATCCGGCGCTGCGCGCCATCTTCGAAGCGATGGTGGAGCTCGACTCATCGTCGAAGCCGATCGATGCCCTGACCGTCGTCGAGCAGATGCGCGCGCTCGAGACCTTCGAGAAGCTGCGCGCCTTCAACAGCGCCGATTACCTCACCGAGCTGATGTCGAAGATCGTGACCGCCGAGAACATCGGCTATCACGCGCGCATCATCCGCGGCAAGGCGACGGCGCGGCGACTGGTCGAGGCCTGCCGCGAGATCGCGGCGCGCGGCTACGGCGAGTACGGCGACGTCGACGAGTACATCGACGCGGCCGAGCGCGAGATCTTCGAGATCGCGTCGCGCTCGCAGAAGCAGTCGTTCGAGCCGATCAAGCAGATCCTCTACACGACCATCAAGGCGCTCGAGAAGCGCTACGAGCGCAAGCAGGCCGTCACCGGCGTGCCGACGGGCTACCACAAGCTCGACGCGATGACCGCCGGCATGCAGCCGGGCGACCTCGTCATCATCGCGGCCCGCCCGTCGATGGGTAAGACGTCGTTCGTCATGAACATGGTGCTCAACGCCGCCATGCAGAAGGATCCAGCGACGGGCAAGCACCCCTTCCCCGCGCTCGTCTTCTCGCTCGAAATGTCGAAGGAGTCGCTCTGCGAGCGTCTCCTGTGCTCCGAGGCACGCGTCGACTCGATGAAGCTGCGCGGCGGCTTTCTCGAGACCAAGGACTGGATTCGCATCACCACCGCCGCCGGCAAGCTCGCCGAGGCGCCCATCTTGATCGACGACTCGGGCTCGCCGACGCTGCTCGAGATCCGCGCCAAGGCGCGTCGCTGGCGCGCCGACAACAACCTGTTCTACGGCGACCACGAGCAGATGGGCGTCATCGTCATCGACTATCTGCAGCTCGTGCAGGGTCGCGCGACCAAGGACGACAATCGCCAGCGTGAAATCTCCGAGATCAGCCGCGGGCTCAAGGCGCTGGCCAAGGAGCTGCGCGTCCCGGTCATCGCGCTCTCGCAGCTGAACCGCTCCTTGGAGTCACGCGCCGACAAGCGGCCGATGCTCTCGGACCTTCGCGAGTCGGGCGCCATCGCGCAGGACGCCGACGTCATCGCCTTCATCTACCGGGACGAGGTCTACTCCAAGGACGAATGCAAGGAGGAGGACAAGGGCGTCGCCGAGATCATCATCGGCAAGCAGCGTAACGGGCCAACCGGACACGTCCGCCTCGCCTTCCTCAATATGTACACGCGCTTCGAAAACATCGCCGAAGGCCGCGACTAGCGCCTTCCCGCTCCTCCCCTCCGCCACCGCACGCGTAGTTTCTTCCCGCTAGGTCGTATCAGCGCACACAAGGTATGACTTAAGCCACATTGTGGCCGAATTCCCACCGTTGACGCGTATTTACGCGTATGGCGAGATGCGTGAGTGGGGGAACTGTCTCGACATGGAGGCCCAATGATGAAGCGTAGGTTCTCGGTATCCTGGCTGGGTGTAGCGGTAGCGGCGTCGTTGGCGAGCGCCGGCTGTGGTGGCCAGGTCGACGCGGGCGTCGACGACGGGTCGAACCCGGCGCTCGACACCGGTGGCAAGTGCGGCACCCGCTTCGTTCCCCAAGAAGAGCGCGACGCCATCGATGCCTTTTTGGCACAGCGCGCCTCCGAGCTGCAGTTCACCACCGACGCTGCGCGGGTCATTCCGGTTCACTTCCACGTCATCACCAGCGGCTCGCAGGGCAACGTCACCGACGCCCAGCTCGACGCCCAGATCAAGGTGCTGAACGACTCGTACGCCGGCAGGACGGGCGGCGCGGCCACCGGCTTCTCGTTCTCCAAGGCGAGCACCGACCGCACCAACAACGCCAGCTGGTACACGGTCACGCCGGGAACGACGGCCGAGACCCAGATGAAGAACGCGCTCCGCATCGGCGGCGCGGGCGACCTCAACCTCTACCTCGCCAATATCGGCCAGGGCCTGCTCGGTTGGGCGACCTTCCCGCAGGATTACAAGACGAAGCCGAAAATGGACGGCGTCGTCATCCTGACCGACTCGATCCCCGGTGGCTCGGCGGCGCCGTACAACCTCGGCGACACGGCCACCCACGAGGTCGGCCACTGGGTCGGCCTCTACCACACGTTCCAGGGCGGCTGCTCGGCCAAGAACGACCAGGTCTCCGATACGCCCGCCGAGAAGTCGGCGACGTTCGGCTGCCCCAAGGCCCAGGACAGCTGCACCGGCAGCAAGTACCCCGGCCTCGACCCGGTCCAGAACTTCATGGACTACACCGACGACGCCTGCATGTACGCGTTCTCGGCGGGCCAGGCGACGCGCTCGGCCTCGATGGTCTCCTCGTACCGCTAGGGCTGACCGACCGCCCCGCCCCCGCTCACTTCGCCGGGTGCTCCAAATCCCGCACGTTGTTCTCCCCCACCGAGCTCTGAAACCGCGAACGATCTTCCGGCAGCGGCGGCGGGCCTGGCTGATATATCCCTGCCCGGCTCGCGTGTCCGAATTCGCTCGGGATCTGCGCCGGCGACACCGAGTGGGTGGCACATCCGACGGCGAACGAGCTGAACAAGAGGACGCAGCGCATGCGGAACCTCACGAAGGTTCCCGCTGGGACGGACGGAGCGGCGCTTTATTCAGCTACTGCGTGCGGAAGACGAACGGATAGACGACGGTGGCGTTGCGGCCGACGCTGAAGCTCCAGCCGGCGGCTTCGCGACGCAGGCACTCGCCCACCATCGGATCGGGCATGGTCGACTCGTCGACGCTGACGCGGCTCACCTGGCCGGCGTCGCCGACGCGGAGGCGCAGCGATACGGTGCCGGCCAGCGACGGGTCGCGCTTCAGGCGACGCTCGTAGCAGGCGCGGATCTGGCTGGCGCGGCGGCGCACCATCGACTCGATCTCGACGGGCGCCGACTCGGCGTCGTGCTTGAGCGGCGCCTGCACCAGGCCGAGCCGCAGCTCGCCCTGCTCCTTGGCGACCGTGACCCACTGGTGCAGCGGGCGAAATTCGGCGCGGGTCAGCTCGATGTAGTGGCGGCCGAGCGGGCGGCGCACGGCGAGCGGCGTCGAGCCCATGACGATGCCGTCGACGGCCAGCTCGGCGGCGGGCTGCGAGGCGATGCTGAGCGCGCCCGAGGCGGCGCGCGCGGCGTCGACCCCCTGCCACGGCATGAGGTTCATCTCGCTGGCGGCGCGCAGGCGGGCGGCTTCGCGACCGGAGAGCGCGCTCGAGGCGGCGCGGCCGCGACCGAAGGTGGCGCGCGCGGGGGCGGTCAGCAGCGTCGACGAGGAGCCGTCGCGCTCGGAGACCTCGACGGTACCTTCCAGCACCTCGACCGTCGTCGTATGAGCGTCGGCGGCGACGGTGAACCAGGTGCCGTGCACGCTGACGACGTGGTCGGGCGTGATGACGTGGAGCGACTCGCCGGGCTCGTGCGGCCCGACGCGAACCGAGATCTGGCCGTGCGAGAGCTCGAGCCGCTGCGTGCGCGGCTCGAGGCGCGCCAGGGTCAGCGCGGCGTCGCCGAAGAGAAGGAAGCCGGAGCCCTCGGACCACTGGGCGGCAGCGCGGCCGCTGCCGGCGGTGACCAGGCGATCGCCGGCGCCGAGGCGCGCGTCGAGGCTGAGGCGGCCCGACGAGCCGTCGCGAAGGAGCTGCACGTCGCCGCCGATGAGCGTCACGAGCGCTTCCAGGCGATCGGGGCGGACATCCGGTGCGCCGTTGCGCGCCAGCGACGGGCGACTGATCGGATGCGGGGCGGGTGCGCGCATCGACAAGAAGAGGCCCGCAGCGGCGGCCAGCGAGAGCCCGAGACCGACGAAGAACGGCGGACGCACCGTCACTGCCGGCGGCAGCCGGGTCCAACGGATGCTCGCCTCGGCGCGCGCCTCCGCGGCCGGTGACGAATCGGGCGGGCCCATCCGCGCCGCTTCGCCGAGCGCCATGCGGGCGTTGAGGATGCGCGCGCGCGCGGTCGTGCAGCTCGGACAGCCGTCGAGATGGCGCAGCTCGCGCGCCGACAGGGTCCCGGCCATGCGCTGTGGACGGACGTGGCTCACGTCGCGCCTCCGTCGCTGGCGCTGGGCCCCTTGGGGCCGCCGTCGAGGCGGGCGTCGGTGGCGGCCAGCGCGTAGAACTCCTTGCGCGCGTAGTGCAGCCGCGTGCGCACCGTCAGGACCGGCGCGCCGACGATGCCGGCGATCTCCTTGGGCTCGCGCCCTTCGATCTCGTGGAGGATGAAGACGACCCGCTTCTTGGGCGAGAGCTCGTCGAGAATGCGATAGACGGCGTCGAGGCGGCGGCGGTTGTCGAGCGAGCGCTCGGGGGTCTCGCCGCCGTCGTTGGGCGCCGGCTCGGCGACGTCGTCGGTCGAGACCTCGTTGCGCCGCTTGCGCTTACGCAGGCGCTGCAACGCGACGTTGACGCAGACGCGGTAGAGCCAGGTGGTGACCTTGGCGTCGCCGCGGAAGCGCGCAATCGAGCGGAATACCTCGATGAAGACCTCCTGCAGCACGTCGTCGAGGTCGGCGCGGCCGGGGCCGAGCATGCGATGCAGGTTGCGGGCGACCTCACCGCGGTAGAGGCGGTAGAGCTCGCCGAGGGCGTCTTTGTCGCCCTTCTGACAGCGCGCGACCAGATCGAGCTGGGTCGCGGGGTCGCTGACGGCGAGCTGCTTTCCAGTGTTCATCCAGTACCTTGGTGGATTGTGGCACGAAAAACGTTCAGCGCTGGATCTTGGTGTAGTTACTTGTTATTGGTGCGGATCGGACCATGGATGACATCGACCGGTTGGTGGGGATCATCACCGAGCGCGTCAAGGCGCGGCTGAACGGCTCTGGCGGGCACGCCGGAAACGCGGGCGGCGGCGCGACCGCGGCCGGACGCGCGGACAGCCTGCGCGTGATGCCCCGCGAAGAGCTGCGCAACACGCCCTGTGTGGACGTGCCGCACGAGGGCTGCAACGACTGCGGGATGTGCGCGACGCGCCGGCCCGAGAGCGTGCGCGCGGTCCAGCGCGAGGGCGCCTGCCGCATCGGCGCCGGCGTCGACGTCGGCAAGGTCGACCTGGCCATGGCGGGGATGATCGACCACACGCTGCTCAAGGCCGACGCCACCGCCGCCGACGTCAGGAAGCTGTGCGAAGAGGCGCGCAAGTACTGCTTCGCCTCGGTATGCGTGAACTCGACCAACGTCGCCAAGGCCAAGGCGCACCTGGCCGGATCGGGCGTCATCGTCTGCGCCGTCGTCGGCTTCCCGCTCGGGGCCATGACGCCCGCGGCCAAGGCGTTCGAGGCGCGTGAGGCGGTGCGCTGCGGCGCCTCCGAGATCGACATGGTCATCAACATCGGCGCGCTCAAGTCGCGCGATTACGCGCTGGTCGAGGACGACATCCGACGCGTCGTGCAGGCGTCGCGGCCGGCCCGGGTCAAGGTGATCCTCGAGACCGGCTCCTTGAATGGCGAAGAGAAGATCATCGGCATCACGCTGTCGAAGATCGCGGGCGCGCATTACGTCAAGACGTCGACCGGCTTCGGGCCGGGCGGCGCCACCGTCGAGGACATCGCGCTCATGCGCAAGCTCGTCGGCGAGGAGATGGGCGTCAAGGCGTCGGGCGGCGTGCGCACGCACGAAGACGCCGAGAAGATGCGCGTCGCCGGCGCCGATCGCATCGGCGCGTCGGCGTCGGTGGCCATCGTCGGTGGCGCGGATGCGCCGAAGCAAGCCTCCAAGGGGTACTAGACGTGAAAGAGAGCAAGATCGATCGCGTCATCCTGATCGTGCTGGACTCGTGCGGCTGCGGCGCGGCGCCTGACGCCAAGAAATACGGCGACGACGGCTCCAACACGCTCGGCAACATGAGCGTCAAGGTGGGCGGGCTGACGCTGCCGCATCTGCAGGGGCTTGGGCTCGGCCACTTGACGACGATCCTCGGCGTGCCGCCGGTGGCGGCGCCGCGGGGCGCGTTCGGCAAGATGCGCGAGGCGTCGGCGGGCAAGGACACGACGACCGGGCACTGGGAGATGGCGGGGCTGCAGGTCGACACCGCGTTCCCGACCTTCCCCGACGGTTTTCCCGCCGAGATGATGAAGCGGTTCGAGCAGAAGATCGGCCGCGGCACGCTCGGCAACAAGACGGCGTCGGGCACCGAGATCATCGAGGAGCTCGGCGTCGAGCACTTGAAGACCGGCAAGCCGATCGTCTACACGTCGGCCGACTCGGTGTTTCAGATCGCCATGCACGAGGAGATCATCCCCGTCGACGAGCAGCTGCGCATCAGCGAGGCGGCGCGCCTCCTGTGCGACGAGATCCCGGTGGCGCGCGTCATCATGCGGCCGTTCGTGGGCGAGCCGGGCGCGTTCAAGCGCACCTACAACCGGCGCGACCTGTCGATGCCGCCACCGACGGCGACGATCCTCGATTCGATCGCCGACGCCAAGCTGCCCGTCGTCGGCGTGGGCAAGATCTCGGACATCTTCGCCGGGCGCGGTATCACCGAGAACGTGCACTCCGAGGGCAACGCCGACGGCTGCGTGCGCACGCTCGAGGCCATGGAGCGGGTCGAGCGCGGCCTCGTGTTCACCAACCTCGTCGACTTCGACATGCTCTACGGCCACCGCCGCGATCCCGAGGGCTACTATCGGGCGCTGCAGGAGTTCGACGCGTTCTTGCCGCGGCTGCAGTCGCAGCTGGGGCCGCGCGATCTCGTCATGATCACCGCCGATCACGGCAACGATCCGACGTATCGCGGGACCGACCATACGCGCGAGTATGTTCCGCTCATCGCCATGAGCGCGCGCGCGGCGGGGCACGATCTCGGCGTGCGCAACGGCTTCTACGACATCGCGCAGACGCTGGCCGACGCGTTCGGCCTCCAGCCGCGATCGCGCGGGCTGAGCTTTCTGTCCGCGGTGGCGTAGGCGCCCGCGGCCGTGAAGTCGTCATGAACATGGTCGAGCTCATACGCCGTAAGCGCGACGGCGGGCGGCTCTCGCCCGAGGAGCTGCAGGCCTTCGTGCGCGGCGTCTCGCGCGCTCCCTCCGACGGCGGCGTCACCGACTATCAGGCCGCCGCGCTGCTGATGGCGATCTACTTCCGCGGGCTCGATGGTGCCGAGCTGGCCACGCTCACCGACGCGATGCTGCACTCGGGCGATGTGCTCGATCTGTCGGACATCGTCGGTGCCAAGGTCGACAAGCACTCGACGGGCGGCGTGGGCGACAAGATCTCGCTGCACCTGGCGCCGGCGGTGGCGGCGTGCGGCGTGTACGTGCCGATGATCTCGGGGCGCGGCCTCGGCCACACCGGCGGCACGCTCGACAAGCTGGAGGCGATCCCCGGCTTCGACGTAAACCTCGACGAGGCGCGCTTTCGCCACACGCTGCGCGACGCGGGCCTGGCGCTCATCGGCCAGACCGAGCGGCTGGCGCCCGCCGACAAGCGGCTCTACGCGCTGCGCGACGTCACCGGCACCGTCGAGAGCATCCCGCTCATCGCGGCGTCGATCATGTCGAAGAAGCTGGCCGAGGGCATCGACGGCCTGGTGCTCGACGTCAAGGTCGGGTCGGGCGCGTTCATGAAGACGGCCGAGCGCGGGCGCGAATTGGCGCAGACGCTGGTCGAGATCGGCAAGCGCGCGGGCAAGAGGGTGACGGCGTTCTTGACCGACATGAACCAGCCGCTCGGGCGCTGGATCGGCAACGCCGTCGAGGTGCAGGAGTCGCTCGCGGTGCTGAACGGCCAGGGCGAGCCGGATCTGGTCGAGCTGACGGTGGAGCTCGGCGGCGAGATGCTGCTGCTGGGCGGCGCGGTGAAATCGCACGACGAGGGGCGCGCGCGAATCGCGCGCTCGCTCGCCGACGGCACGGCGCTGGCGCGCTTTTTGCGCTGCGTCGAGCTGCAGGGCGGCAAGATTCCGACGACGCGCTGGTTCCCCGAGGAGCATCAGGAGGTCGAGGCCGGCGCCGGCTACGTGCAGCGCATCGACGCCGAGGCGATCGGGATGGCGGCGCTGCGCCTGGGCGCCGGTCGCACGCGCAAGGAAGATGCCGTCGACCACGGCGCGTGGGTGCGCGTCATCGCCAAGGTCGGCGAGCGTGTCGAGCCGGGGCACCCGGTCGCGCTCTTCTCGCGTCCGAAAGATGCCGGCACCGCCGCCGAGGTCCACGAGCGGCTGCGGACCGCCTTCACGCTCGGCGCAACGCCGCCGGCGCCCCAACCGCTGATTCTCGAGGTGATCCGATGAGCAGCGCCGAATTGTCCGCCGCCGTCGCCGCGGTGCGCGCGGCGCTGCCGCCGAGCGCGCGTCCCACCGTCGGGCTCATCCTCGGCTCGGGCCTCGGCGCGTTCGCCGACACGCTCGAGGCGCGCGTGGCGGTTCCGTTCGAGAAGATCCCCGGCCTGCCGCCGTCGACGATCGTTGGTCACGCCGGCAATGTCGTGTACGGCACCAAGGGCGGCGTCGAGGTGCTGGCGCTGCAGGGTCGGGTGCACTTCTACGAGGGCCATGATCTGCAGCGCGTCGCCTTTCCCGCGCGCGTCCTCGTGGCGGCGGGGTGCAAGACGCTCGTCATCACCAACGCGGCCGGCGGTGTCGCCACGTCGCTGTCGGCGGGCGAGATCGTGATCGTGTCCGACCACCTGAATCTGCTCGGCGGGTCGCCGCTGCGCGGGCCGAACGATCAGGAGCTCGGGCCGCGCTTCCCGGACATGACCGAGGCCTATGACCGCAAGCTGCGGGCGCTCGCGGCCGCCGCCGGCAAGGACGTCGGCCTGACGCTGCGCGAGGGCATCTACGCCGCCTGTCAGGGGCCGCAATACGAGACGCCGGCGGAGGTGCGCATGCTGCGCGGGCTCGGCGCCGATCTGGTCGGGATGTCGACGGTGCCGGAGGTGATCGCCGCGGTGCACATGGGCGCGCGCGTCCTCGGGCTCTCCTGCTGCACCAACCTGGCGGCGGGCGTGACCGGCGAGAAGCTGTCGCATAGCGAGGTCACCGAGACGGCGGCGCGCGTGCGCGATCGGTTCATCGCGCTCCTGGGCCGGGTGCTCGAGCGTATCGCCGCGGGCGAAGCATGAGCGACGACCGCGATCTCGTCGACGCGGCGCGCCGCGTCCGCGCCAACGCGCATGCGCCCTACTCCCGCTACCACGTGGGCGCCGCCGTGCGCGGCCAGAGCGGCGCCATCTACACCGGCGCCAACGTGGAGAACGCGTCGTATGGCCTGGCGCTGTGCGCCGAGCGCAGCGCGGTCGCCGCCGCCATCTCGGCAGGCGAGAAGCGCATCAGCGGCGTCGCCGTCGTGACCGCGACCTCGCCGCCGGCCGCGCCGTGCGGGATGTGCCGTCAGGTGCTGGCCGAGTTCGGCGACGACGATCTGCCGGTGGCGCTCACCAACGACGCCGGTGAGCGCACCGACACCACGCTCGGCGCGCTCCTGCCGCACGCCTTCCGCAGCGGCGATCTGACATGAGCCGCCTCATCGTCGCGGGCGGCACCATCGTGACGATGGACGCCGCCCGCCGGATCGTGCGCGGCGACGTCATCATCGACGACGGCCAGATCGTCGAAATTGTGCAAACGCCAACGTCCGCCGGCGGACATGATGCAGCTGCACAACGGACGGCACAGCGCCCTGCACAGCAGATCGACGCGAGCGGCTGCATCGTGCTCCCGGGCCTGGTGCAGGCGCACACCCACCTGTGCCAGACGCTGTGCCGCGGCGCGGCCGACGACCTGCCGCTCCTCGCGTGGCTGCGGCAGCGGGTCTGGCCCTACGAAGCGGCCCTCGACGAGCGCGCCATGCGTGCCTGCGCACGGCTGGCGGCCGCTGAATTACTCCTCGGCGGCACCACCGCCATCCTCGACATGGGGACCGTCCACGAGACCGACGCGCTCTTCGATGCCGTGGCGGCCACGGGGCTGCGCGCCACCATCGGCAAGGCGATGATGGATGCGGGCGACGGCGTGCCGGCGCGCATCCTGGAGGAGACGCGCCGCTCCGTCGACGAGAGCGACGCGCTCGCCGCGCGCTGGGATGGCGCCGCCGACGGCAGGTTGCGCTACGCCTATGCGCCGCGCTTCGTGCTGTCGTGCACCGAGGAGCTCTTGCGCGAAGTGGGCGCGCGCGTGCACAAGGGCGCGCGCCTGCACACGCACGCGTCCGAGCAGGAGGCCGAGATCGCCATCGTGCGGCGCGAGCGCGGCGCCGACAACATCGTCTATCTCGAGTCGCTCGGTCTCGGCGGACCGCGCGCCGCGCTGGCCCATTGCGTTCACGCCACCGACGACGAGCGGCGCCGCCTCGCCGCCAGCGGCACCCATGTCGTCCATTGCCCGTCGTCGAACCTGAAGCTCGGCAGCGGCATCGCGCCGATTCCCGAGATGCTCGCGCAGGGGATCCACGTGGCGCTCGGCGCCGACGGCGCGCCGTGCAACAACAACCTCGACGGGTTCGTCGAGCTGCGGCTGGCGGCGCTCCTGCACAAGCCGCGCGCCGGCGCGACCGCCATGCCGGCCGAGACGGTGCTGGAGCTGGCCACGCGCGGCGGCGCCGCCGCGCTCGGTCTCGAAGATCGCATCGGCTCGCTCGAAGTCGGCAAGCGGGCCGACCTCATCGTCGTCGAGCCGCGCACGCCCCACGCGACGCCGTCGTTCGCGCCGGTGTCGACGCTGGTCTATGCCACGCAGAGCCGCGACGTGCGCGACGTCATCGTCGACGGCCGGCTGCTCGTGCGCAACGGCGCGCTCACGGCGCTCACGGGGCTCGATCGGGACGAAGTGGTGGCGACGGCGCAAGCCGAAGCCGAGCGCGTTCAGTCGCGCGTGCGCGCGTAGTCCTCGGGCGTATCGACGTCGACGAGGACCGCCTTGTCGGCGACGGAGAGCCGCTCGACGTCCGCGACGTGCGCCTCGAGCAGCGCCTTCAGGCCCCGTTCGGGATCGAGCGCCGCAATCTCGCCGAACCAGCGGCGCGGGATGCGCAGCGGATGGCCGCCGCGCTTGTTGTGCACCGGCACCACGATGCGCCCGGGCGCCGCGTCGAGGATCGCGCGCACCGTCGTCGCGGCGACATAGGGGATGTCGACCGGCCAGACGAGCGCCGCGCTGGCCCCGGCCGGCAGCGCCGTCAAGCCCGCCTGCACCGACGAGAGCATGCCGCGGTCGGGGCGCGGATTCCATGCCGCGCTGGCACCCGTCGGCAGCGCGCCCCGGATCGCCTCGCCGTGCGGCGGACCGACGACCACGACGATACCGCCGCAGCCGCCTGCCCGTGCGGTGGCCGCGATGGCCTCGACGAAGCGGCGGCCGTCGCGCGTGCGCAACAGCGCCTTGGCCTCCCCCATGCGCGTCGACGCACCGGCGGCGAGCACCAGCGCCCAGATCACTTCGCCGCCTCGGTCACTTCGCCGTCCGCCGCGCCGCACGCGCCTGGATCAGCTCGGCGACGATGGCCACGGCGATCTCGTCGGGCGTCTCGGCGCCGATGTCGAGGCCGATGGGCGCCTTGATCCGTGCGAACAGCGCCGCGTCGATGCCGCGCGCCGCCAGCCGTTGCTTGAACATCTCGATCTTCCGCACGGAGCCGATGAGGCCGAGATACGCCAGCTCCTTGTCGATGAAGTACTCGAGCAGCGCCTGATCCTGCGCGTGATCGCGCGTGACGATGACGACGTAGGTGCCGGCGTCGATCGTCAGCTCCTTCCAGTCGCGCGGATCGAAGCTGTCGATGATGCGCGCGGCGTCGGGAAAGCGCTCGGCGCTCGCCATCTCCTCCGCCTCCTCGACGACGATGGGCGAGAAACCAACCCGATGGGCCAGCGGCACCAGCGCATGCGCGACATGACCGCCGCCGCACACGACGAGCGGCGGCGCCGGAACGAGCGGCTCCACGAAGACCTCCATCTCGCCGCCACAGCACATGGCCAGCTCGTGAGTCAGGTGATAACGCAACAGCTTGGCGCGCGCCCCGGCGCCCTCGGTCAACAGCGCCACGGCGGCGTCGGTGACCTCCTTCTCGACGCGACCGCCGCCGATGGTGCCGACGACGCGCCCGTCGCGCATCACCAGCATCCGGGCCGCCGCCTTGCGCGGCGTCGAGCCGGCGGTGCGCACCACCGTGGCCAGCGCACATGGCGTACCGACGTTGTGCAGTCGCACAATTTCGGCAAACAGATCCGCGCCGGTGCCGCTCACGCTCTACGTTGTAGCACGCGCAATCAGACGGTCGGACGGGTGCCGGCAGCGACCGCGCGCACGGCGCGGCCAGGCCGGGCGCCGGTGGGCCGCTCCTTCTCCACGACGGCCACGCCATCGACGATGACGTGCACGATCCCCTCCGAGAGCTGCAGTGGATCGGCGAAGGTCGCCTTGTCGATCACCCGCTCGGCGTCGAACACGACCACGTCGCCCGCCTGATCGCTCGCCAGCCGCCCGCGGTCGGTCAGATGCATGGCGTCGGCCGCCTGCGAGGTCATCTTGCGCACCGCCTCCTCGAGCGTCAGCACGCCCTGCTCGCGCACGTAACGCCCGAGGATGCGCGGATAGGTTCCGTACGCGCGCGGATGCGGCCGCCCGCCGAGCAGGCCGTCGGTGCAGACGTTGACATACGGCTCTCGCATCACGCGCGCCACCACGTCTTCGGACTGCGAGAAGCTGATCATCGAGACGCCCATGCGCTCCGTCGACAAGAGGTCGAGCGCGAAATCGAGCGGCTCCTTGCCGGCCGCCTGCGCCGCCTCGGCGACGCTCTTGCCCAGAACCTCGGGCCGCCGCCCCGACGGCACATCGGCGATGACGATGCCCTCCGGCCCGGTCCACTGCCAGAAGCTGTCCCAGTCGTTCGGCCCTGCCTTCTCCATCGCCGCGCGCATGCGGCCGCGCTCTTCGGTCGACGCCAGCCGCGCCAGCGTCTCCTCGGAGCCGCCGTCGTGCGCCCAGGGCGGCAGGATGGCGCCGAACATCGTCGACCCGGCGACGTACGGATACTGATCGGCGGTGACGCGCACGCCGCTGTCCTGCGCGGCGCGCACGTGATCGAGCATCTCGCCGACGCGCGCCCAGTTGTCGCGGCCGGCGATCTTGAAGTGCGACAGGTGCACGTGCACGCCGCTCTTGCGCCCCACGTCGATCATCTCGTCGACGGCAGCGACGATGTGATCCGATTCCGATCGAATGTGCACCACGAAGACGCCGTTCTTGCGCGCCACCATCGTGCACAGCGCCACCAACTCCGCGGTGTCGGCGTAGCAGCAGGGCGGATAGATGAGCCCCGTCGACAGCCCGAGCGCTCCTTCGTCCATCGCTCGCGCCACGAGGCCGACCATGCGCTCGAGCTCCGCCGCGTCGGGCCGACGCGCGCCGAGCCCCATCGCGCCCGCGCGCACCGCGCCATGCGGCACCAGGTACGCCAGGTTCAACCCGGCGCCGCGATCGAGCAGCGCGAGGTAGTCGGCGACGCTGCGCCAGTCGCGCGGCACGTCGGGATCGCCGAGCAGCCCCGCGAGCTGCTTCTTGACGTGCTCGACATCCTCGTCGCGCACCGGCGCCACCGAGATCCCGTCTTGCCCGAGGACGTCGAGCGTGATGCCCTGCATCACCTTCATCGGCAGATCGGGCTCCGCCAGCACGCGCAGATCCGAATGCGAATGGGTATCGATGAAGCCCGGCGCGACGTAGAGGCCGCCAGCGTCGATGATGCGATAGCGTCCGTCGATGGTGACGTCGTCTTCGACCGCGAGGATGCGCCCGCTGCGGATGAGCACGTCGGAACGCCGCGCCGGCGCGCCGGTTCCGTCGAGGACCATGCCGCCGCGGATGAGGATGTCGTTCATGTCAGGCTGCCCTCGAGACGAAGCGCGCGTTCATTTCTGGATGCGGCTGAGCGGCCCATACAGCTCGGGCCGGCGGTCGCGATAGAACTGCCACTGTGTGCGCACCGCCTCGATCATCTCGAGGTCGCAGTCGGCGACGACCAGCTCGTCTTTGTCGCGACCCGCCTGCGCCAGGATGTTGCCGCGCGGATCGCAGAAGTACGACTTGCCGTAGAATTCGCCGATATTCCACGGCGCCTCTTTGCCGACGCGATTGTTGGTGCCGACGAAATAGCCGTTGGCCACCGCGTGCGACTTCGCTTCGATCTCCCAGAGATACTCGGAGTGGCCGGCGGTCGTCGCCGACGGCTCGAAGACGATCTCGGCGCCCGCGAGACCGAGCGCGCGCGCGCCCTCGGGAAAATGGCGGTCGTAACAGATATAGACGCCGACCCGCGCATATCGCGTTTCGAATACCGGATATCCGAGGTCGCCCGGGGTGAAATAGAACTTCTCCCAGAATCCGGGCAGGCAATGCGGGATATGGGTCTTGCGATATTTGCCGAGATACTTTCCGTCGGCGTCGATGACGGCGGCGGTATTGTAGTAGACCCCGGTCATCTCTTCTTCATAGACCGGCACCACCATGACCATCTGATGCTTCTTGGCCAGCTCGGCCATGCGCTTGATGGTCGGCCCGTCGGGGACGCGCTCGGTCATCTTGTACCAGCGCGGATCCTGCTCGGCGCAGAAGTAGGGCCCGTAGAAGAGCTCCTGCAGACAGAGGATCTGGACGCCCTTGGCACCGGCCTCCTCGATCATCGGAATGTGCTTCTCGATCATCGCCGACTTGATCGCCTCGAGAGGGATCTGCTTGTCGGTCGGCGGCAGCGCGTTGGAGGCCTGAATCAGGCCGCAGCGCACGATTCTCGGCATGGGGAGAGCTCCTTTTCTGCTACGTATATCACGGCAATCGCGAGGAGCATCCGATGTACCGTGACGCGCCGCTCGAGGGTCCCGCCTGCTACAAACACGCCGCGGCGCCGGGCGCTGCGAGCTGCGCACGCTGCGGTCGCGCGCTCTGCGACCCGTGCGTCGTCTACGACGTGTCGATGGCCCACTGCATCGACTGCGCGCGCCGCCAGCGACGGCGACGCGCCCTCGGCGCGGCGGCCAAGATCGGCGCGGTGCTGGCGCTCGTCGTCGGCGCCGCGGTCGGCGTAGCCACCCGGCCGCGGCCGTTCGACTACGGCGCCGACACGGCGCGCATTACGCAGCTGCACAATAAAGTGATGACCGAGCGCTGCGACAAGCGCGCCTCGCTCGAGCTCGAAGAGGCGCTCAATCAGGCCGGCGATTATCGCCGCGCGCTCGTCGACTCCGACGGCTACTTCAAGCAGTGCGGCGAGTGGTATCGCCTGCGCTGGGTGCGCTACGGCGCCGATCAGCATCTGGGAGATCACGCCGCCGCCGTCGAAGAAGCGACGAAGCTGATGGCGCACGACCCACAAGATCACGACTACCCGTGGTGGCGCGGCATGGCCTACGAAGAGATGGGGCGCATCGACGACGCCATCGCCGACTATCGCCGCACGTTGGTGCTCTTGCCCGCGGCCGATCGCATCCCGTTCAACCTGGCCGCCCTGCTCGAACAGAAGGGTCAGTTCTGCGAGGCGCGGCGGCCGATCCTACAGTTCCTGCAACACTTTCCCGACTACGCCACGAAGCCGAAGATCGTCGAGCAGCTCGATCGACTGCGCATCCTCGGCCACTGCACCGACTGACGCTGCCACCGACGAGCGCTTCAGATGAACCGCTCGAACCGCTCTTACTCGAACCGCTCTTAAATGAAGCGCTCGAGCCAGCTATCGAGCGCCTCCTTTGGCAGCGCGCCCACCTGCTGCCCGACCTCGAGCGGCCCGCGGAACAGCTTCATCGCCGGAATCGACCGAATCCCCTGCAACGACGACACGCGCGGATTCTCGTCGACGTTCACCTTCGCGATCTTGAGCCGCCCGCCGCGCTCCTGAGCAATGGCTTCGAGCACCGGCGCGACCGCGCGACAGGGCCCGCACCACGGCGCCCAGAAGTCGACCAGCACCGGAATCGGCGAGTCCTCGACCTCGGCGCGCCAGGTCGCGTCGGTGACGGTGACCGGCTTGCGCGGAAATACCTTCTGCTTGCACTTGCCGCATGTGGGGTCATCGAGCCGCCGCGCATAGGGAAAGCGGTTGATGGCTCCGCAGGTCGAGCACACCGCCTGAACTTTGTCGTCGGTCGCGGTCGTTTCCATCGTCTGAAAACCTAAGTCGGCGCGCGTTGTTCGCAAGATGTCGTTGCCGCGGCCGCGAGCCGCGCGTATCTTTATTCTATGGCGTACCGTGGCGAAACCCAGCCGCGGATTGCCTGCGCTGCGCACGCCGCGGCGGAGGCAGTCGGTAGCTGCACTCGTTGTCGCGTTCCTCTATGCGACCCCTGCACGCTCTACTTCTCGGCGGACGCATTCTGCCGGAACTGCGTCGGTCGCGCCCGTCGGGCGTGGGTGGCGCGGATCGCGGCCGGCGTCACCGCGGTGATGCTCGGGATGTCGCTGGTGACGGCGGTGATGCTCGCGGCGGTGCCGTCGCGCGTTCGCGCCCGCGCGCAGGCGATTCCGATCCACCACGTCGAGAATTGCCGCCCGTTCGATCAGTGGCTCGCCGAGGCGCGCCGCGATCTCGAGCACAACCGTCCCCACAACGCGCTGCACGACACCTCGCTCTCGCGCCGCGACTGCAGCTATGACGCGGAGCGCGATCGCATCGAGGCGCTGGCCTACCACGAGATCGGCGATCGCTTCGCCGCCATCGCCGCGGCCGCCCGCTACAACGACGCCAATCCCGGCGATCGCGCTCAGGAATTGCTCGACTTCGTCCAACATTTTTGACCCGCGCTTGACCGTCGTCGCCTAGTTCCGCATCATCCCGAGATGCCGCGTATCGAGCTGACCGTGAACGGCAGCCCGCGAGCCGTCGACACCCACGAAGGTGCGACCTTGCTCGAGGTCTTGCGCGAGGGGTGCCAGGTCACCTCTCCCAAGGATGGCTGCTCGCCAACGGGGCAGTGCGGTTGCTGTACCGTCCTCGTCGACGGGCAGGCCAAGGTCGCCTGCGCCATGCCGGCGGCGAACGCGGCTCACCGCAACATCGTCACACTCGAAGGCGTCGACGAGCATTCCCGCAAGGTCTTCGCCCGCGCCTTTTCCGTGAGCGCCGCCGTCCAGTGCGGCTTCTGCATTCCGGGCATCGTGGTGCGCGCGCATCATATTCTCAAGAAGGCGCCGCTGCCGACCCGCGCCGAGATCGCGCAGGGCCTGGGCGCGCACATCTGCCGCTGCACGGGCTACGTCAAGATCGTCGACGCCATCGAGCTGGCCTCCAAGGTCCTGGCCGGCCAATGCGACCTCCCCGACGGCGACTGGTCGGGCAAGGTCGGCACCTCCTTGCCGAAGTACGAGGGCGAAGAGCTGGCGATGGGCGACCGGCTCTACATCGACGACCTCTTCCTGCCCGACATGCTGCACGGCGCGGTGGTCCTGTCCCAGCATCCGCGCGCCCGCGTGCGCGGCATCGATCTGACCGCCGCGCGCGCCCTCCCCGGCGTGCGCGCGATCGTCGGCGCCGCCGATGTGCCGGGCCAGCGCTGGCAGGGGCTCATCTATCCCGACTGGCCGCTCTTCGTCGCCGTCGGTGAAGAGACCCGCTACACCGGCGACATCATCGTCGCCATCGCCGCCGACACGCGCCACATCGCGCGCCGCGCTGCGGAGCTGGTCGTGGTGGACTACGAGGTCCTCGAGCCGCTGACCTCGACGGCGCAGGCGCTGGCCGCCGGCGCCCCGCTGCTCCATCCCGAGAACGGCCACGCCGACAACGTCCTGTCGTCGTCGAAGAC
The DNA here is from genome assembly GCA_028287105.1 of Myxococcales bacterium. GTDB lineage: Bacteria > Myxococcota_A > Polyangia > Palsa-1104 > Palsa-1104 > JAQBQH01. Next base: position 73,450 of record JAQBQH010000334.1, read on the forward strand.
CAAGCGCGGCGACGCCGACGCGGCGCTCGCGAAATCGGCGCACGTGGTGACCGGCACCTGGTCGACCCAGTTCATCGAGCACGCCTTTTTGGAGCCGGAAGCCTGTCTGGCGGTGCCGCGCGGAATCGCTGACGTTGATGGTGCAACTGCACAATTACTGCGCGTCTACTCGCAGGGCCAGGGCGTCTACGACGATCATCGACAGCTGTGCAGCGCGCTCAGCATGAAGGCGGACGAGGTCTCCGTCACGCTCATCACCTGCGGCGGCGCCTTCGGCGGTAAGGAGGACCTGTCGATCCAGGCGCAGACGGCGCTGCTGGCGCAGGTGACCGGCAAGGCGGTCAAGCTCGTCATCGACCGCGTCGAATCGATCCGCCTCCATCCCAAGCGCCATCCGATCGAGATGACCTACACCGTCGGCTGCGACGCCGAGGGCATGCTGACCGCGGTCAAGGTGCGGCTCATCGGCGACAAGGGCGCCTATGCGTCGGTCGGCTCGAAGGTCATCGAGCGCGCCTGCGGCCACGCCACCGGCGCCTACGACGTCGCCAACGTCGACATCGAAGGAGTCGCGGTCTACACCAACAACCCGCCCTGCGGCGCGATGCGCGGGTTCGGCGCCAACCAGTCCGGCTTCGCCGTCGAGAGCTGCGTCGACATGCTGGCCGAAAAGCTCGGCATGGACGCCTGGGAGATTCGCTGGAAGAACGCACTCCAGGACGGCAGCCGCTTCTGCTCGGGCCAGATGCTCAACGCCGTCGGCTTGAAGGCGACCCTGCAAAAGGTCAAGCCGCACTACGACGCCGCGGTCGCCGAGGGCAAGGCGGTCGGGCTCGCCTGCGGCATCAAGAACGTCGGCATCGGCAACGGCATGCCCGACATCGGGCGCGCCTCGCTCACCATCGAGAAGGACGGCACCATCACGCTCGCCAACGGCTACACCGAGATGGGCCAGGGGCTCTACACGGTGCTCATCCAGATGGCGTGCGAGGTGACCGGCATCGATCCGCGCCGCTTCCGCGCCACCGTCGACACGCGCGACAACGTGCAGTCGGGCATGACCACCGCGTCGCGCGCCACCGTCTGCGGCGGCCGCGCCGTCGTCGATGCGGCCGGAAAGCTGCGCGCCGATCTCGACGCCGGCCGCACGCTGGCGGAGCTCGCCGGCAACGTCTACCGCGGCGAGTTCATCTACGACAAGACGTCGAAGCTCGGCGCGCCCGTCGAGAACCCCATCACGCATCTCTCGTTCGGCTACGCGACCCAGCTCGTCATCCTCGATCGCAAGGGGCGCATCGAGCGACTGGTCGCGGCGCACGACGTCGGACGCGTCATCAATCCCAAGCTCCTCGAAGGGCAGCTCGAAGGCTCGATCCACATGGGTCTCGGCTTCGCGCTCTCGGAGGAGCTCGTCGTCGAAGGCGGCGTCATCCAGAATCCCACGCTGCGCGGCATCGGCGTGCTGCGGGCGCAGTGGATGCCCCGCATCGACATCCTCTTCGTCGAAGAGGCCGAACCGGAGGGTCCCTTCGGGGCCAAGGGAGTCGGCGAGATCGGCCTGCTACCCACCGCGCCGGCGGTGGCCAACGCGCTCTACCGCTTCGACGGTATCCGGCGTACCGCGCTGCCGATGAAGGACTCCCCGGCGGCGCGATTCATCAGCGGAAAGAAGATGCAATGAAACTCGTCAAGGCAGCTGCGCTCGTCGCCCTCTTATTGTGCGCTCGCACCACGTACGCCGCGGAACAGATGAAGGTCGGCTTCCTCATCGATTTCGTGAACGGCGTATCGATCCCCATCTCCGACTCCAAGTACAAAGACTTCGCCGACGCCTCGTTCAAGATGGGCGTGCGCGCCGGCCTCGTCCTCTACGTCTCGCGCCACCTCGGCGTCGCGCCCGAGGCGGAGTTCGATTTCATCCCCGTCAACAGCAACGACGCCACCTACCAGAAGAACGGCGCCGATGCGCGCTTCTATCGTCTGCGCGGGCTCATCGGCGGTCGGCTCATCCTGCCGTTCAGCGTCGGCTCGTTCTACGTGCGCGCGATGATCGGCATCGATCACATCCGCGGCAACATCTCCGCCAGCGCCTTCGGCGTCACCGTCTCGCAGGACTATTCGACGACGGGCTTCACCTTCGAGCCGGGGGTCGGCGTGCAGTTCAACGTCGCCAAGCACTTCGTCGTCGGATTCACGACCGGCTTTCCCATCGCGCTGCACGACTTCGGGACCAACCGGCCGGTGCCGTCGAGCTTCACGGCCGTCGACGTCGACTTCCTCGGCGTCCTCGGCGTCCGCCTCTAGCCGGCCATGGCCGGCTGGCTCTACCGCCGCATGTTTCCGCGCTTCCGCCCGCGCGCCGAGCTGCGTCCGACGACGCAATCGGCCGCCGGCGCGAGCGTGCGCATTCGTTGGCTCGGCACCGCCGGTCACGTGATCGAGAGCGCCAACACCACGCTGCTCCTCGATCCCTTCTTGACGCGACCGTCGCTCGGCGCGCTCCTCGGCCGCATCGCGCCCGACGAAGCGGCGATTCGCGCGCGCCTGCCCGACCGCGTCGACGGCGTCTTGTGCGGACACAGCCACTTCGATCATCTGCTCGATGCGCCCTTCATCGCGCGCACCACCGGCGCCACGCTCGTCGGCAGCGCCAGCACCTGCAACTTCGGTCGCGCCGAAGGCGTACCCGAGACGCAGCTCGCCGAAGTGCCGCCGCACGGGCGCACCTTGCAGATCGGCGACGCGACCATCCGCTTCGTCCCGAGCCTGCACGGACGCGTCGCGTTCAACCGCGTGCCCTTCGTCGGCGACGTGACCGCGCCGCCGACGCTGCCGGTGCACGCCTGGCGCTATCGCATGGGCGGCGCGTTCGGCATCCTCATCGACCTCGCCGGCGTGCGCATCTACCACAACGGCTCGGCGGATCTCGTCGACGCGGAGCTGGCCGGCGCGCAGGCCGACGTGCTCCTCGTCGGGCTCGCCGGCCGCCAGGCCACGCGCGACTATCTCGCGCGCCTCTGTGGTGCGCTCGCACCACGGCTGATCGTGCCGACGCACCACGACGCCTTCTTCGCACCGCTCGACGGCGGGCTGCACCTTCTGCGCGGTATCGATCTCGACGGCTTCGTCGCCGAGGCGCGCGTCCACGCGCCATCCGCCACCGTGGTCACGCCCGAGTACGACGAAGCGCTCGCGATCCCGAGCGGCGACGCGCGCGCCGCCGCCTTCCTCGCTCGCTAGAAGGGCGCGAAGATGGCGATCTCGGAATTGCCGGCGCCGCCGAACTGCGCCATCGGGTCCGAGAGCCGCAGGCGCAAGTAGCGCGCCGCGCCCGCCAGCGTCGTCGTCTGATAGGCCTGCCCTTTGAGCGTCTGCTGGAGCGTCCAGCTCGTCATGTCATCCGAGGTCTCGACGAGGACGTTGGCCGTCGCGTTGGTGACGGCCAGATCGTAGATGACCAGGAACGCCAGCGGATGCGAGAAGCCGATGTCGACCATGATCCAGTTGTTGAGCGGCGTCGCCGGGCAGGTCATCCCCGACGGGCAGGCCGCCGCCTGCACCGGCACGAAGCGCGTCGCCGGATTGCCGTCGGTGACCGGACAGGGGCGCGCCAGCCGCGACGGCATCCCGTCGGCGCCCTGCGTGTAGCAATCTTGATTGCGCGACAGCGGGATCAGCCCGTGATTCGGATAGCTCTGCGGCGGCGCGAACCAGTTGAACGTGAAGTCGGTGCCGTTGCCCGGCTGCTTGCGCGTCGCCACCACGGTCCACTGACCCTGTGAATCCTGCGTCACGCGGCGATCGATCGACAGCGACGACGCCTTGGCCGCGTCCTGCTGCCAGATGGTGACGTTGTCGGGCGTGGTGATGGTGACGCGGTAATCGTCGGCTGCCGCGCCGCCGATGCGCGACTCGAGCGTCGGCCAGGCGAAGCCGGGATTTCCCGCGGTGTCGTCGGCGAGCGTGCCGGCGTCGCTCCAGAAATTCATCGCCGGAATGGTCAGCGTCGTGCGCTGGATCTGGAAGTCGGTCGAGACCGCGCAGCCGCCGCTCGGACAGCCCGCGAACGACGTGAACGTGAGCGCCTCGCCCGTCGAGCCCTGCGTGTCGGCGCCCCGCATCGCGAACTGATAGTTGCCGCCGCCGTCGCTGTCCGACTCCTCGAACGAGCTGCAGATGTCGAGCTGCCCGCCGATGCAGGCGAGGCCGATCGAGCCGACTGCCACGAACACCTGACTCAGCGCCTGCAGCGGATCGGGATGGCGGATGAGCTTGACCTTCGCCGCCGGCGACGCGCCGCCCTCCTGCGTCTTGACCGTGCCGTTGAGCTTGATGCTGTCCTTGGCGTTGACCTGGCTCGGCGGTCCGAAACAGCCGGCCAGGGAAACGAGCGCGACGATCCCCACGACGGTGCTGCGCATCAAACCCTCCCGTTATAGAGTATCACCCATGGAGAAGATTGCGGCACTCCGCTGTGTCGAATGCGGCAAGGCGTTCCGCGAGGACGAGGCGATGTACACCTGCCCCTCCTGCGGCACGCGCCCCGACGGCGGCTGGGGAATCCTCGACGTCGAGTACGACTACGAGCGCCAGGCGCGCCTGTTCCACAAGGACCACCTGCAGCGCGCCGAGCGGAACATCTGGCGCTATCTGCCCATCCTGCCGCTCGCCGATAACGCCAAGCTGCCGTCGCTGCAGATCGGCTGGACGCCGATCATGGAGTTCCCCGAGCTGGCGCGCCGCTGGGGCATCGCCAACTTGTACTTGAAGGACGACGGCCGCCTGCCGACGGGCAGCTTCAAGGATCGCGCCTCCGCGGTCGGCACCGCCAAGGCGGTGGAGCTCGGCTTCGACACCATCTGCTGCGCTTCGACGGGCAACGCTGCCTCGTCGCTGGCCGGCTTCTCGGCGAACCTCGGGCTGCGCTCCTACATCTTCGTGCCGGCGCACGCGCCCGAGGGCAAGGTCGCGCAGCTGCGCATCTTCAAGTCGAACGTGCTGCTCGTCGAGGGCACCTACGACGAAGCCTATTATCTGTGTCAAGAGGCGGCGGAAGCGTTCGGTTGGTACAACCGCAACTGCGCCATCAACCCCTATTTGATCGAAGGCAAGAAGACCGCCGGGCTCGAAGCGGCCGAGCAGATGGCGGGCAAGATCCCCGACTGGGTCTCGGTCGCCGTCGGTGACGGCTGCACGATCGCCGGCATCTGGAAGGGCTTCGTCGAGATGAAGCGGTTCGGCATCATCGACAAGCTGCCGCGCCTCCTCGGCGTGCAGGCCGAGGGCGCGCAGCCGATCTTCGAGGCGTTCCACGCCGGCGACGAGACTGTGCGGCCGCGCCGCCCCGAGACGCTCGCGGACTCGATCGCCGTGGGACAGCCGCGCAACCAGACCAAGGCGCTGCGCGCCATCCGCGAGTCGGGCGGCGCCATGGTCGCGGTCAGCGACGAGGAGATCTTGTCCGCCATGTACGAGCTGGCGCAAAAGACCGGCGTCTTCGGCGAGCCGGCAGGCGTGACCGGCATCGCCGGCCTCTTGCGCGCCATCACCGACGAGACCGTCAAGTCGACCGAGACGGTGCTGCACATCGTCAGCGGCAACGGGCTCAAGGACGTGCGCTCGGCGCAGCGCGCCTGTCCCGACGCGCGCCGCATCAACGTGTCGCTCGACGACGTGCGCGCCATCGTCGCTGCCGACGGCCCCCGCCCCGCATGATGCAGACGCATCATGACCGTCTGACGCTCCCCGGCTTCGTCTGCGCGCACACGCATCTCTACTCGGCGCTCGCGCGCGGCATGCCGCAGCCGCCGGCGCCGCCGCGCAGCTTCGTCGAGATCCTCGAGAAGGTCTGGTGGAAGCTCGACCGCGCGCTCGACGCCGAGACGGTGGAGCTATCGGCGCTCGTGGGCGCCTGTGAAGCGGCGCGCGCCGGCTGTACGACCATCATCGATCATCACGCGTCGCCGGGCGCGCGCGGCTCCGCCGTGGACGGCTCGCTCGATCTGGTGGCCGCCGCCATCGCCCGTGTCGGCCTACGCGCGGTCGTCTGTTACGAGGTGACCGATCGCAACGGCCCCGACGAAGCGCGCGCCGGCGTGCGCGAGAACGATCGGTTTCTCCAGCGGGTGCGCTCGGAGCCGCCGCGTCTGGTGCGCGCGATGGTCGGCGCACACGCCGCGTTCACGCTCTCCGACGGCACCGCCGAGGCGATCGCCGAGGTCGCCGCGCGCCATCGCGCCGGCGTGCACATCCACGTCGCCGAGGATGCCGTCGATGCGCACAAGGACGGCCGCTCCACCGTCGAGTGGCTCGACGCGCGCGGTCTCCTCGACGCGCGCTCGCTCCTCGCGCACTGCGTGCACGTCAGCGACGCCGACGCCGCGCGCATCGCCGCCGCCGGCGCCCACGTCGTGCACAACGCGCGGTCGAACGCCAACAACGCCGTCGGCTACGCGCGGCCGGGCCGCTTCGGTGCGCAGCTCCTCCTCGGCACCGACGGCATCGACGCCGACATGCGCGGCGAAGCGCAGTTCGCCTTCTTCGCCGCGCGCGATCACGGCGACGCGTTCGATGTCGGCGCCGCCCTCGCACGAGGCCGGCGCTTCGCGGCCGGGCTCTTCGACGCCGAATCGCTCGACGACACCATCACGCTCGAGTATCGGTCGCCGACCCCGCTCAGCGACGGCAACCTCGGCGGACATCTACTGTTCGGCTTGCGCGCCGCCCAGGTTCGCGGCGTCACCGTCGACGGGCAGACCGTGATGCACGACGGCGCGCTCGTCAACGTCGACGAGGAGCGCATCTACGCGCGGGCGCGCGAGCTGGCCGCGAAGCTCTGGGCGCGTATGTAGGTAGTCGGAGAGGTTCGCATGCGCGTGGGCGTCGTCTGGTTGGCCATGGCAGCGGGTGGCGTGATGGGCGCGGTCGGCTGCTTCGCGGGGCCGCCGGGTGGTGGTGGCGGCGGCGCGGGTGGCGGCGGTGCGGGTGGCGGCGGTGCGGGTGGTGGCGGCGGAGTCGGCGTCGAAGGCGCGCTCCTGTTCGCCCCGCAGACTGCGATCCCCACCGCGTCGGGCCGCGTGGCCGTCACCGGCGACGTCAACAAGGACAGCCGTGCCGACCTCGTCGTCGGCGGCAATGGCCCGACCGGCGACGGCGGCAACGCCCTCCTCGGCTCGGGCACCGGCAGCTTCACCACCGGCGCGCTCTTCTCCACCGTCGCGCAGCCGAGTTGGTTCGCGCTCGGGGACTTGAACGGCGACGGCAACCTCGACCTCGTGGCGGCGCTCGGCTCCGGCGCCGCCTTCGGCAACGTCGCGCTCGCCCTCGGCAACGGCGCCGGCGGCTTCGCCATGGCGTCGGGCCTCGTCGGCGAGCCACAGCCTATCTCGGTGGTCACCGGCGACTTCAACCAAGACGGCAAGAGCGACGTCGCGACCGCCAACGGCAACGGCGGAGCCGGCACCGGCGCCAGCGTGTTCCTCTCGGGCAGGACGACGCACGACAACTACAACGTCGGCCGCGCCCCCGCGGTCATCGCCAGCGGCGACTGGAACGGCGACGGTCAGATTGATCTCGTCGTCGGCGGCGGCGACGCGACCAGCGGCAACTTCACCATCCTCCTCGGCAAGGCCGACGGCAGCTTCGGTGCGCTCGGCATGGTCGCGTTGACGCGCGCAGCCGTGGCCCTCGGCTCCGGCGACCTCGACGGCGACGGCCGGCTGGACCTCGTCGTCGGCCTCGGCGGCGGCGACATCCTCGTGGCACTCGGCAAGGGCGACGGGACCTTTACGCTCGGCGCGACGGTGCACGCGCTCTCGGGCCCCGGCGCGGTCACGCACGTCGTCGTCGCCGACTTCAACGGCGGCGGACGCCTCGACGTCGCGACCCTCGTGCTACCCGCCGCCGGGCAGGCCTACCTCACCGTGCTCCTCGGCAATGGCAACGGCACGCTGCAGGCGCCCGTCAAATTCGGCACGTTCGACACGACCGGGATCACCGCGGCGTCGCTGACGAGCGGCGACTACGACGGCGACGGCCGCCGCGATCTCGCGGTCGCGCACGGCAATGTCGACCTCTTCCTCAATCGCTCGCGCTAAAGCAGGAACAGGCTGCGGTTCGTCAGGCCCCGACGGAGGG